>NZ_JAKZKW010000001.1:300000-600000 GCF_022808695.1 Fundidesulfovibrio soli
GCCCCTGCGGCGGCCCGCTTCAGGGAAGCAGCGGCATCCTTCTCCCGACCTGCCTCCTCCCATGAAGGCCCTGCTGGCCGAAGACGACACCATAGGCAGGCTCACGGGCACGCGCATGCTGGAGAAACTGGGCATGGAGGTGGCCTGCGCCCAGAACGGGCACCAGGCCGTGGAGATGTTCCGCTCCAGCCAATACGACATCGTGTTCATGGACGTGCAGATGCCCGTCATGGACGGGCTGGCGGCCACCCGCGCCATCCGCGAGGCGGAGACGGCTGCGTCCTCCAAGAGCCGGACGCCCATCGTGGCCATGACGGCCCACGCCATGGACGGCGACAGGGACATCTGCCTGCAGGCGGGCATGGACGGCTACGTGGCCAAGCCCCTGGACAAGGACAAGCTGGTGGAAGCGGTCAAGCTGGCCCTCGCCAGCTGCGGGAAATGAAGCTCAGCCCCCTGCGGACACGAACCGGGCGCAGAGCCTGTTCACCACCGGCCCCGCCTCCCGGTGGGTGGTCAGCATGTGGTGGCTGGTCACTCGCTCCTCAATCTCCAGAAGAACCGCGCGCCTGAGCGGCGAGCGCACCCCCCTCACGATCTCCCACAGATTCCCCGCGGGCACCTGCTTGTCGCCCGGGGCGTGCATGGCCAGAAGCGGCGCGGTGATCTGCCCCAGGTTGCAGCGCAGCTCCCTGAGCCCGTGGATCAGGCTGTACAGAGGCTCCAGGGCCACCACGCCCTCGTAGCCACGCCAGGGGGCGATGGCGCGTGACTCGGGCCGCCCCGGCGTTGTGGGCCAGATGGGGCGCAGTCGACGCAGCAGCCCGGTGAAGGGGATGCGCCAGTCCGAGCTGGAAGGGGGCAGGAACCGGTACAGATAGACTGGGGAGGCGACGGTGACCACCCCGGCCAGGCGGTGCCTGCGCGCAAGGTCCAGGCAGAGGCTGCCGCCCATGGAGAGACCAAGCGCGAAGACCCGCTCGTGGTCCGCCGCCAGGCGCAGATATTCGTCCTCGACGCACCCCTGCCAATCCGCCCAGCGGGTGGCTGCCCACCGCTCCACGCTGGCGGCGTGGCCGGGGAGCGCAGGCGTGCTCACGCGCGCCCCGGCCGCCTCAAGTGTGTCGGCCAGGGGCCGCATCTCGAAGGGTGTGCCTGCGAAGCCGTGGATCAGCAGGCAGGCGGTGTCGTTCATGAATCCAGGCCGGAGATGACCTCGATGAGCACGTCCGTGACCTTCTTCGCGTTCTGCTGGAAGATGTGCAGGATGTCCTCCCAGGTGACGGGGGCTTCATCCGTTTTCCAGCAGTCGTAATCGGTGGACATGGCCACCGCCGCATAGGGTACGCCCGCCTCGGCCGCCAGGATGGCCTCTGTCGCCACGCTCATGTTGATCACGTCCGCGCCCCAGGAGCGGAACATGTGCGATTCCGCCCTGGTGGAGAAGCGCGGCCCCTCGATGGTGACCACCGTCCCCCGGGGATGGTGCGCGTAGCCGAAGCGGGCGCAGGCCGCCACAAGGCGCTGGCGCAGCCCCTCGTCGAAGGGGTCGGCCATGGGCGTATGCACGGGGCAGTGGGGCTCGAAGCGCTCGTGGAAGGTGATGGCGCGCTGGCGGGTGAAGTCGATGAACTGGTCCAGGATCACCAGGTCGCCGCGTTTGATCTCCTCCTTGAGGGACCCCACGGCCGTGGTGGAGAGGATGTGCGTGCACCCGGCGTTCTTCAGCGCCCAGACGTTGGCCCGGTAGTTCACCCAGGTGGGCGGGCAGGTGTGAGAGCGGCCGTGCCGCGCCAGCAGGACCACATCCCTGCCATTTATGGTGCCGTGACGCAGGGTGGAGTTGGGCTTGCCGTAGGGGGTGTCAAACTCCTCGTCACGAGGCGATTCAAGGATGTCCGGGTTGTCCAGGCCGCTGCCGCCGATGATGGCAATTTTCATGGCTACCCCAGCTTGACCAGGCTTTCCAAGGGGATGTTGCCGAGCTTCTCGCGTCCCTGCAGGAACACCAGCTCCGCCAGAACGCCGATGCCCACGATGTCCACGCTGCAGGCGTCCATGAGCTTGAGCATGCCCTGCAGCGTGCCGCCGGTGGCCAGCACGTCGTCGATGAGCAGGATCTTCTCGTCGCGCAGGAATGCGTCCTCGTGCATGCAGAGGGTGTCCGTGCCGTACTCAAGGTCGTAGGTGACGGTGGTGGTCTTCCAGGGGAGCTTGCCGGGCTTGCGCACGGGCACGAAGCCGATATCCATCTTGTAGGCCAGGGCCGCGCCGAAGATGAAGCCCCGCGCCTCGGCGCAGGCAACCTTGGTGGCGCCGCTGTCCTGGAAGCGTTCGGCCATCAGGTCGATGGAGTGCCTGAACGCGGCGGGGTGCCCCAGCAGGGGGGTGATGTCATAGAAGAGGATGCCGGGCTTGGGGAAATCCGGGATGTCGCGGATATAGGCGCGCAGATCCATGAGAACTCTCCTGAAGTGGTGTCAAATCCTTCAGCCAACTACGCGTAAACCCCCAGCGCGTCAAGCCGGAGCGTGGGGCCATCATCCTGAAAACATTAGCTGAATGCAGCGCTTACGTTCACCCCCGGATAGCCGGGGCTTGACTTCCGCGCCCATGCTGGCATCACCCGCCGATGAAAGCCGCCCCCCTCCCCCCCTGCGACACGCTCATCCGCGCCGGAACCCTCGTCACCCAGGACGGGCAACGGCAGGTGCTCACGGACGCCGCACTCGCCGTGCGGGACGGCCTCGTTGCCGCCGTGGGCCCCTGGTCCGAGCTGTCCGCCACGCCCGCCAAACGCACGCTGGACCTCTCGGCGGACATCGTGCTGCCGGGGCTGGTCAACGCCCACACCCACGCCCCCATGACGGTTTTCCGGGGCATGGAGGACGACCTGCCCCTCATGGAGTGGCTCACCAGGCACATCTGGCCCGCGGAAGCCCGCCTCAGCGAAGAGATCGTGGCCATCGGCACCGCCCTGGCCTGCGCCGAGATGCTGGCATCCGGCACCACGGCCTTCTGCGACATGTACCTTTTCGAGAAAACCGTGGCCGCCACCGCCTCGGATATCGGCATCCGGGCCGTGCTGGGCGAGGGCGTTTTCGACACTCCCACGCCCTCCACCCCCAGCCAGGAGCGCGCCTTCGAAAAGGTGGACGAGCTGATTGCCTTCTGCGCCTCCCGGCCGCTGCTGCGCCCCTGCCTGGTGGCCCACTCGGTGTACGCCACCAACCACCCCGCCCTGCTGCGCCTGGACGGCATCGCCAGGGACAACGGCTTGATCCTGACCCTGCACGCGGCAGAGACAGCCTCCGAGACGGCCTTGTGCCTGGAGCGGTTCGGCAAGCGGCCCGTGGACGTACTGGAGGAGTTGGGGCTGATGCGCCCTGGCCTGCTGGTGGCCCACGCCGTGGACGTGACGCAAGAGGAGATAGAACTCATGGCCGCCAAGGGCGTGGCCGTGGCCCACAACCCGCGCAGCAACATGAAGCTGGCCTCGGGCATGGCCCCGGTGCTGGCCTTGCGCTCCGCCGGGGTGACCGTGGGCCTGGGCACCGACGGCGCGGCCAGCAACAACGCGCTGAACATGTTCGCGGAGATGGGCGCGGCGGCGCTCCTGGGCAAGGTGCGCGAGATGGACCCCACCGCCCTGCCCGCCCATGCCGTGCTGGACATGGCCACAGTGGATTCGGCCCGGGCCGTGGGCTGGCCGGAGCTTGGCTCGTTGGCCCCGGGCTCCCCGGCGGACCTGACCGCCCTGCGCGGCGGACTGCCGCACCTGCAGCCGCTCAACAACCCAGTGTCGCACCTGGCCTACGCGGCCAACGGGGGCGACGTCCGGCTGACCATGGTGGCGGGCGACGTGCTCTACGATGACGGGCGGTTCACAAGCTTCGATTACCCCGCCCTGCTGCGCGAGATGAATTCGGTGCGAAAATGGCTCGCAGGCGCTTGACATCGCCCGGTTAATGATGAAAAAGGTCTGGTTTCCGAACGGCAAGTATCATTCCGCCTGCGGGCGTGAACGCGTGCTCCCTGCCGGGATGAACGCATATCGCCTGCGGGCGTGAACGGAGGATAAAGTCAATGAGCTATGCGGTGAACGGCATCGAGTGCCATCCCATTGTCGAGAAGTGCGACGGTTGCGACCGCACCAAGGAAGTCGAGGGCGTCAAGTACTGCACCAGCTACCCCCTGCCGGAGCGCAAGTGGGCCAAGAACGTCTGCAACTTCGCCACCCACGTCAAGGCTGAGAAGGACACCGGCGGCAAGGTCAAGGTGAACCCGCTGAAGGCATCCAAGCGCGCCGCGCGCGGCCGTTAGGCTCCCATTCGCGTATTGCGGGCGGGGATGTGCGCATCCCCGCCCTTTTTCTTTGCGCCCGCCTTGCCATCGCCCCCTTCGCCGGGCTACACCGACGCATCATGAACCAGCAACGACGCGCCGAAGCCTCAGCCCCGGAGCCCACGACATGCTAGCCGGCATTCTTGAACATATCGCCAAACAGCGCGAAACCGTCATAGACCTGCAGCGCACCCTCGTCTCCATCCCGGCCATCGGCCCAGACAACGGCGGCCAGGGCGAACGCGTGAAGACCGACGCCATGATCGCCTGGATGGAATCCATCGGCATCACGGGCATCCGCGAGTACCGCGCGCCCGACACCCGCGTGCCCTGCGGCCACAGGCCCAGCGTGGCGGCGATCATCCCCGGCGAGGACGAATCCCGCACCTTCTGGGTCATCTCCCACCTGGACGTGGTGCCTCCCGGCGATCTTGAGCTGTGGACCTCCGACCCCTTCGAACTCAAGATCGAAGACGAGACGCTCGTGGGCCGCGGCGTGGAGGACAACCACCAGGGCGTGGTCTCCTCCCTGCTGGTGGCCAAGGCCATCATGGAGCTTGGCGCCAAGCCCCCCGTGAATTTCGGCATCCTGCTGGTCGCCGACGAGGAGAACGGCTCCAAATACGGGCTGGACTACCTGCTCAAGAACCACAAGGACATGTTCGGGCCCAAGGACCTCTTCCTCATCCCCGATTTCGGCGTGCCCTCCTCCGAGATGGTGGAGATCGCCGAGAAGAGCATGCTCTGGCTCAAGATCACGGTCATCGGCAAGCAGTGCCACGCTTCCTCGCCCGAGGAAGGCGTGAACACCCTGGTGGCCTCCTCGGCCATGATCCTGCGGCTCACCCGCCTGCACGACCGGTTCCCGGCCGTGAACCCGCTGTTCAAGCCCTCCAACTCCACGTTCCAGCCCACCAAGAAGGAGGCCAACGTGGAGAACGTCAACACCATCCCGGGGCGCGACGTCTTCTACGTGGACTGCCGCGTGCTGCCCCAGTACGAGCTCGACGACGTGCTGGAGGCCATCTACGAGATGGGCCGGGAGATCTGCTCCACATACGGCGTCGAGATGCGTTACGACGTGGTCCAGAAGGAGCAGGCCGCGCCAGCCACCCCCGTGGAGGCCGAGATCGTGGGCCGCATGGTGGACGCCGTGCGCGCCGTGTACGGCGGCAACCCCACCCCCAAGGGAGTCGGCGGCGGCACCGTGGGCGCCTACCTGCGCCGCGCCGGATTCGACGCCGTGGTCTGGGCCACCTGGGTGCCCAACGCCCACCAGCCCAACGAGCGCTCCCAGATCAAGCACAACATCGGCGACGCCCAGGTGATGGCCAGGGCCCTGTTCGCCGGGGGTTCCTGACCGCACCATGCCCAAACCGCCTTTCCCCGACCGCTTCGACCTGATCGTTGTGGGCGCGGGCCACGCAGGGTGCGAAGCGGCCATGGCTTCGGCGCGCCTGGGCCTGGCCACGCTGCTGCTGACCATCAACGCCGACCGCATCGGGCACCTCTCCTGCAATCCGGCCATCGGGGGCCTGGCCAAGGGCCACATGGTCCGCGAGATCGACGCGCTCGGCGGCATGATGGGCCTCTGGGCGGACGCCGCCGGCATCCAGTTCCGCCAGCTCAACACACGCAAGGGCCCCGCCGTGCGGGCCACGCGCGCCCAGATCGACCGCGACGCCTACCTGCGCGTGGTCAAGCGCGACATCTTCTCCCAGGCGAACCTCTGGGTCCGCCAGGACACCGCCGTGGCGGTCCTCTCAGAGGGCGGGCGCGCTTCCGGCGTGGCCACCAGCCTAGGTGAGACGCATCCGGCCCGGGCCGTGCTCATCACGGCGGGCACCTTCCTGCGCGGGCTCATCCACGTAGGCCTGACCAACTTTCCCGGCGGGCGCCTGGGCGACCCCGCCGCTCAGGGCCTCTCCGAAAGCCTCACCGGGTACGGCATCGCCCTGGACAGGCTCAAGACGGGCACCACCCCGCGCCTGCTCAAGGACTCGGTCGATTTCGAGCAGATGACCATCCAGCCCGGCGACGACCCGCCCACGCCCTTCAGCTTCCGCTCGCCTGGCGTGGTCCTGCCGCAGCTGCCCTGCTGGCTGACCTACACCAACGAGCGCACCCACGAGGCCATCCGGGCCGGGTTCGACCGCTCTCCCATGTTCACCGGGGTCATCAAGGGCACCGGGGCGCGCTACTGCCCCTCCATCGAGGACAAGGTGGCCCGCTTCCCCGAGAAGGAGCGCCACCAGATCTTCGTGGAGCCAGAAGGCATCGAGAGCCCGGAGATGTACCCCAACGGCATCCCCACCAGCCTGCCGCTATCGGTGCAGAAGGCCATGCTGGCCACCATCCCGGGCCTGGAGAGGGCGCAGATCGTGCGGCCCGGCTACGCCATCGAATACGACTACGCCAACCCCACGCAACTTAAAGCGACACTTGAAACAAAAACCCTGCCCGGGCTCTACCTGGCCGGGCAGGTCAACGGCACCTCCGGCTACGAGGAGGCCGCGGCCCAGGGGCTCTGGGCCGCCCTGAACGCAGCCTGCGCCCTGCGGGGCATGCCCCCCTTCCTGCCCAGGCGCGACCAGGCCTACATGGCCGTGCTGGTGGACGACCTGGTGACCAAGGGCACCACCGAGCCCTACCGCATGTTCACCTCCCGCGCGGAGCACCGCCTGCTGCTGCGCGAGGGCAACGCCGACGAGCGCATGACCCCTTTCGGCCGCGAACTCGGCCTCGTTGACGACGCGCACTGGCGCCTCTTCAGCGCCAAACGGGAGCAGCTGGGCGCGGTGCTTGAGGGGCTGGAGTCCGTGCGCGTGCGCCCCGATGCGGCCACACGCGACACTTTGGCCGCCATCGGGGCCAGCGTGCCCGGCAAGGCCGTGAGCCTGGCCGACCTGCTGCGCCAGCCGCAGCTCGAAATCAGGAGTCTGGCTCCGCTCTGGCCCGGCCTGGATGCCTACGGCGACGAAGTGCTCCAGGAGGCAGAAACCCGCGTGAAGTACGACGGCTACCTCAAGCGCCAGATGGAGCTCGTCGAATCCATGGAGCATCTGGAATCCCTGGAACTTCCGGTCGAATTGGAGTATGCGGTAGTTGCCGGGCTCTCCCGGGAGGTCATGGAGAAGCTGTCGGCGGTTCGGCCGGCAACCGTCGGGCAGGCGTCGCGCATATCTGGCGTCACGCCTGCGGCCCTGGCCTGCCTGGAAATACACCTCAAAAAAACCGGCCGGACCTAGCAGGAAACCGCCATGGACATTCTCCCGTCACCACTGCAAAACCAGGCGGCGCTGGAGGATTTTTTCTCCCGGATGTTTCAGGACATCCTTGCGGGCAGGGTCACCCTGGAGTCGGTGCTCCTGGTGGGCGGCTTTTTCGGCGCGTTCTTCCTGCTGGCCGCCCTCTCCATCGTCTTCGGCAAGAAGCCCACGGGCTTCCTGCCCAAACACCCCGTCACCTGGCTCACGACTCCCAGTCGCATCTCGCAGCTCCTGGATGCGGCGGTATCCCAGCGCAGCAAGGTCCGCGTCAGCTTCCACCACCAGGACAAGCCCACCCGCTCCACGGACGGCGTCCTTCTGGAGGCCGGGCCGCGCACCCTGAAGCTGGAGCTTTCCTCCGTGAGGAACGCCAACCAGGCCTGGGTGGGCCGCACGCTGGAGCTGGCCTTCCGCCTGCGCCTGCCCGAGCAGCCTGAGGTCCAGTCCACTTTCGGCTTCATGTCCGGTATCGAGCACGTCTCCAAGGACGCCGACGGCGTGGTGCGGCTGACGATCTCCCGGCCGCAGCGCCTGGAGCTCAACCAGAACCGCCAGCACCTGCGCGTGGAGGTGCCCGACAAGTACGTCAGGAGCCTCCAGCTCTGGACCGAGGACGAGGTGCGCCGCCGGGGCGACCCCAACGACCCGGACACCTGGGGCGACCCGAGCTTCTCGCTGGACCACGACGGCTCGCAGGATCTGCTGCTGGAAAACCTCTCCGGCGGCGGCGCGCGCGTGCAGTTGACGCCCGAGACCCTGCACCGGCGTCACCTGCCCATCCGGCTCGGCCAGCAATATTTCATGCGCATCACCCTCGCGGATGTGGACTTCGGCGGCCATAGGACGCACTATCTGCTGTCGCGCCTGGTGAAGTGCTACGACGACTGCGCCTCCCGCCTGGACCTTTCCCTCGGGCTGGGCTTCGTCGCCCAGGGCGCCCCGGTGCAGGCCCCCCTCACGGGGCTCAACTGGACCCTGGTGAACCGTGATTTCGGTGTGCCCGTCATCGACGACTGGGTTTTCGGGCTGCACCTGGAACTGTATCGTAACAAGGGCATCGCATAATGCGCCGCGCCTTGACTGTTTAACATTTCGCAACGGAGGACCGAGTTGGACGACGGATCGGAAGGACGATTTTGGAATTTGGTGAACAAATTCTTCAGGGGGCGCCAGGAGCATCCCCTGAATGAGCTGATCCAGGCCGCCCAGGAGGAAGGCGAGATCAACGCCGAGGACGCCTCGGTTCTGCTCAAGGTGCTTTCCCTGGGGAAGAAGCTGGCGGCCGACGTCATGATTCCCCGCACGGACATGATCTGCGCCGACGAGGAGGACGGCATCCAGGAAGTCTGCCGCTTGATCACCGAGCACGGCCACTCCCGCATTCCCATCTACCGCCAGAACCGCGACCACATCATCGGCGTGGTGCACGCCAAGGACCTGCTGAAGTTCGTCGTCGGCCCCCACGGCGAGACGCCGCCCCTCTCCCAGGTGATGCGCACCCCCCTCTACATCCCAGAGACCAAGAATCTCAAGGACATGCTCGCCGAGTTCCGCAAGCGCCGCATCCACATCGCCATCGCCCTGGACGAATACGGCGGCACGTCCGGCCTGGTGACCCTGGAGGACGTGCTGGAGGAAATCGTGGGCGAAATCGAAGACGAGCATGATCCCACCAGGCCACCGGAATTCCAGGAGATGGGCGAAGGCCGCCTGCGCCTGAGCGGGCGCTTCCCCCTGGAGGAGCTGGACGAGCGCTTCGGCATCAACCTGGAGTCCGAGCAGATGGAGACCCTCGGGGGCTACCTGAGCGACCTGGGCGGACGCGTCCCCAGACAGGGCGACACCTTCGAGGCGGCGGGCTATCGCTTCACCGTTACCGAAGCCAACAAGAGGGCCGTCAGCTGGGTCCTAGCGGAACCCTTGCCGGAACAGAGCCAGGATGAGACCGATTTCCCGGCCTGACGCGGGCTGGGCTCTGGTGCTTCTTGTCGCGGCGGCGGGCTTTTTCGCCTTCGCCAACCCGTGGGGCAGGTTCCCGGCGCTGGTGCTGCTGGTGCCGCTGGGGCTGGTCTGCCTCGCGCGCCAGGCCCCGACTCCGGGCAAAGCCGCCAAATCGGGCTGGCTGGCCGGCTCCCTGGGCGCGGCGGCAAGCCTGTACTGGACGGCCATCCCCGGGCACGATTTCGGCTCCCTGCCGTGGGTTCTGGCCGTGCCCTGTCCCCTGCTCCTCGGGGCGGTGCTGGGCCTCTACACGGCCCTGTTCTGCTGGATGCTGCGCGTGGCCCGGCGGGGCCTCGGGCCGCTGGCCCTCGGCGTGCTGGCGGGCCTGGCCTGGACCGGCATCGAGGCGTTGCGCGGCTGGATGTTCTCGGGCTTTCCCTGGCTGCCCCTGGCCGTGGCCTTTTCCCCCTGGCCCGCGGCCATCCAGGCGGCGGGCGTGGTGGGCGCCTACGGGCTCTCCGGCCTGCTGGCCGCCTGCGGCGTCTGGGCCGCGGGGCCTGGCGCGGCCCCCAGGGTGGCCGCCTGCGCGCTGGCCATGGCCGTGTTCGGCTACGGCTTATGGGCCCTGGAACGCCCCGTGTCCTCCACCAGCGCCGCCTCCGCGGTGTTGGTCCAGGGCAACATCGACCAGGCCGCCAAATGGAACGAGGAGCTGCTGCCCCGCGCGGTGCAGACCTATATTGACCTGACCACGCCCTTGCTGGCCTCCCCTCCCGACATCGTCATCTGGCCGGAGACCTCCCTGACCTTCTTCGTGCAGGACCGCAGCCGCGAATCAGACATGGTCCGGGCCTTCGTGCGCAAGGCCGGCGTACCGCTGCTGGCCGGGGCCCCGGGTTACGAGCGCACGTCGCGCGAGGCGGACATCTTCAACCGCGCCTACCTCTTCGGCCCCGGCGGCGAGGAAAGCTATTACGAGAAACAGCACCTGGTGCCCTTCGGCGAATACGCTCCCTTCGGGCGCGACGTCCCTGTTCTGTCCTTCCTGCTGCAAGGCGTCGGGGCCTTCACGCCCGGGGTCCGGGTCGGGCCGCTCAGGAGCGGCCGCCTTGCAATGGGAATGCTGATATGTTATGAGGTAATCTTTCCAGAATTGGCCCAACAACGGGTCGAGGACGGGGCCAACATCCTGGTGAGCATCTCCAACGACGCCTGGTTCGGCCTCTCGGCCGCCCCGAGGCAGCACCTGGAGCTTGCAACCTTGCGCTGTGTGGAGCAGAATCGCTCCATGTTGCGGGCGACCAATACGGGCATTACGGCCCTGATCGATCCCAAGGGGCGCATCCTCTCCGAAACGGCGTTGTTCACGCAGACGGCCACGGCCGTATCCGGCGTGCCCCTCGTATCGGAGACTTCCCCCTACCACCGCCTGCACGGCTGGA
Source organism: Fundidesulfovibrio soli (assembly GCF_022808695.1). Classification (NCBI taxonomy): domain Bacteria; kingdom Pseudomonadati; phylum Thermodesulfobacteriota; class Desulfovibrionia; order Desulfovibrionales; family Desulfovibrionaceae; genus Fundidesulfovibrio; species Fundidesulfovibrio soli. Next base: position 310,997 of record NZ_JAKZKW010000001.1, read on the forward strand.
TCGAGGCCGGGGCTGCATTGGCGGCTCTGGCGTTGTTCCTCCGTTCGGCGATCACGACCAAACGCGAGCGCGACACGTAACACATATGGCACTGCTGCAGTATCCCGATCTCAAAGGCCAGGCCAAGGACCTTCAGGACCAGTTCGACTCCCTCTGGGGGCGGCTTTGACCTGGAAGGCAAGGCCAAGCGCCTCGAAGCTATTGAGGCCGAACTCTCCAAGCCCGAGGCTTGGCAGAACCCCGAGCGCCTCACCCCATTCCTGCGCGAAAAAAGCGACCTGACCGGCAAGATCGCCCAGTTCGAGACCCTGCGCACCTCCCGGGAAGACCTGGACGAATGGCTCTCCATGGCCCAGGACGACGCCAGCCAGGAGGTGCTCCTGGCCCTGCAGGACCAGCTTGGCGTGCTCGCCGGACAGGTGCGCGCGGCCGAGCTGGCCACGCTCCTTTCCGGCCCGGAGGACGCCTCCGGGGCCATCCTGGAGATCCACCCCGGCGCGGGCGGCACCGAGGCGCAGGACTGGGCCGAGATGCTCCTTCGGATGTACCGCCGCTGGTGCGAGCGCCACGAGTTCGGCGTGGACATGCTGGACTTCCTGCCCGGCGACGAGGCCGGCGTGAAGTCCGTGACGCTCCAGATCAACGGGGCCTACGCCTACGGCTTCCTCAAGGCGGAAAAGGGCATCCACAGGCTGATCCGCATCTCGCCCTTCGACTCCTCCGGGCGTCGCCACACGTCCTTTGCTTCGGTGGACGTCTATCCCGACGCGGGCGCCGACATCCAGATCGACATCCGCGAGGAGGACGTTCGCGTCGACGTGTTCAGGGCCAGCGGACCCGGCGGGCAGCACGTCAACAAGACCAGCTCGGCCATCCGTCTGACGCACCTGCCCACAGGCATAGTTGTGCAGTGCCAGAACGAGAAATCCCAGCACCGCAACAAGGAATCTGCCTACAAGGTGCTCAAGGCGCGCCTGTACGACCTGGAGATCAAGAAACAGCAGGCCCTGCGGCAGGCTGAGTACGAATCCAAGGACGCCATCGGGTTCGGCAGCCAGATCCGCACCTACACGCTGCAGCCTTACCGGCTTGTGAAGGACCATCGAACCTACAGCGAGGCTGGAGACGTGGATGCGGTGCTCGACGGCGACATCGACACCTTCATCCGTGATTACCTCCTGCACTTCCATGCCGGGAAATAAGCCCCCGCAAACCAACCTCTCCCAGCGCAGCCGCGAGGTCCTCGAGGAACTCACTCGCCTGCGCGGAGTCCTTGAGCACCAGGGTCTGGCCTCCATCGCCGACGGCGAGGACGGCTTGATCCTGGTGCGCCTGTGCATGGGGCTGAACCTTGACGAATGGGAGCACATCTGCCGGGAGGGCCAGTTCCAGCAGTGGCTCGCACTGCCCGCGAAAGGCGACGCCACCAGGCACCTTTCGCGCATCCAGCGCACCCTGGAAGAGCTGACCCACCAGACCCGCCACGACCCCCTGACCGGGTTGGCCAACCGGCGGGCCTTCGAGAAGACCCTCAAGATGGAGCTGGAGCGCGCCCACCGGGCGGGCAACAACCTCTCCCTGGCCATCCTTGACCTGGACGACTTCAAGGCCGTCAACGACAATTACGGCCACATCTGCGGCGACCGCGTGCTGACCATGCTCGCGGGGATCATGCTGGGCGGCAAGCGCGGCTACGACCTGGCCGCGCGCATCGGCGGCGAGGAATTCGCCCTGGTGCTGCCCGGCTCGGGCCTGGTGCAGGCCGAGGCGTCCCTGGAGCGCATGTTCGACGCCCTGCGCGATCAATCTGTGCCCTGCGACGGGGCCGAACAACCCGTGCGGGTCACCTGCTCCGCCGGCGTGGTCTGCACCAAAGGCAAGCTGCCGCTCTCAGTGGATCAGTTCGTCGCTATGGCGGACAAGGCGCTCTACGAGGCCAAGGCCCAGGGCAAGAACCGTATCGTCAAGGCTCCTATCCCTGACCTCCTGCAGGCCCCCCAGGCCACCCTGGTCCATGCGCAGGAAAAACAGTTTCTTTTCACGGGGCCAGATAAATGAGCAAACAATCCGCAAACCCACGCTGCACCATGAGCCTGTGCATCCTCTCCGGCAAGGGGGGGGTGGGCAAGAGCAACCTGGCGCTCAATCTTTCCTACGCCTTGTACCGGGCGAACTACCGTATGCTCATGATGGACTTCGACGTGGGCCTGGCCAACGTGGACGTGCTGCTGGGCATCTCGCCCGAAAAAAACCTGCAGGACCTGCTCCAACCCGGCGTCAGCCCGGCGGACGTGGTGGCCTGCGTGGAGCCGGAGGGGTTCGACTTCCTGCCGGCGGCCAGCGGTGTGCCCGAGTTGCTGGAACTCGACGACGACATGCGCGACTCCGTGTTCTCCAAGCTCAACTCGGCGCTGGGCGAATACGACTACATCGTCTTCGACCTGGGCGCGGGCATCGGCAAGACCGTGCTCTCCCTGGCGGCCATGACGCGCATGCGCATCATGGTGGTCACCCCGGAGCCCACCTCCCTCACGGACAGCTACGCCGTCATCAAGGTGCTCAATTCACAGCACGGCATTTCGGACTTCCAGGTGGTGGTCAATCAGGTCAGCGATCCCAAGGAGGGCCAGTTGACCTTCGAACGCCTCGCCGGGGCCTGCAAACGCTTCCTTGATCTGGAAATCAGCTACATGGGCTGCGTGCACAGCGACCCGAATGTGCCGGATGCCGTTCGCAGGCAGACCCCCCTGATAAAGCACGCCCCGAAGTGCAGAGCCTCGCAGGACATCCTCAGCCTGGCCATCAAGATCGCCCGATATAGGTCGGAGTGCAGACCAGAATTGGCGGAAAAAGAGATTTTGAAAAAAATAACGCATGGTTAACTTGACTGCTTGCGCTGTATCCGCGATAGAAACGAAAACGTCAATTTCCGTTTCAACCCTGGCCTCCCGGCTGTGTGCCGGATAAGCCGATACGGAGACAGCAATGAACAAAAGCGAGCTTATCAACACCCTGGCCGAAAGCCGCGACATTCACGCCGACGAGGCCTCCGCCGTGGTCAACTCGTTCATCGACTCCATCAAGCAGGCCCTCGTCGATGGGGACCGCGTGGAGATTCGCGGCTTCGGCAGCTTCAAGGTGAAGGGCTACAAGGGCTACACCGGCCGCAACCCCAAGTCCGGGGAAGTGGTCAACGTCGCGCCCAAACGCCTGCCCTTCTTCAGGCCCGGCAAGGAACTCAAGGAATATCTCAACAAGTAGGTTCTGCCTCATGCGCCATGTTTCGGCGTTTTTCGCCGCGATGCTTCTTTTTTCGCTTCTGGCCGGGGCCGCCTTGGCTGAACCGGTGCTCACAGTCGTCTTTTCGGGCAACAGCTGGGGCTATCTCAAGCCCTGCCCCACCTGAGGCAACCACACCATCGGTGGGCTGACCCGGAGGGCCAGCGCTTTCAAACAGTATCGCCCCGCCGCCGGTTCCGCACCGGCTGCGATCTTCATTGCGGGCGGGTATGAGTTCATCTCCGACGACGGTGCGGACCACGCCGTGGAGGAGGCCTACGGGCCGCTGGTGAAGGCTTACGACTCCCTGCGCTACGACGCGGGCGCGCTCACCCCGGCCGAGGCGGCGAAACTGGCCTCCAAGGGCATCGCCGCCCCCAAGGGCTGGGTGACGCTCGACCCCAAGGAGCCCAGGACCCAGCTGATCGATACGCCCAAGGGCAAGATCGGCGTCGTGTTCTTCCCCATGAGCAAGAAGCCGGGCGACGGCCCCACCGAGGACCAGGCCTTGGCCATCAACCGCAAGATCAAGGAGCTGCGCTCCCAGTCCGTGATGGTCGTCGGCGTGAGTCCCTGGGGCGTGCAGGCCGAGTCCGACTATCTGGAGAAGACCCGGCCGGACCTCGACCTGCTGCTGGGCAGCGGCCCCGGCGTGGGCTTCTCCGCCAAGCCCTACGTGGGCGGACGCATCCTCTGGATGCACAGCTACAGCAAGGGCAAGGCCATCTACACGCTTGATCTGCTCGCCATGCCCGGCGACAGGAACTTCAAGTGGGAGATGGGCAGCAACTATACGACCCAGGCCCTGGTGCTGGACGAGAAGATCCAGCCTGACCAGGAGATGACGGAACTGCTGCAGGACGTACCCGACCCTGGCGACAAGACCGCGAAGCAGTAACCCGGCCCTCGGGCCGACCCTGCGACACCGAACCTTTTGGAGGGCAGAATGCAGTTTTCAGGAGCCTTCACGGCGCTCGTGACCCCGTTCAAGAACGGCAAGGTCGACGAGGAAGCGTACCGTGCGCACATCGAATGGCAGATCGAAGAGGGCATCGACGGCCTGGTTCCCTGCGGAACCACCGGAGAGTCCCCCACCCTCTCCCACGCTGAGCACGAGCAGGTCGTGCGCATCTGCGTGGACCAGGTGAAAGGGCGCGTTCCGGTGCTTGCCGGGGCCGGGTCCAACAACACCATCGAAGCCATCGACCTGACCCGTTGCGCCAAGGACGCCAAAGCCGACGGGGCACTGCTCATCACCCCCTACTACAACAAGCCCACACAGGCTGGGCTCATCGAGCACTTCAAGGCCATCGCCAAGGAAGTGCCCATGCCCATCATCGTCTACAACGTGCCCGGCCGCACCGCCGTGAACCTGCTGCCCCAGACCGTGGCGGCCCTGCGCAAGCAGGCCCCCGAGGTTGTGGGCATCAAGGAGGCCACCGGCAACCTCTGCCAGGTCTCCGACCTGATCGAGTACTGCGGCGAGGATTTCATCATCCTCTCCGGCGACGACTTCACCGTGCTGCCCACCCTGGCGGTCGGCGGCCACGGCGTCATCTCGGTGAGCTCCAACGTCGCCCCCGGCCTGATGCGCAAGCTCTGCAAGGCTTGGCGCAAGGGCGACGTCAAGAAGGCCAAGCGGCTGCACTACAAGCTGGCCCCCATCAACCGGGCCATGTTCCTTGAGACCAACCCCATTCCGGTCAAAGCCGCGCTGGGGCTCATGGGCCGCATCACCCCTGAAATACGCCTGCCGCTGGTTGGCTTGTCCGCCGACAACGAGGCCAAGCTGGCCGACGTGTTGCGCAAGGCGGGGCTGATCGCCGCGTAGAAGTGATCGGGAGGGAAAGCCTCCGGCGGCCAAAGGGAGTTCCTCCCTTTGGAATCCCATTCCGGCCCCTAATCTTCCCTGCCGCCTGGTCACATGTTCGGTACAATATTGAGGCCGCCCTTCGGGGCGGCCTCAACTTTTATCAGCATCCCCAGGCCGGGCGCACCTGAGAACGTTGCGAAGCCGTTGGGGGTGCAGGGGAGCCACTCCCCTGCCGGTGGGGTTTGGGGAGGCAGCGCCTCCCCAAGATACTCACCTCGGATCGACACATCGCACTGATTGCCAAATCTGCTGCCTTGCGCTACGAGGGCCTCGGTCGGCAGTTCACCCAGGCATCGCCGCCCCCTAGGGGGAGCTAAACCTGCCATTCTTCATTCCACCGACACCTTATCCCGTGCCGGTCCGGAAGTCGGCGATCACCGGAATCCTCTCCAGGACAGGCACGCTCAAAGGATAAGCGATGTCTCGTATCCCCATGCCCTTCCACGCCGAGGACATCGGCGCATGCGCGCGCTCCCTGCGCAGCCAGCTCCAGCAGGCCGAAACGACCCCGAGCCACCTGGAGCTTATGAACATGCTGGCCCGGGCCGCCGGGTTCCGCAACTTCCAGCACTACCGGGCCAATTGCGTGGCTCGCCTTCGGCTTGCCCAGCCCGTGTTCCAGCCGGAGGAACCGGCGGTCGACTACGTGCGCGTGCGGCGCATGAGCCGCTACTTCGACGCCCAGGGCCGTCTGATCCGCTGGCCGGGCAAGTTCAGCCACCGCGAGCCCTGCCTGTGGGTGATCTGGTCGCGCCTGACCCCTGGCGCCGTCCTCAATGAGGCGGGCATCAACGAAGCCCTGGCCGCCTTGCACCTCTTCGAGGACCACGCCCTGCTGCGGCGCCAGCTGTGCGACCTGCGCATGGTGGAGCGCAGCCGGGACTGCCGCGAATACCGCAGGATCGAACGGCGCCCTTCACCCGAAGCCCTTGAGCTCATCCGGCAGGTCCGTACCGTCACGACCTCCACAGCCAGCTGACCCCCCCGAACAAAACAAAAAAGGCCCGGAGCGGTTTCCCGCTCCGGGCCGGACGGACTTTTGTCCGGTCAGGGGGCGACTAGGCGCCGAACACCTTCTCGAACTTGGGGACCACATCCTTCTTGCGGCTCATAACGCCGGGCATCCACACGGAGGTGCCCTCGGGCTTCAGGCCGAAAGCCTTCTCGACCACGGAGGGGTCGTCGGAGGCGATCAGCATCTCGGAGCCTTCCTTCATGATGTCGGTGAGCAGCAGGAACACGGAGTGCAGGCCCTTCTCGGCCTTCACCTTGACGATGTCGGCCTGCAGTTCGGCCTTGTACTTGTCCAGGATGGACAGGTCCACGACTTCCAGCTGGCCGATGCCAACGCCGGTGCCGGACATGTTGAAGTCCTTGTAGTCGCGGTAGACCAGGTCACGGATGGGGGTGCCGTCCACGGCGGACTTCACCTTGAACATCTCCATGCCCAGGGCCATCATGTCGGTCACGCCCGCGATCTTGGCCAGCTTGTCACAGGCCTTCTTGTCTTCGGGGGTGCAGGTGGGGGACTTGAACATGACGGTGTCGGACAGGATGGCGCACAGCACGATGCCGGCAATGGCCTTGGGCATCTCGATGCCGTAGAAATCGTACATGCTGCTGATGATGGTGCCGGTGCAGCCCACGGGCCAGACCCACATTTCCAGCGGGTTGGGGGTGGTCACGTCGCCCAGCTTGTGGTGGTCCACGACGCCCAGGATCTCGCCCTTGGAGAGGTTCTCCAGGCTCTGAGCCAGGTCGGAGTGGTCGACCAGGATGATCTTCTTGTCGGTGGCGTCGGTGACGATCTCGGGGGCCTTCACGCCGAACTTGCCGAGAACGAAGTCGGTCTCAGGGTTGGTCTTGCCCTGGGCCGCGGCGACGGCTTCGATGCCGCGCTTGGTCATCAGGTCGGCGACGGCAATCGCCGCGGTGATGGAGTCGGTGTCCGGGTTTTTGTGTCCAACGACGTACGCTGCCATGTTCGAATCCCTCCTGAGGTGATTATGCGAAATGAATTTGCGCCAAATATCACAAAGGTCGTCCCTTGCCAAGCACGATCCTCAGCAAGGTGCGCCTCAATGCACAAGCCGGGTGGCCAGGGCCAGGCCCACGCCCCCCAGAAGGATGGCGTAGGCGGGCCGGTGCCTGAGCGAAAGCACCACGCCGATGCTGGCGATGACCCACAGATGCGGCCACGTCATGGGGATGCGCCCCAGCAGGGGCGAGGCCATGGGCAGCAACACCGCGGTGAAGACCGTGAGCAGGATGAGGGACAGGGCGAAAACGGCCATGTTCAGGGGAGCCATCACCAGGATCGAGCCGCGTGTGAGTCTGACGGGCCCGGACGATCTGGCGGGATAGCGCGCCCAGGCCAGCAGGCTGGAATGCGCGCGGTTCTCGTATTGTCGGTGGTAGCGCTCGAGCCGGGCGAACAGCAGGCCCAGCGGCAGGGACGCCACCATGACCAGGGCGGCGACGGAAGGCTGCGTTATGCCAAAGTGATGCGCCACAGCAAGGCTGGCCAGGGTCGGCGCGAGGGACTGCGGGGGTATGATTGTGCCGGCCGGGAAGAGATCAAGCCAGACGAGTTCGAAAAAGAGGCTGACGCCCAGGCTTACGGTGAAGTCGCCCGTTATCGCGCCCCAGAAGAAGCCCACGGCCAGGGGCCGGTCAAGCAGGGGCAGGTTGATCAGGAAGCGGAAGCAGGAAAAGAGGGCAAAAAAAAAGCGTTGGCGACAACGTAGGGAAAAAGGGCGGCGTGTATTTCCATCGTTTCATCCCGGTCTTCAGGATTTCAAGAACACAAACCATACCCGCCACGCCCGGAAAAGAAAAGCCCGGGCCATAGCCGCCACGCCGCTCCGTCGCAAACGGCCGTCAGGCCAGCTCCGCGGGATCGCTGGGGATGCAGCGGTAGTCGATGCTCACCCCCTCCGCCTGGAGACCCTCCAGGCAGAGCTCGTCGTCCTTGCTCAGGGCGATATGCTGGCAGAGCTGTCTCTTGCCCGGCCCGTAGTGCAGGTTGCCCAGGTTCAGGCAGGAGTAGCCCAACCCGGCCTTGCGGCTCCTGGTGGCGTCCCGGCAGTCGGCGAAGAGCACCAGGACGTTCTTGTCGCGGAGCTTCTTGTCCTCAAGGTAGGCGCCAACCTGGGCGACCTCCAGAAAGACGATCTCCACCCCCAGGGGGATGGCGATGGACATGATCTGCTGGCGCAGTTCGTCCTTGGCCAGTTCGTCGTTGCCCACCACCAGCGTCCTGGCGTCGGTATAGGGCAGCCAGGCCTCGATGATCTGGCCGTGCACCAGCCTGTTGTCGATGCGCACCCAGACCACGCGTTATTCCCCGGCCACCTTTTTCCGCAGGATCTCGCCGGCGACCACGATGCCTTGCACCCCAGCGGTTTTGGCCTCGGCGGCCAGCTGCGAGAGGGGTTTCGAGCGGGAGGAGAGAATCTTGATGAGCATGGGCAGGTTCACGCCCGTGACCACCTCGATGGTGTGTTGCGCCATGAGTGAGAGGGACAGGTTGGTGGGGGTGCCCCCGAACATGTCCGTAAGGATCATCACGCCGCCGCCCTGCTCCACTTCTTTGATGGATGCGTCGAGGATCTGCACGGTCTGCGTGGTGTCCACGCCGACCTCCACGCTCACGGTGCGCACGTGCTGCTGTTGCCCCAGGATCATTTCCGCCGCGGCCAGGAGTTTCTGCCCGTAGTCGGTGTGGGTCACGATGACCACGCCTACGGCGGCGGGGACGGTAGAAGTATCGCTCATCGTTGGTCTGTCAGCCTTTTTCGATATGCCGGTGTTCCAGGGAGACGGTGTATCCCTCCTTCCGCAATGTGTCAAAGAGGGCCTCGGCCGTGGCCACGGAGCGGTGCCTGCCGCCGGTGCAGCCCAGGGCGATGGTCAGCCGGTAGCGGCCTTCCTTGGCGTAGAGGGGGATCAAGCCGGAGAGGAAGTCGAGGAACTTGGGCAGGAAGAGGCTGCCCTCCTCGGATTTGAGCACGTAGTCGGCCACGGGGGCATCCTTGCCGGACATCTCCTTGAGCGAGGGCTCGAAATAGGGGTTGGGCAGGAAGCGCAGGTCGAAGAGCAGGTCGGATTCGGTTGGGAGGCCGTATTTAAACCCGAAGCTCATGATGTGCACCTTCATGTCCGGCCCCTTGCCCTCCAGGAACATCCATTTTTCGTGGAGCTGGCGGCGCAGGTCGTGGATGGAGAAGTCGGTGGTGTCCATCACCAGGTCGGCTGCCTCCCGCAGGGTTGCCATGCGGCGGCGTTCCTCCTCCACGGCCTCGCCCAGCCCGTAGCCTTCGGACTCGAAGGGATGCGGGCGGCGGGTGGTGGCGTAGCGGCGCATGATCTCCCGAGTGGAGGCCTCGGTGAAGATGATCTGCGGCGGGTTGCCGGAAGCCTTGAGGGTTTCGAGGGCGTCCAGCCAGTCGGAGTCGAAATCCGCCTGGCGCACGTCCATGCCCAGGGCAAGGCCCCGGTAGCGGTGCGCGGACTGTTCATCGAAGAGGGTGACGAGCTTGGGTATGAGCATGGCGGGCAGGCCGTCCACGCAGAAGTAGCCCATGTCTTCGAAAACGTTGATGGCGGTGGATTTTCCAGACCCGGACAGCCCGGTGATAACCACCACGGAAAGCCTGTTCGCGCCGGAGTCCATAGCGGCACGCTCCTTGTGAATGTGGAAGTCCCCGCCGCGCTCGGGGCGCGGCGGGGACGGACAGTAGCAGATTACCGGCGCAAGTACATGACGCTTATCAGGCGTGGCTGGTGAGCACCCGCCAGAGGCTCTCCCTGTCCGGGGCGTCGAGGAATGCCCCCCGGAAGCTCTCGTCCGAGAGCAGGCGCGAAATCTGCGCCAGGATGCGCAGATGCATTCCCGCAACGTGTTCGGGCGCCAGCACCAGGAAGAAGATGCGGCAGGGCTTGTGATCCAGGGCTTCGAAGTCGACCCCGCCGTTGCTGCGTCCGGCCACGATGACGATCTCCTTGAGGGAGTCCATCTTACCGTGGGGGATGGCCACAGCGTCGCCTATTCCGGTGGTGCCCAGGCTCTCGCGGTCCAGCAGGACCCGCAGGGCCTTCTGCGCGTCGATGTCCGGGAAGGCCTGCGCCACCGGGGCCACGAGCTCGGCGAGCACGTCGGGCTTGCTGTCGGCTGCGAGGCTGTCGAGCACGAAGTCCTTGCGGAGGTACTCGCCCAGGCGCATCAGTTGGATACTCCAGGGTCGATCAGGCCGAAGTCGCCGTTCTTGCGCTTGTAGATCACGTTGATGCGGTCCGTGTCGGCGTTCTGGAACACCAGGAACTCGAACTTCATGGCGGTGACCTGCTCGGCGGCCTCGTCAACGCTCATGGGCTTGGGGTTGTACTTATCGGACTCCTCGATGGCGTTGACCTTGCCCGCTTCGTCGAAGCTGACCACGCCCATGGTCACGGGGGCCTCGGGCTGCTTGCGGCGGTCCTTCATCTTCTCGCGCATCTTGCGGATCTGCGCTTCGAGCTTGTCGGTGATGAGGTCCACGGTGGAGTACATGTCGTCGGAGCGCTCATGGGCGGAGATGTGCATGACGTCGGCGTCCAGCAACACGTCGATGATCTGGCGGGTCTTCTCGACCATCAGGGTGACGACCATCTCGGCGTTGTCGGCGTTGCTCATGTATTTGGAAAGCTTCTCGAAACGCTTGCTGGCGTATTCGCGCAGGCCGGGAGAAGGTTCAAAATTCTTGAAGTGGAATGCGATGTTCATAGAGCCTCCAAGGTCTTACCGCATGGGGATGCGGGGTTTTAGAGAATTTCCTTGCGTTTGGACGACGATTCGATCCCCATGGCCATTCTGTACTTTGCCACAGTACGGCGTGCGATGTTGACTTGCAACTTCTGTTTGAGAATCTCGGCGATCTGCTCGTCGCTGATGGTCTTCTTGGAGTCCTCGGTGGCGATGAGCTGCTTGATGAGCGCCTTGACCGACTCGGAGCCGACGGAGGTGCCGTCGTCGAGTTCCAGTGAGGAGTTGAAGAAGAATTTGAGTTCGTAGATCCCGTGCGGAGTGGCTACGTACTTGCTCGTGGTGATGCGGCTCACGGTGGACTCGTGCATGCCGATGTCGTCGGCCACGTCCTTGAGGATCAAGGGTTTGAGCTTGGTCACGCCGTGCTCGAAAAAGCCTCTCTGAAATTTAACGATACTCTCCAGCACCTTGAACAGGGTCCGCTGGCGTTGATAGAGGCTCTTCATCAGCCACTGGGCGGAGCGCATCTTGTCCTGGAGGTAGTCCTTGTCGGAGCCCGAGGCGCCGCTGCCGCGGCTCATGTCCTCCATGTAGTAGGGAGACAGTTGGAGCTTGGGCAACCCATCTTCGTTGAGCACGATGATGAAGTCGTCCCCGTACTTGTACACGAAGGCGTCCGGGTTCACGTACACCGGCTCGGAAGAGCTGAAGTGCGAGCCGGGCATTGGGTCCAGCGATTGAATGATATCGAGGTATTGCCTGATATCCTCCAGGCTCAGCTTGAACTTCTTGGCCAGGGGCTTGTAGCGCTTCTTCTCCAGGTCTTCGAGGTGGTCGCTCACGATCTCGAGCAGGATGGGGTCCGTGTAGCCATAGACCTCCAGCTGCACCAGCAGGCACTCCTGCGGGGTGCGGGCAGCAACGCCCACGGGGTCGAAGCGCTGCAGCTTGTGGAGCACGGATTCCACCAGGGGCTCGTCCGCGCCGGTCTCCTGGGCGATCTCCTCAAGGGAGGAGCGGAAATAGCCCATATGATCCAGATTGCCGACGATGGCGTCGGCCACGGCCCGCTCCTGCTGGGTGAATTCGGAAAGATTGATCTGCCAGGAGAGGTGCCCCTCAAGGGAGGTCTTGGAGGTCAGCCTGGCCTCGAAGGAGAAGCCCTCTTCCGGGGCCTCGTACTCGCGCACCGTGGCCTGGCGGGAGGTGGAGGCGAAGTCGCCGATGTAGTCGTCCCACTCGGCGGTCTTGAGCAGCTCGCGCTGCATGGCGCCTTCATCGGTGGTGGCGTCGGGGGAATGGGAATCCTCGGCTATGGTCGGGGCGGGACGCTCATCCTCGACAAGCACCTCTTCCAGCAGCGGGTTCTCGAGCAGCTCCTGCTGCACGGTCTCCATCAGTTCCAGTCGGGACAACTGCAACAGCTTGATAGCCTGCTGCAGCTGGGGGGTCATCACCAGCTGCTGAGAGAGTTTGAGTTGCTGTCTGAGCTCCAGGGCCATCGGCCGGGTTTCCTCCTCGGTACGGAATATGACGGCTAGCAAGAAAAATGCCGAATATCCGCCGCGAAGGCTGCTTATGCACTAATTCCTGGCTTCACGCAAGATGTCCTGGGGATCAATCCTCCTGCGGGGTCAGGTTCGCGCCCCTGGCGGTCAGCAGCAGGCGCACCGCCTCGCGCACCGCGCCGCCCCCGCCGGGCCTGCGCGATATCCAGGCCGCCCGGCGCAGGGCCTCGGGCTGGGCATCGGCCGGAGCCATGGGCAGGCCCACCTTGGCCATGACCGGCAGGTCCAGCAGGTCGTCGCCCATGTAGGCCACATGGCGGAACTCAAGTCCTCGGACGCGCAGCATATCCTCCAGGATGGGGAGCTTGCGCCTGTGGCCGCCGTTGAATTCGGCCACTCCGAGCTCCTTGAGGCGGCGGCGGGCCTGGGCGTTGTCCAGGCCGCTGATCACAGCAACTTCAACGCCCGCATGCTGCAAGAGCTTGATGCCCAGGCCGTCGAGCACGCTGAAGCGCTTCAGCACGAGGCCGTCCGCGTCGTAGAGCACCCCGTTGTCGGTGAGCACCCCGTCCACATCCAGGACCAGGATGCGCGCGTCCCTGGCAAGGCGGAGCGCCCGGCTCGTCAAGCCGGGCCGGGCGCGCCTCCTCATCAAGCTTTGCGGCGGGCCTTGGCCGCGCGGATGAATTCCCTGAAGAGCGGATGCGGCTTCATGGGGCTGGAGTGGAACTCGGGATGGAACTGGCAGCCCAGGAACCACGGATGCTCGGGCAGCTCCACCATTTCCACCAGGGATTCGTCGGGCGACAGGCCGGAGAAGACCATGCCCTTCTCCTCCATGCGCGCGTAGTAGGCCTTGTTGAACTCGTAGCGGTGGCGGTGGCGCTCCTCGATCTGGGGCTTGCCGTAGGCCTCCATGGCCTTGGTCTCGGGCTTGACCACGCAGGGGTAGGCCCCCAGGCGCATGGTGCCGCCCATCTCGGAGTCGGCGTCGCGGCGCTCCAGCTTCTTGGTGCGGAAGTCGTACCACTCGCGCATCAGGTAGATGATGGGGTCGGGGTTCAAGCGGTTGAACTCCTCGGAGTTGGCCTCCGTGAGCCCCAGGACGTTGCGCGCGAACTCGATGCAGGCCAGCTGCATGCCAAGGCAGATGCCGAAGAAGGGCACCTTGTTCTCGCGGGCGTAGCGGATGGCGATGATCTTGCCCTCCACCCCGCGCGATCCGAAGCCGCCGGGCACGAGCACAGCGTCCAGCTCGCCCAGGCGCTCCACCACGTTCTCCTGGGTGATCTCCTCTGAGTTCACGTAGACCAGGTTGGCGCGGCAGTTGTTGGCCACACCGCCGTGGATCAGGGCCTCGTGCAGGCTCTTGTAGGCCTCCTTGAGGTCCACATACTTGCCCACGATGCCGATGGACACCTCGCCCTTGGGGTTGGCCAGGGCGTGGGTCAGCTCCTCCCAGGGGCGCAGCTCGGCGTTCTTGGCGGGCAGGCGCAGCAGGATGGCGATCTTCTGGTCCACGCCTTCGGCGTAGAGCTTCAGGGGCACTTCGTAGATGTTCTTCACGTCCACGGCGGTGAACACGGCGTCGGCGTCCACGTTGCAGAACTGGGCGATCTTGGACTTCAGCGAGGAGTCCAGCTCGATCTCGGAGCGGCAGATGATGATGTCGGGTTGGATGCCGATGGAGCGCAGCTCCTTGACGCTGTGCTGGGTGGGCTTGGTCTTGAGCTCGCCCGCCACGCGCAGGTAGGGGATGAGCGTCAGGTGGATGTAGAGCACGTTGTCCTTGCCCAGGTCGGAGCGCAGCTGGCGGATGGCCTCCAGGAAGGGCTGGCCCTCGATGTCGCCCACGGTGCCGCCGATCTCGATGATGGCCACGTCCTCGTCGCGGGCCACGCCAAGGATGGAGCGCTTGATCTCGTCGGTGATGTGCGGGATCACCTGCACGGTGCCGCCCAGGTAGTCGCCGCGGCGCTCCTTCTGGATGACGGTGTTGTAGACGCGCCCGGAGGTGAAGTTGTTGTTCTGGCTCATGGGCACGCCGAGGTAGCGCTCGTAGTGGCCCAGGTCGAGGTCGGTCTCGGCGCCGTCGTCGGTGACGTACACCTCGCCGTGCTGGAACGGGTTCATGGTGCCAGGGTCCACGTTGATGTAAGGATCGAGCTTCTGGATGGTCACCTTCAGGCCGCGCGCCTGCAACAGCGCGCCGATGGAGGCGGCGCACAACCCTTTGCCGAGGGAGGACAACACGCCCCCGGTGACGAAAATAAACTTGGTTTTCATGAAGCCCGGCCTCCTTGCCGATAGCAAAAGTGTATAAAGCCCCCTCCCGGTTGACGCTTCGCTCGGGGGCACGTAATGTCTCCGAACACGTCTAAGCGACCGGTCCGATTTTTTCAAGAAACCCCTGGAGCGACTTTCATGGCCCGAGTCAGAACCCTGGTCATCACCGGATACGGCACCAACTGCGAGGCGGAGTCCGCCCACGCGGCCAATTTGTCGGGGTCCGACCAGACCGACATCGTCTATTTTTCCGACATCACGGCCGGGCGGGTGAGCCTGCCCGGCTACAACTTTCTTATCTTTCCCGGCGGATTTCTCGACGGCGACGACCTCGGCGCCGGCCAGGCCGGGGCCATCCGCTGGAAATACGCGAAAACCGCCGCGGGCGAGGCCCTGCTTGGGCAGCTGCGCACCTTCTTCGAGGACGGCGGCCTTATCCTGGGCATCTGCAACGGCTTCCAGCTGCTGGTAAAGCTCGGGCTGCTGCCCGCCCTGGACGGCAAGTACTTCGAGCGCCAGGTCACCCTGTCCAATAACGACTCCGGCCGCTTCGAGGACCGCTGGGTCACCGTGCGCGTCAACCAGGCCAGCCCCTGCGTGTTCACCAAGGGCCTGGAGCAGCTGGATCTTCCGGTGCGCCACGGCGAGGGCATGATCATCCCCGAGGACAACGCCACCTTCTCGCGCATCGTCACCGAGAACCTCATCGCCCTGCAATACGCCGATCCGGCCACGGGCAAGCCCACCATGGAATACCCAGCCAACCCCAACGGGTCGCCCATGGCCATCGCGGGCCTCACGGACCCCTCCGGGCGCATCCTGGGGCTCATGCCCCACCCCGAGGCCTTCAACCACCCCACCAACCATCCGGGTTGGATGCGCGGCGAAGCGCCGAGGCTCGGCATCTCCATCCTGGAGAACGCCGTGCGCCACATCAAGGAAAACGCCTGAACCAAGGCCGCAACGAATGCGGGCGCATCCCACCTGGGATGCGCCCGCTCTTCTAAAACGATGAATTTCCCCCGCACCCGCGCGCTGGACGCCAACACCCCCCCCACCGACTGGCGGTCCTGGCGGGCGGTGATGGCCCGCGCCCTGCGCCAGGCTTGGCTGGCGGGCAAGGCCGGGGAGGCCCCCGTCGGGGCGCTGGTGATCGAGACCGCCACGGGCCGGATTCTCTCGCAGGCCCGCAACGCCTCCATCGGCTTGAGCGACCCCACGGCCCACGCTGAAATATTGGCAATCAGACAGGCCGGCCAAGCCATCGGCAACTACCGCCTGGGCGGCTGCATCCTGGCCGTGACCCTGGAGCCCTGCCTGATGTGCGTGGGCGCGGTGATCCACGCCCGGCTGGACGGCGTGGTCTTCGGCGCGCGCGACCCCAAGGCCGGGGCCCTGGTCTCCAACCTGGACGGGGCCGCCCTGCCCTTCACGAACCACCGCCCGGCCGTGCTGGAGGGCGTGCTGGCCCAGGAGTGCGGGGCAACGCTGTCGCGTTTTTTCGCCGCCCGGCGCAAGGCCCGCAACGCCTGAGCTTCGTTCCAATTCCAAGCACAAGTCCCGCGCCGAACAGCCCCCCGCAGCGCGTGCGACCAAACGGCCGCAAGAATGATCCCCGTTAAGCGTACCGAAGGCTTGCAACCGAGGCGGGATTTCTCTAAGGTGCCTTTCCTTCACGGCGCGGAGAGGTACCGAAGTGGCCGTAACGGGACCGACTCGAAATCGGTTTGTGGGCTAATAACCTGCACGTGGGTTCGAATCCCACCCTCTCCGCCATATCAACTTCCACGCAAGTCCAACAAAGTCCATAAACACCTGAAATTAAAATATAAGCCTGGGCTGAACAGTCCGGGCCGGTCCAGTATGGTCCGTTGACATCCGGGTAACAACCTGGGTGTCAATCCGGGCAACAGGTTTCGGCGCCTGGTAACTCTTTTCCGTACCACGGCTCGGAGGATGCCATGCCGGGATCCCCCCCTGGCGGGTGTTGGCGTGAAGAACGCCAAGCCCGGACCCAAGCCCTGCAAGCTCCCTGACGAGCGCGGCCTTGTCCTGGAGGTCCGCCCCAACGGCGGAAAGTGGTGGCGGCTGCGCTACTCATTCGAGGGCAAGGAAAAGATGCTCTCGCTTGGCGTCTACCCGGACGTGGGCTTGAAAGACGCCAGACAGCGCCACGAACGTGCTCCAGGGCAAGCGCCGTTCCCCGCTGGATGCCCTTCGGGCGTTCTGCGTCTGGTTTTCTAGCGGACCAACCCGTGAGGTGGCCATATGCGTCTCCGGACCAGACGAGCGACACCCCTGCGACCTCTGGCACTAAAGCTTCGGAAAGATACCGCCCAACGTTTCCCGCTCCCTGCTCTTGGCCATCAAGGCACTCTGCCGGGACTGTATGCCGGACGGCCTCACGGACTGCGACGTGAACACGCCGTATGAGCTATCCTACCCTGCCCCCTCTGGCCGTATCGCCTGGGGCGCAATCCGAACATAGGCAACGGGTCCGCAGGGAGCGCAGCGAACAGGGCAAAAGGCAAATGAACTACATTGCTCCACAGCCCGATTCGGGCTCTAGGATGAATCCCAAGCTCTGAGGACGTATACATTCCCCTTCCGAGTGTATGAACGGCAAGCCAGTCGCGGAATGCCTATTTGTTGGATGGCGGGAGGTACGCCGATTAGTCGGGGTGCCTCCCTTAAGCTTATCGTGCTCTTGTAAAAATGAAAAATGCGCGCGCTCATGGACTGAGATAGCACCACCGGGCCTTGACAGGTTTGCCTGGCGGCATCGGAATTATGAAGAAGCCTTTGAACAGGGCAGGATGACCGTCACGGTTGTCCCTTCCGTCTCCGAAGTGGTGAAATCAATGCGACCGCCGTGCGCCTTGGCGATGAGTTGAGCGCTATAGGTTCCCAGGCCGGTGCCCAATCGTTTGCCGCTGGTGACATACTTGTCGAAGAAGCGCTCCCTGATTTCAGGAGGAATTGCACCCTGGTTGTGTATGTCAATGTGGTCCCAGGGTGGCTCCTTCCGGCAAGTAACCATCACGCAGCCACCCTCAGGTGAGGCTTCCACTGCGTTCTTGACTAGATTCAGTAGCATGTCTTCGAGAAGGAATTCCTCTCCGTAAAGATGCTGCTGTGTATGAACCAACTCAAGCCTGACGTTTTTTGCGGCTAGATGGTCGGCCAACGCCAGCCGGATGTCCTCGAAAAGAGCCCGGAGCGAACATCTGGAACTGATTGGAGCATACTCGCCCTGTTCCATCTTCATGATTTTGTCAGATGAGTCCACCAGCATGATGACTTGCCTGATGGAACGCCGGATTTTCGGAATGTGTGAGATGATCGACCCGTTGATCGAACCACGCTCAACCAATTCGGTTAGGGCGTGCAAACTCGTCAGGGGGGACTTGATGTCGTGCCGGATGATGCCCTCAACATCGGCTTTGAACTTCTCCGCATTCTTGCGGTCAGTGATGTCCCGGGCAAAGCCTAGCCACAGTTTCTTTCCATTCTCCCTGATGGGGGTAGCCCTGACTTCCACAGGGTATATAAGGCCGCTTTTATTACGGTGTCTGGTCTCAAATGAAACCGTCGCATCATCGTTCACTGGATCGATGAAAGCATTCATCTGTGGTGTGTCATTCACATCCAAGTCAACGACATGCATACCCAGCAATTCCTCTCTTGTGTAACCGGACTGGCGTTCCGCCTCATGGTTCACGTCCAATAGCCTGCCAGATAAGTCCGCTAGATAGAGGGCATCCCCGGCACTTTGCACCAGCAGACTGAAGCGTTCATTGCTCTCCCGTAACAATGCTTCAATCCGCTTGAGTTCGGTGATGTCGCGCCCAACAGCCTGGATTTCCTTAAGGGCATGGTCCTTGTCGAAGAAGGCGCGGTTGACAAACTGCATCCAACGGACTTCACCTTTGGCGTCAAAGACGCGGTTCTCAATGACAACCACCGGGTTATCAGGGGAAAGGCTGCGAATGCGCTCCTCGACCATCGGCACATCCTCAGGAACTGCAAGAGGTTGCCAACCATGGTTGACAAACTCTGTCTCTGTCTTGCCGAAGAAGCGACAAAAGACTTCATTGACGAACGTGTATGTGCCATCGGGTTTGTACCGGGCGATAAGTTCTGTCTGGTCCTCAACAACAGTGCGAAAACGTGCTTCGCTCAAAATCAAGGCTACCTCACGCTGCCTGAGGAGGTCCGATGCTCCTTGAAGAGCATCTGCCACCACCTGGGTCTCAGTAAATCTTGACTTCTCCGCCTCTAACCTTTCACCCCTCCCCAGTGCCTCTGCGAGTTTAATGAGTCCGGTAATGGAAGAAGATATTTTGCGGCCCTGCCGCAAAGCGATGACGAACCCGAAAGCTCCAAGGAATGCCGTACCAAAAAGAGCCATGGCCACCCATCGCCACAAGCCCTGCATGACATGAGCCTTGGGCACGCTGATGACCAAGGTCCACCCTGAAACAGTCGAGTGGCTGAACCCTGCCAGAACCGGCCACCCGGACATGCCTAATCCCTCCAGTACCCCCTCATTTGCGACTTCCTTGTGCTTCGTCAGCGCGGGCAAGTTGGGTTTTGTGCCGACAAATTGTGCCTGATCCCGTGTACGGGCTACGACCATACCGGCGCTATCCAGAATCGTAACCGTCCATTCTTGAGGCAAGGCAGGCAGGGCGAGAGCCTGCAACAGCGTATCTACAGGCAAGGTCAATGCAAGGTCATACGCCACGCGGCCGTCACGAAACACCGGAACATCAATGCTGATGAGGTAACGTCCAGTTACAGCCCCTTTGTATATACTGCTCACGCCCCCCTTCCCTGTCTCAAAGATGCGCAGGACTCGTTCAGGAACATTGCGTTTGGGAAGAGGAGCCCCAGGGGGGAGATAGCTATTGATCAACTGCTGCCCTGTCTCGTCGGCCAGAATGATGTCAGCGCCGGGTCGGTTAACAAGAGCTATAAGGGTCTGGTCATACAAGCATTTAAAATCACCAGAAGAAAGCTCAGACGACTTGGCCAGCACCTGCAAGTCCGCCAGAGTTCCCTCTAGTTCCCGATCCATTGTCATGGAGAGTTTGCGGGTGGTATCCAGCATGTCCTGGCAGATACTTTCACGCCTTTGCTGGAAGCTGCTGTATACTAGGGCGATTGCTGCGAATCCAACGGGCAGAACGCTGGCCAGGACAATAAAAGTAAGCCTGTAGCGAACAGACCTACGAAACGTGCCCCACTTCGCCTTTATGTTCATGCGGCGCGCTCCAGGTTTAGGCCCATCTAGGGCTAGAATTTCTGCTGCACGACACACTCGCTCCATTTAAATTAAACATTTCGTGCCATAATTTATACAGGGTCGCAAGTGATTGGCGTCGGCTGAGCAAGCATATCGGCTAGTTTAGCCTGCTATCCAACCCTCGGGTGAAACCACAAAAGTACAGGGAAATGGCGGGGAAGATGTGTACCCGGCCTGGGCACAATCCGGACATCGGACTGGAGCTGATAATAAATCGTTATTAGCAGGGCAAACGTCAGATGAACTTCACTGCTCCACAGCCGGATTTAGCCCCTAGAATCAATCCTGGCTCTGAGAGCGCTCCACCTTCCGAACGATCGAACCGCAAACCAACGACGAAAAAGCCCACCTGTTGAACAGGGGAAGGTACGCCGATTTGTCGGAGTGCCTCCCTTACCAGCTTGTGGCCCATTGAGAACTGGTCCGACTCAACTTCGCCAACCAACAGTATTTGTCCAAGCAAGACACATCCTCATCTTGCTCGGCCTTGATTTCTGGACCTAACCTATGACCACCTCATAAAATTGAGGCGTTGGGCTCCCGTCGAATAGCGGTTTCACATGCTCTCCGGCAATGTCATGGGCAGAACTGCCATGCATTGCGTTGAAAGCATCTTTGCTTTCGAATTCTACGATGGCCGCATAGTTTCCCTCCCCGAAAGATTTTAAAAGCCGTCTTTTGATAAAGCCCTTAAACGTTGAAAATTGTTTGTTTGTTAAACCAAACCATTCTATAAACTCAGCATCTTTGCCTGCCACTATAGGTGGAAACGAGATTATGACGACATACATGCTGACACCCCCAATACGTGTTACAGTGTATTTCGGTTTAACTTAACCCAAATCTGTTACCAAAAGTAGCTCTTGCCTTTGTAAGGTTACCTACCAGCTTCACCTGACCCTAGACGTAGAGGGCAACAGTCGGGGACCTTGTCGGGTGTGATCGCTCGGAATTCATTGATGCTAGTTTTGGGCGTCCTCTCGGGTACTCACGAGGTTTGTGTATTTCTCGTGGATCATCTGTCGATCGAACTCATCAAACTCCTGGAGCATGGCATCCATTTCCTGGCGAGAAAAATAGCTCATGATTGGATGGAAAAAATGCTTGTCCTCTTTCGCAATGTGCAGCGGGTAGAAGTCGATCAACTGGCGCAAAAGTGAAACGAGGGTTTTTACCGAGACAGTGTTGTCGTGACGCCCGACACCGAGGTTTGTTTCGGAGATGGCTCGCACTAAAAAGCGACCCTGAACATGCTCCTCCATAAGTTCAGCCAATTCCTTTTGCTCTCCCGGTGAAAGCGGCTTTTTCGCCAATTCGCGAAACAGGATCTCCTCCTCTTTGCCATGGTGGCAGCGATCGGCGTAGATCCTAAAAAAATCCACTGCCTGATCAATGAAATCGCTGTCGGGTTGCTGGCCTGATTCGATATGCTCCACTTCGTGCGCTACCAGTTTAAGTAGGCGTTCGATGAGCCGATGCTCATGCATGAGGGGGCCAATAGGTTGCACAGGGACGCTCCTTAGGTTCTTCTCAGACGGTTATACAAAGCCAATAGCCAGCGAGGTTAGTCTCCCGACAATGAACTCCCCCCTCTTATGCTGGCGATGGGCTACCCCAAGCTGGGGCTCGAAAAATCCTGACCCGGTTTTCTCGTAAACTTTGGGACAGGAGTTAACGGGTTTGAAAATAACAGTAGTCTATTACTGCCAATTGTTGCCAGTGTTTTATCCCTTCATTGCCCAAATAACCCCTCTAACTCACCAAGCCCAGTATTCCGCAACCTTACAAGTTGAGGAACCCTTGTTAAGCCGTCGTCCGCGTTTGAGACCTCACCTTGGGTTGGTCCATAAAGGGTGTTCCTGAATATTGTGGACTTGTGTGTGCTCGGCAGGGGGTAATTCAATCATCGGGAAGGATGCTGGCTCCATGCGTCGTGAACAAGGCAAACGTCAGATGAACTTCACTGCCCCACAAGCCAGATTCTGGCCCTAAGATGAATCATAAGCCTTTAGACGGGGAATACATGCCAGGGACAAGCAAACGCCCCAATGGAGTTGAAAAGTCCCCTTCCTGAGCACCGATACAGCGAACGCCCCTGTAGAAATACGGGGCGTTTTGCTTGGTTTGGGTTTGCAAAACATACGTATCCTGATGAGATATGTGAGCATGTCGTAGGCCCCTAGAATGCACAACTACGCGCGCGGGGCGGTAGGCAAAAGCAGGTCGCTGACGACCTGAGAACAGGACCGGGACAGAGCGGATAAGGGGCAGGCTAAATACTTGTAGTCTACGCGTTGTAAACCGGATGCGCTCTCATTTTTCACTCGTGCAAAATGGAAATTGGGGAGGGGAGGCAGATGTCTGGGCATCTCCAAACCTGGACCGGTGAAGGAAAACCACTCGCAGTTTCTGCCTAATTTGGGGGTAGTTTTCTGGCCCCCAAAATGGGCGGAAGAAATTTCAAACCCTGGTAACTTTCCGGGTAACTCAAAAAATCACATTCAAAACATACAACCAATACAAATTGAAAGACTATTGATCTGACGGACACCCCCTCGAGCAGCAACAGGCCGCCTGAAATCGCAACGAAAGCCCGAACTGAACAGTCCGGGCTTTTTTATGCTCCACTCGCGTCCGGGCAACGGTCTGGATCAAATCCAGCTACCGAATAACTCTGCTTGATTGAACGTTCTGAACCAGGGCGATCAGATTGACGTCTGTGCGGTCACCCCGAGTGCGTCCCAGTATATGGGGAAGGTGCGCCCGTTGACTTCGTCGATGTGCGTGCTCCGCAGATCAAACGCCTCTTCGAACGTTTTGCGCCTGCCGGAACAGGTCTTGAGTTCCTGGTACATTGCCTGCCAGTCCCCGGGCGAGCGCAGCCCTCTGCCGTATGCCCGCGAATACGTGTATTCAACCTCCCACGCAGGCCGGGAGGCACCGATGTCGAGGTAGTGAACTGCCGTGTCGAGCAGTTCAAAGCTCTGCCTGTCGTAGGAATAGACCTGATAGCCCGGGTTGTTGCCCGTGACGGGCGAAATGGACGGCCCCAGGCGCAGGGAAGCGGCGGGAAGCTCCCGCCCTTTGGGGTACACGAGCCGGAATTCATCCCGGTGAACATGCCCGCAAAAGGACGCCCTGACGGTCTGCGAATGAGCCACGAGGAGGTTGGCCAGAGCGTCGTTCCAGGCATCGGCGAGCAAGGGAGCGTATACGTTCTTCCCCGTCTTGAGATATTTGGCGGCGCTCGATTTGGAGTTGTCGCCAGGGGGAACGTGCGCCATCAGCCAGACTTTCTCGCCTCGGCGGCCAGCGGTGGCCAGCTCCTGGGTGAGAAAGTCCAGCACCGGCTTTCCGACACCTTGATTGGGGTACCTTTTGGCCCAATAAATGTTGTTGAAGACAACGATCCTGCCGCCGTGGCCTGGCAGGGGCAAGGAGTAGCATCCGTATCGGGGGTAGGACTCCAGGAAGGCCGCCCTGTCGGCCTCGGATTTCAACGCGCGCTGCGCAATGCTGGAGGCGGTGACCGAAAGGTAGGGGCTGTCCGGGACGATCCGAAAATCCCCTTCGAAACTGTCGTTGTTGCCCAGGGCGAGGTACAGAGGGGCCTCGGGAAAACGGCGGGTCACCTCGGCCAGGAAATACTCGGCGGTCTTTCCGATGAAGCCCAGGAGCCCACCGCTCGAGGAGTCTCCGGTCAATCGCGGATACAGGGTCCAGAAACCGTGGCACAGCAGGTCGCCGGGGAACAGCAGGAAATCCGGCCTGGGCGCGCGGCTTGCCATATCATCAAGGAAGGACTGGAAAAGTGCGTTGTTGGAATCCTGCCCGTAAGGGCTGTACACCGGGGCGGCATCGGCGAGAATGGCCCCCCATTCGGCCGCCGGGGCGGCCGCGAGGGCTTTTACCTTGCCTGGGTCGGCGAATGGGTTGAAATGAACGTCGGAGAAGAGCAGGAACATTCCGGCCCGGTCAGCGGAAGCGGCCGTAAAGGAAGCGGGATCTCCGCCCGTGCAGACATCGGCGGGGACTGCCCCAACAACGGGGTTGGCGGGCCGGCTTTGATTTTTCGCGGCCCAGGCAGGGCTGAAACCGCCGCAAATGGCTGGCGCGGCCAAGAGGGCTGCCCCGGAGAGGGCAACGCGCAGGAAGTCCCTCCGCCTTACACGGCACGAAAGCTCAAGCACGTTCGTCTGCGAAGAATCGAGTAGGTCCATGGCTGTTCCGATATGGCTCGTTGCCGGTGCTGAATCGTCACGAGGGAGTATGCCCGTACGGAAGTGTTCCTAATACAAATAGTTTTCGGCCCTGCTTGTCAAGTCCGCGGCCTCGACTGCAAGGATAGGCGAGCGGTGGTTATCCCCCTGGAATTTCGGCATCGACTCACGGGGTGTTCACGCGCGGATGACGCCAAACAATTGGCGGGTCACACCGCATCCAGCTGTGCTCCCCGCCGCTGTTCGAATGCGATCCCCGGCCGCGATCACTGAGGCCGCGGCCGGGACAGCACCGCCCCTACTTGCCCTTGGCCCGGCTGGCGGGCGCTCCATGCACCATGGTGTAGGCGTACTCCACGCCCTGGCCGTAGGCGCCCGCGTGCTCCTTCACCACGGCCAGCAAGGCGTCGTAGGTATCCTTGCGCGCCCAGTCGCGCTGGTATTCGAGCAGCACCTGCAGCGACGTGACCGGCACGGCCCCGGCCTGCTCCATTCGGCGCATGGCGGCGTTGTGGGCGGTGAGGCTCGTCCCGCCCGAGGCATCCTCCACCGCATAGACTTCGTAGCCCGCGCCGAGGGCCTCCAGCGCCGGGAACGCCAGACAGACTTCGGTCCAGAGGGCGGCGATGACCAGCTTTTTACGGCCGGTGGCGGCCACGGCCTCCACGAAGCTCTTGCTCTCCCAGGAGTTCATGCTGGTGCGCTCGATGGGTTCTTGTCCCGGGAAGATGTCCAGCAGTTGAGGCCACATGTTCCCTGAAAAGCTCTTGGTTTCCACTGTAGTGAGGATGGTGGGCACCTTGAAGATGCTGGCCGCCTTGGCCAGCATCAGGACGTTGTTGAAAAGCGTCTGGCGGTCGATGCTTTCCACGCCGAAGGTCATCTGCGGCTGGTGGTCGATGAAGATCACCGCACTGTTTTGAGGATTCAGAAGTTCCGTTTTCATGATTTTCTCCTTTCAGGCCATTGGAATACGTTTCATCTCGCATGGCCCTTTCGAGCGGATGTTGGCGGGGTTTCGGAACAGATCACAATTGTATGCAATCTAGGACAGCCGAAACACCCGTTCAAGCGGTTTCTCGAACTGACCCGCCTCCGCTCTCCTCCCGGTTCTTGCTCCTGTACGATTGACCAGATCTGAAGGGATTCTGCCGCCAGAATAGGGCGCGGACATTTCGCCTGGGAAAATTCATCCGCGCGCTGGAACCTTCAAAGTGCCCAATAAAAAGGGGACGACCCACGAGCGGTCGTCCCCAACAATCTCTGACATCAGCACTGTCACCAGAAGCCATTCAAACAAAACGGATGCGATCCGCCGTAATTTGGGGAACAACTTCCGCTAGACGTACAGCGCAAATCAGCAAACTCGGGAGAACGTCCTATTTTAGACCATCCATCAGCATCCCCTTCCCTTGAAGAAGCATATAAACACCGTCCTTCATCATGGTCTCGCCCTGCTTCATGTCCGACTCGACGTTCCCCATCATAAGCTCTGAGGCCTTCAACATCATATCCGCGCCGCTCAACATTTTCATGCCCGCCTTATCCTTCGGCGCTGAGGATTTGATCATTTTCTGCCCTTTGACAATCAGCTTCTGCCCATCAGACATCGCCTGCTTGTCCTTTTTGAGCATCATATCAGAGCCCTCAACCATCGTATCAACGCCCTTATTGACGGAGTCATACTTCATTTTCTCTTCAGCCATCGCCTTTGCATCTCTTTTGGAAGTGTCTCCGATGCGAGGAACTCCGGATGTCATATCCATACCCGAGGACACGGATGCAAATAGCGGAATGACACAAAGACACATTGCAAAAAAAGTCGAAGTGACAAATTTGGACGCCTTGGACATTGCAATCTCCTTTTTTCAATATCGACAGAAGGAAAAACAGCCTGACTGACCAGACATGACGTACGGCTCCCGGCATCGAATAGGCTGAGGTTGGGACGCATTCTATTGAAGGCGCGCACCGAAGCTGCCGCTTATACTAAACGAAGCCAGACCTCACAAGGCATGGCGGCAGGGGCGCCCTCCCCTGTTCCCGACCGCCATTGGCAACCCATCGGGATGGCGCTATATGATGAGTATCGAGCTGGGAGCACCGGGTCGCCCTGCCCAGCGCCAAAGTACCTTTCGTCTCGCAAGGGGACTTGGAGGCTACCGTGAAGATTTTTCGGCTCATGATGTTCGCCGCTGCGCTCTCCGTAGCCTGGGTCATACCCGGCACTGCCGAGGCCCAGCATGGACCGGGCTCCTTTTCCCGGGCGGAACTGGCCCAGCTTCTCGCGCCCATCGCCCTCTACCCGGACCCGCTGCTCTCGCAGATCCTCATGGCCTCCACCTATCCGGGCGAGCTTCGGGAGGCCGACGCCTGGCTGAGGCAGTATCCTAGCCTCGACGCCGACCGCCTCAACGCCGCCCTGCTGGACCAGCCCTGGGACGCCAGCGTCAAATCCCTTTGCCATTATCCCGCGGTGTTGTCCGAAATGGCCCGCAATCTGGACAACACCGCCAGGCTTGGGGACGCATTCCTGTCGGAGGAGGCCGAGGTGACGGACGTCATCCAGGAACTGCGCCGCAGCGCACGGAATGCCGGGACACTGGTCTCGGATTCCCGGCAGAGCGTGACCTACCAAGACGAAGACATCCTGGTGCAGCCGGCGGCGGCCGGAGTGGTGTACGTCCCCTACTACGACCCGCTGACGGTCTATGGCTCCTGGCGGTATCCGTCGTATCAGCCCGTGGCCTGGTTCCCGGGATACTATCCCCGCTACGGGGTCGTATTCGCGGCCGGAGTGACCGTGGGCATCGCCGTGACCGACTGGTGCCGCTTCGATTACCGCAGGCGCAGCGTCGTCGTGAACCCCTACCGCGTGGCCTCGTTCAACCGGGTGGTGGTCACGGGCGCTCCCGCCTACAGGCCCTGGGTGTACGAACCCTCGCGCCGGCAGGGCTACGGGCACACCTCCGGCACCCCTGGGCATCGTTACGGCCAGCCCGGGACCGTGGCCTCCCCGATCCAGCGAGGGCCCGCCTATGGAGCGCCGCCTGTGGCAGCGCCTCCGGCACGCGTTCTCCCTCCCCCGCAGACGGTTCCGCCGCGCCATGCGGAGCCTCCATCCGTGGCCGCGCCTCCGCCGGGCTTCAAGGGGCAAGCTGGCGGTCAGACCCCGCCCGCCGTGGCTGCTCCCCCGCCCGCCCATCAGCCCCACCCCGAAGGGACGCCGCACGGATGGGGCGGCCGTGAAGGCTCGCTCCCGGCGGCCAATCCCGGGCGTCAGGTTGGGCCTCCTCCGGCTCCCCCCCAGGGCGGACGCTTCCAGAATCCGTATATCGGACCAGGGCCGTCCGCTCCAGGTGGCTACGGAGGCCCGAGTGGAGGACATGGCGGAGGAGGCAGAGGCGGCGGGCACCGCTGACCATCGCCCAGCCTTCCGGGTACATTTATGTT
Source organism: Fundidesulfovibrio soli (assembly GCF_022808695.1). Taxonomy (NCBI): domain Bacteria; kingdom Pseudomonadati; phylum Thermodesulfobacteriota; class Desulfovibrionia; order Desulfovibrionales; family Desulfovibrionaceae; genus Fundidesulfovibrio; species Fundidesulfovibrio soli. Next base: position 338,670 of record NZ_JAKZKW010000001.1, read on the forward strand.
TGGACATCACGCTCCCGCTCGGTCATTGGAGGGCGCGAACGAGCCGGGCGGCGGGCATCCCCCTCCCCGGCGAATCCGAACATCGAAGAGCAAAGCATGAGCCAACGCGACAGGAACAACTCCGGCCCGGTCTACTCAACCGAACACGGCAGCATGTGCCCGGCCTGCGGGAAGCCCGCGGCGGGGTGCGACTGCGCCAAGCGCAAGGCCTCCGCAGCCGGAGACGGCATCGTCAGGATCATGCGCCAGACCAAAGGGCGCAAAGGCAAGGGCGTCAGCCTCATCACCGGTTTGCCCCTCCGAGGCGAGGCCCTGGAGAAGCTGGCGAAACAGCTGAAACAACGCTGCGGGGCGGGGGGAGCGATCAAGGACGGCGTGATCGAAATACAGGGCGACCACAGGGAAGCCTTGGCCCAGGAGTTGAAGAAGCTGGGCTACACGGTCAAGCTGGCAGGGGGTTGAGGGCGCCGGGCCGGGCTACAGGCTCACCAGTTCCACCTGGTCGAGCGGCCTGCCCAGAAAACGCTCCCCTACCTCCTGAAAGCGGTGTGGCACGTCCGTCACGTGGAACACGTGGCGCGGCGGCTCGCCGGATGCGTTTTCAAGGTCCATCTCGCGCAGCAGGGCCTCGGCGCGCAAGGAGATCGCCTCGGCCGAGTCCACCAACTGCACCCCCGGCCCCATCACGGACTGGAGCATGGGCTTGAGCAGCGGGTAATGCGTGCACCCCAGGACCAGAGTGTCGATGTTCTGCGCCAGCAGCGGGGTAAGATACTCGAACGCCGTGAGCCGGGTTACGGGGTGGTCGGTCCAGCCTTCCTCCACCAGTGGGACGAAAAGCGGGCAGGCCTGGGTGGTGATGAACATGCCGTCGTGCTCGTAACGCTGGATCGCCTGGAGGTAGGCCCCGCTGGACGTGGTGGAAGGCGTGGCGATTATGCCGATGCGATGGTTGCGGGTGTGGGCCACGGCGGTGCGCGCCCCCGCGTCTATGACCTCCAGCACGGGCACGCCGGAGAGGGCGCGGACGGCGTCGTAGGCCACGGCGGCCATGGTGTTGCAGGCGATGATGAGCATCTTCACCCGCTTCTCCAGCAGGAATTTGGCGATCTCCACGGCGTAACGAGAAATGATGTCCTGGGATTTCACTCCATAGGGCACACGGGCGGTATCTCCGAAATAGAGCACGCTCTCGCGCGGCAGGCGCTCCATGACGGCGCGGGCCACGGTGAGGCCGCCCACTCCGGAGTCGAAAATGCCGATGGGGGAGGATGAATTATTATTCATGCGCTGGTTTTATCCGAAAAAATAGGGCAGAGTCATGTGCAACCGCGTTCCGAAGCCAGGGCGATACACACTATCCCCCTGGCTGACAAGGAGCACCTGGCGGAGGGGGAGTCAGATTGACAATTCACTGCCGGGGCATTAACTTTTGTAAGCTTCCAACAACCATGATTTCATAGAGGTCCGCCATGCCGATACGCACGGACATCCGTCACCGCCTGACCCGCATCGTCCGGGCCAGCGCATACGCCTTGCCGGTTCTGTTGTCGATCTGCCTCGCCGCGCCCGCGCCGTCCTCGGCGCAGGACGCCTCATCAGCCGTGATCGCCGCCACCGACGTGAACGCCCTGCTGGCCATAGCGAGAGAAAGCCTGATCAGCGGGCAGTACTCCAACTCCCTTATCGCCAGCAACAAGGCCTTGCGCCTGAGCAACAACGAAAACCCCGACGCTTATCTGCTGCGCTCCATGGCCGAATTCTACCTCGGCTCATACAGCCAGGCCAGGTCGGATGCACGCCGCGCGGGTGAGCTTTACCGCAATTCCACCCTCTGCGACCAATATCTCCTCAACAACACCCTGCAGGACGCCCTGGGCACCACAAACAACTATTATTACGACGCTGGCTACACGCCATACCTCTACTCCGCCCTGACCCTCGGCTCTTCGTACCTCTATCCGGGGACGACAACGGCCACCAGCACCAACGGCACCACCACCGGCACAACTGGCACCACCACGACCCAGTCCTCCCTGAGCCGGACAGGAACGACCTATTCCACTGGCACCACCGGAACCACTGGCACCACCGGGACTAACGGCACCACCGGCACCACCTCGACCTCATCCTCGGGCACCATTTCCGCTATGGGCTCCTCCGGCAGCTCCATCAAGCTGCCTGTCTCGGAAAACCTGGACCAGAAGGAAGCCGCGGAGGACGCCGCCCAACAGCAGCAGAACCAGATGATCGCCCAGACCATTCTGCCACTGGCCACCTGCACCGCAGTGCAGAAGGGCAACAAGAGCAAGATCGTCCCCTCCTGGCTGGAGCAGGGCCTCGCCAACCTCCGCACGGCCCAGTTCACGGCGGCCGACGCCACGTTCTCCCAGGCCCTCTCCCTGGACGCCCAGAACGTTGTCGCCCAGGCAGGCCTCGGGCTGGCCTATGCGGGCCAGGCCGGCTCCACGCTGGCTCTTTCGCAGCTCAACCAGACCGTGGCCCAGTCCCCGGGCTCCGACTTCGCCCTCACGGCGCGCGGCATCTACTGGCTGCAGACCCTCAACTATCAGAACGCCCTGAACGACCTGAACCAGGCGCTCAGCATCGCCCCCAACAACGCCGACATCGTGGGCGACATCTCGCTTACCTATTACGCCCAGTGGAAGATCCAGACAGGCACGGCCTCCCCTTCCAACCCCGGCAACCAGGTGCTGCTGCAGAACGCCTTGACCCAAGCCACCAAGGCCATCAACCTCTCGCCTGAATACGCCGGGCTCTACACCCTTCGCGCCGCCATCGAATCGGATATGGCCGCCTCCACCTCTGACACGGGGCTCCAGAGCAGCCTGAACACTGACGCCGCCAACGACCGCAGCAAGGCCGCCAGCCTCCAGGCGGTGGCGGGCAACGCCGTGGTAAACTCCACGACCCTGCCGACAACAACGACAACCACCACGACCACCACCGGGCAGACGACCACCACGGTCTCCCCCACTATTGGCTTCGCCCCGGTGCAGACGGCGCTCGGGTCGCAGTGGCCCTTCTTCCTGAGCCTGCCATTGAGTTACGCACCCCTGTGAGCCAGGCGATCGCGGCGGCGACCCCGAATCAGGGTATTTCCACCCGACTGCGTCCTGAAACGGTGCACTTGGGGTGGAACGCACGTTGACATCGCAGCGCCCGTGAGACAAAACATATCAAAAAAGGTCCACGTGTTGCATACCAATAATTACAAGCTCCCCGAGGCCGCCATTTCCGAAGCCGTTCTACGTCCTTCCGCCCGGAGACCTCTGCGGCTCCTGCTGATGGGACTCGTCGTCCTCGCGCTGCTGGGGGGGTGCAATCAGGCGGGCAAGCAACCGCCGGCCACCCGCGAGGCCGACTCCATGCGCGTCGACGATCCGGAAAAGATCGTCCAGCAGACCACCATGCACCTGAGCGGTTCGCAACAGTCCGCCGCCGATTATCAGTTGCGAGGGCAGGCCTATTTCCAGCTCTACCAGTACGACCTGGCCTACAAGGATTTCGAGCAGGTGACCCAGAGGAATTCCCGTTCCGCCACAGCCTGGTTCAACCTGGGCACGGCCGCCTTCAAGCTCAACAAGGAAGACCGCGCCGTGGACTACTTCACCCAGGCCATCTCCCTGGACGGGTCCATGCTCAAGGCCTACAACAACAGGGGGCTCGCATATCTCAGCCTTGGCCAGAACGAAAAGGCCCTCAACGATTTCAACATGGCCCTGCGCCTGAGCGAAAACCGCAACTTCGAGGCCCTCTTCAACAGGGCCATCGCCTACCAGCGCACCAAGGATTTCGACAGGGCCCTGGCCGACTACGACAAGCTGCTCTCCATGCAGATGGATTTCGCCCCGGCTTTGGCCAACAAGGCGGAAATCTACTGGACCATCAAACGTTTTCCTGAAGCCCGCAAAGCGCTCGATCTGGCCGTGAAATCATCCCCGCGCGATCCCGACCTCTATTTCAACCGGGCCATCATCCTCGAGCAGCTCAACGACGTACAGGGCGCCCTGCAGGACTACGGGCAGGCTCTGTCCCTCAAATCCAATTTTGCCGCGGCATACTACAATCGCGGCCTGCTGCTCATGCGCACCAACAACCCGAACAAGGGCTGCGAGGACTTGAGCGTCGCCTGTATGCTCGGACTGTGCGAACGCTATGACGAAACCAAGAAACTGGGTCTCTGCAATTGAGGCGGCCTGGCATCACGGCGATCATATCTGGAGCCAGGCCATGAGGCACCGCCGGGCTGAAACCGGGCGGGCCGCCCGCTGGAGGCCATAATGTCGGAATTCTCCCTCAAGGCCTTGAGCTACGCGCTCACCGCGCTGCTGTGCGTGATATCCGCCATGGTCGTCGCCAAGGGGCTCTTCACATCGCCTGCTCCCTTGCCCGGCAAGGCGGGTATCGAAGCTTCGGCTCCGGCCGCACAAGGGGGCGCGGGAGCCCCGAAGGGCGACCTCTCCATTGGCGGCGACGTGGATGCCATAGTCAGCCGGAATCTCTTCAGCGCCACCCGCAAGGAAGCCGCGGAAGCCCCGCGCGAAGAGGCCGCCCTGCCCGACTCCTCCGTCGCCTACGACCTCATCGGCACCGCGGTGCATACCGATCCCCAGTGGAGCATGGCCTTTCTGGTGGACAAGTCCAACAGGGCGCCGAAGAGCGTCTCAGTGGGGCAGGCCCTTGGTGAGGCGGTGGTGCTTTCCATCGAGGAGGACCACATGGTGCTGCTGCGGCAGGGCCAGCAGGAAATCCTCAAGAAAAAACCGTAAACGGCGACACCATGCCAGTTTTCGAATACGTGGCCATCGACGCCCTGGGCAAGAACTGCAAGGGCATCCTCGCGGCGGATAGCGCCGCTTCCGCGCGGCACGCCCTGCTGCAGCGCAAACTCTTCGTCAAAAGCCTCCGCGCCGCCCAAGCGGACGCCGTGGCGGATAAGACCCCGGCCAAAGCCGGGTGGCAGATGCCCGTGCTCTTCTCCGGGGTGACGCGCCAACAGCTCACGGGCGCCACACAGGTTCTGGCCACCCTGCTGGAGGCGGGCCTGCCCCTGGACAAGGCCCTTTCCGGTCTTATCGAACACATGCCGACGGCGCCTGCGCAGCGGGTCTTCTCGCATATTCTGGAGCGCGTGAAGGAGGGCTGGGAGCTCTCCGCAGCCCTGGCCGAGCATCCGCGCGTCTTCCCGGACACGTACATCCACATGGTCCGGGCGGGCGAATCCTCAGGCACGCTGCAGATCGTCATGTCCAACCTCTCCACCTACCTGGAGAGGCAGTACGCCCTGAAGCGCAAGCTCCAGGCGGCCATGATCTACCCGTGCTTCATCCTGGTCTTCGGCGCGCTGGTCATCTCCATCCTGCTGCTCTACGTGATCCCGGAGGTGACGCGCATTTTCGTCGACCTGAAGCGGGATCTCCCGGTGCCCACGGTGATCCTGATCGCGGTCACCGATTTCATGCGCTCCTACTGGCCATTGATGCTCGGCGGCATGGTGGGGCTGTTCCTGACGATGCTCAGGGTGGCCCGCATCCCGGCGGTGCGCCGCGTGCTGGACAGAATCCTGCTGTACGTGCCGGTGATCGGCCCCATCGTGCACGAGGCGGCCATGGCCCGCTTGACGCGCTCGCTCGGCACCTGCCTCAAGCAGGGCGTGACGCTGCTGGACGCAGTGGACATCGGCGCGGCAGTGGCGGGCAACACCGTGTTCGCCGAAGCCATGGCCGCGGTGCGCGAGAAAGCCCAGCAGGGCGCGGGCATTACCGAGCCCATGCGGGCCACGGGTGTGTTCTCGCCCATCGTACTCCAGCTGGCGGCGGCGGGCGAACAGAGCGGCCAGCTGGACTCCATGCTGCTCACCGTGGCCAGGATGCTGGAGGCCGAGGTGGAGAACCGGGTCACGGCGGCCAGTTCCGTGGTGGAGCCCGCCCTGATCCTGGCCATGGGCGCGGTGGTCGCCTTCATGGTGGTGGCCGTCATGCTTCCGATTTTCGAAATGAGCAGCCTCATAGGCTGAGCTTCCCAATTCGCCAAAGGAGTATCCATGCATTCCAACCCGACCAACAATCGCATTCCGGCGCTTTTCCGCCGTTCGCAGTCAGGCTTCACGCTTATCGAAATGATGGTCGTCATCGTCATTCTCGGAGTTCTCGCCGGGCTTGTGGTGCCGCGCTTCATCGACCAGCCTGACAAGGCCAAGGTGGTCAAGGCCAAGGCGCAGATCGAGAGCCTCTCCATGGCCATCAAGCAGTACAAGCTGGACAACGGGGTCTACCCCACCACCGAGCAGGGCCTGAAGTCGCTCAAGGAGAAGCCCACCATGGGCCGCGTGCCCCAGAACTACCCGCCTCGCGGCTACCTGGACGGCCCCCTGCCCAAGGACCCCTGGAACAACGAGTTCATTTACATCTCGCCCGGCGAGCACAACGACTTCGAGATCGTCAGCCTCGGAGCGGACGCCCAGCCCGGCGGCGAAGGCCCCAACGCGGACATCAAGAGCTGGGAAATCAACTAGCCCCGGACGCACACATGCGCCTCACCCCGCCTCCCGGCAGGACCGGCCACCAGCCCCCGGGCGCGCTCCGAAAGGCGCGGCCGGGAGGCCAGGCAGGGTTCACCCTGCTGGAGCTTGCCTTCGTGATGATGATCATGGGCCTTGCCGTGGGCTTGGCCCTGCCCACCATCAACGCGGTCATGGGCAGCGAGAGCGACCGGGCCACGCTTCGGCGCATCACCGGGCTGGTCCACAGGGGCATGACCGACGCCATCATCTCCGGCGAGGTATGGGAACTCTCCATCGACCCGGCAAAGTCCATGGCCGTGATGGTCCGCAAGGGCGCTCCCATCCAACGCAGCATCAAGGCCGAGCGTCTTCCCCTGCCCGAGGCGTTCCGCCCAGAGGCTTGGCTTACGCCCTCCGGACAGTCCAAGGAGGAGGGCAAGCCCGTACGGATCGCCGTGTATCCCGTGGGGCTTGTCGAGCCTTTCCTCCTCGTGTTCCCGGAGAAGTCAGCCGCTGGCGGCAAGAAGGTCGCCGTAATGGAGGCCGTTGGCTCCTCCCTGCGCTTCGGCACACGCAGCGAATCGCAGGAGATCGAGGCCTTCCGCAAACGCTACCGCCCGCTTCTTACCCCTTGGGCCAGCGTCACCACCTCCGAAACCAAGGACCAATAGGCCAATGGACGCCCGCTCCGGTTCCCGCCAGTCCGGCCTGACCATCCTCGAATCCCTGGTGGCGGTTGCCATCGTCTCCATCGTCATGGTCAGCCTCCTGGCGTCGCTGGCCAAACTGCAGGACCAGCGCATCCGCGCGTCCCAGATCGAGCGTGCCTCGGTGCTGGCCGCGCGCATCGTCGCCGAAGCGGAGCTCAAGGGCCCCGACAACCTGCCCGGGGGCACGGGCCAGTTCCCCGAGCCAGACCAGGACATGCAGTGGTCGCTGGAGGTCAAGAACGGCCCTGCCGACCCGGACCTTCCGCTGCTCACCGTGAAGGTCACCTGGGGGACGAAGGAGATCAACCAGGTCACCCTCAGCAGGCTTCTGGTGCGCCCATGACCACCCGCGCCACCGAACAGGGCTTCACCCTGGTGGAGGTCATGATCGCCCTGCTGATAACAGGCATGATCTTCATGGGCAGCTACGCCGTGCTCTCCCGCGTCACGGAGACAGCCGCCGACGTGGAGGAGAGGCTCCAGATGGGCCAGCAGCTGCGGATCAGCTCCTGGTTCTTCAAGAACGACCTCGGCTCCGTGCTCTACTCCGACTCCAACCGCAACGCGGCCACCACCTTCCTCTCCTTCGTGGGCGGGCGCGGCAGGCCCAGGGATATCGACACGCCTTCCGACGAGGATGTGATCTTGGCCTTCGCCGCCGCCTCCGGCCTTGATTTTCGCGGCACCTTCCCCTCGATGAGCATCGTCAGAGTGGAGTATCTTCTTCGCGACGACCCCGAAAACCCAGGCGAATTCACCCTGTGCAGGCGGGAATGGCCCTACGCCGAGATGCCTTGGCGCGCCGGCAAGGACCGCCCGGTGACTGACGTGGAGATCGTGCGGCGCGTCACCGAACCCTCGATCATGTTCTTCTCCAGCACGGGCGAGGCCACCAACTCCTGGGAGAACCGCTCCCGGATGCTCTCGGGCGAGTGGCAGATACCGGTGCAGGTGCGGCTGACCGCGCGGGTGCGCGGCAAGGAAAAAAGGGTCTTCCCCCTGGAGCTGGTGGCCAACCTGCCGGTGCGCGCCGTCCCCCCCGGACCGCAGGGAGCGCTGAGATGACGCCCGCGACCGGCAAGGCCGGATCAGGACAGGGCGGCGCGGCCCTTATCTACGTGCTCATCCTCACGGGCCTTCTGGCGTCGCTGGCCGTGCGCATCATCTCCAGCGCGGAGGCCGAGGTGTTCGGAGCCCAGGCCGCGCTCAGCCGCGTGCAGGCGCGGCTCATGGCGGAGTCGGCCGTTCTGAGCGCGGCCAAGGTCATCATGCGCGACGCAGCCCTGACCACATCGGACTATCCCGGCGAAAGCTGGGACATATTTCCCGCCGGAGAGAACGTCCCGGGCGGGTGGTTTTTCGGGGACAAGCTCAAGGGCCGGATTGTGGACGAAACGGGCAAGCTGCCCATCAACTCCATCCACCCGGACATGAAGGGGCACCAGACCTATCGTGAAGCCTTCCTGCGCCTGCTGCGCGGGCGCCCCTTCCTGGTGGATTCCGCCCGGGCGGAGGCCATCGCCTCGGCGCTGGAGTCATGGATGACCTCGCCGGCCAAGACAGCCGACCTGGTCCAGGCGGACGAGCCTTACCTGAACGCGGGGCTGCCCTACCGGGTGAAGGGCGGCGCGCTGGACACCGTGGCGGAGCTGAGGCTGGTGCAGGGCGTAAGCGACGAGCTGTATTTCGGCCGCCCCGGGGAAGTGGGCCTGAAAGACCTGGTGACCATCTGGTCCAGCGGCCTGGTCAACGTGAACACCGCCCCCCTGCCCGTGCTGGCGGCCATGGCCGTTGGGCTGGACCAGGCCAAATCGGAGGATTTCGCCAGATCGGTGGACACCTTCCGGCGGACGCCCTCCAACCGCCCCCGGCTCGAAGGCACGGACTGGCTCGCGACCCTTGCTCAGGAACAGGGCAAGGAGGCGCTGCCCCTGGGCATGTTCACCACCCGCAGCCTTTATTTCTCCGCGGATCTCGAATGTTCGTCCGGTTCCGTCACCGCCAGGGCGCACGCCGTCTTCAAACGGCAGCTCAACATGAACAAACTTCAGCCCATCGCGGTGTTGTACCTGCAGGTACAGTAGGATAGAGATACTTCCTATGCACGTCACCGCCCTCGTCGCCCTCGTGGCCCCGGATCACGTCGCCCTGCTGCGGCTCTCCCGCCATCCGCGCGGCCTGGAGTTCGGGGGCTACGCTCAGGCCGAGCTGCCCGACGACGCCGGCCCGGCTGAGATAGCCCGGGCCATTCACCAATTGGCGCAGACCAACGGCATGTTGCAGGAAACGCTGGCCCTGGCGTTGGATGCCTCTAGGGCGGTGTTCCGCAGACTCTATCTGCCATTCACGCAGCGGGCCAAGATCGGCTCTGTGCTTGGGCACCTGATGGAGTCCGGGCTGCCCGACCCAGCCGACACCCAGCTCACCACCTTCACCGAGACCCCCCTGCACGGCCCCGGAAAGACCGTGATCGCTGCCGCCATCGACCGCGATTTCGTCGAGGATCTGGTGGCCTCCCTCCTGGAGGAAGGCTTCGAGACCACCCTGGTCAGCCTGGACATCGCCGGGGAGGACGCCGCCCTGTCGGAGGACGCCCCGCAGGCCCACCCCCCCGGGCTGACGCTGCTGCCGTTCGGCAGGTACGTGGACATCCTCCTGCGCTGCGATGGCCAGCCCCTTTTCTGGCGGCGCGTGCCCGTGGAGGACTGCTCCCCCGAGGACACCGCCCGCACCCTGGCCGAAGAGATCAGGCTCGGCGCCCTGACCGTGGTTGCCTCCGGCTATGACGCCGTTGAGACGGCCTCGGTGGGCCGCCCGCACGGCGAGGAGCCCCCCGAGTGCTGTCTGCGTGCGGTCAGGCTGGCGCTCGATGGGCTGGAGCCCCACAGGATCACCTTCCCCAAGGCTTTCCACGAAAATCCGGCGCTCAGGGAACTCGGCTGCAAGGCCCTTGGCCTCTACGGCGTGGGGCGCATGGCCCTGGGGCTGTGCCCCGGCATGGATTTCCTGCACCCGGGATCGCGCCCGGCCATAGGGCGCAAGAGCCTCAAGCGGATGCTCACCCTCGTAGGGGGGGCGGCGGCCCTGCTGGCTTTCAGCGCCATCCTGACCGCCGTGCTGGGACAGTCGCGCAAGGCGGACGCCCTGAATGACCTGCGGGCCCAGACCAACTCCATCATCTCGTCCGCCCTGCCCGAAGCGCCTGCCAACCTGGGCGTCGACCAGAAGCTCTCCATCATGCGCCGCATGGCCAACGAGCGCGAACAGGAGGAGCTGAATTTTGCCGCCGGAAAGGCCTCCGTGGCCCTGCCGGTGCTCGCGGCCCTGCACAGGAACATACCGGCCAACCTGGGCGTCAAGCTGATGCGCCTGTCGTTCGACGACGGCCACATCTCCATCGACGCCCAGGCCAAGGACTTCAACGCCGTCGAGGAGATCAAGCGCAAGCTCATCGCCTCCAAGGTGTTCAAGGAAGTGGACATCAAGGGCGTCAAACCCACGCAGGACAAGACAGGCGTCGAATTCCGCATGGATATGAACGTGGCCCAGCGGCCCGGCGCGGCAGGTGCGCAATGAACTTCACAAGACAGCACGCACTCTACGCCGGGGGAGGGTTGGCCGTTGTCGTCGCGCTCTGGGCTTGGGTGATTCAACCCTATTCGGAGCGTTCCTCCCGGCTGGACAGGCAGCTTGCCGAGGCCACGCAACAGCTCGCCCAGGCGCGTGCGCTCCAGAACAGACTCGGCAATGCTTCGGAATTTCAGCAGAAGCCTGCCCAGCCTGCGGATTTCTCCCTCTTCGGGCGCGTGGACGCCCTGGCCACCACCCATGAGCTCAAGGCCAACATCACGTCCATGCAGCCCACCACCAAGCAGCTGCCCGGCAACAAGAAGGAATCGCAACTGGACGTGAAGATGAACGCGGTGGATCTCAAGAACCTGCTGGCCTTCCTCAAGGACATCGAGGACGACCCCGCGGGCGTGCGGGTGCGCAGCCTGATCCTGACCAAGACGGGTGACGGCGGGCTCAACGCCGAGCTGAGCCTGGCAGTGGGCATCAGCGAGTAGACCAAGCCCGGCGCGCCCGCTATTTGATGTAGCCGCCCTGTTCGAGGAACAGGAGCACCTCGTGAGCGGTCTCCGTCGAGCTCATGCTGGTGGTGTCGAACCGCAGTTCGGGCGTTACAGGCGTTTCATAGGGGTCGTCTATGCCGGTGACGCCCTTGATCAATCCCGCCCTGGCCTTGGCGTAGATGCCCTTTCGATCGCGCTGGATGCACACTTCGATGGGTGTGCACAGGTGTACCTCGATGAAGCCGCCGTACTTCTCGACCATGGTCCGGGCGTCGCAGCGGGCCTCAGCGTAGGGAGCGATGGGCGAACAGATCGCCACGCCCCTGTTCTTGGTGATCTCGCTGGCCACATAGCCCATGCGCCTGATGTTGAGCATCCTGTGCTCGCGGGAGAAACCGAGTTCGCTGGAGAGCATCTTGCGCACGATGTCGCCGTCCAGCAAGGTCACCGGCCTCTGGCGCATCTCCATGAGCTTCACGTAGAGGATTTTGGCCAGGGTGGACTTGCCCGCCCCGGAATACCCCGTGATGAAGATGGTGAAACCCTGCTCGCTCCTGGGCGGAAAGGCCTGGCGAAGCTCCTGCACGACACCCGGCGGGCAGCACCAGGGCGGTATCTCCAGCCCGAACTCCAGCCTGCGCCGAAGCTCGACGGGATCGACGGATCGTACTCCGGGATCGCCAGAGAGCACCGAATCGATCGGAACGAACTGCGCGCGGCTCTCCAGATAGACCATTTCCTCAGGAATCACGCACTGAACCCCGGTATCACCGGCGTGCAACGCCACCAGCCGTTGTGCCTCCCCGCCTGGATAGAACGGAGCCTGCCCGGCGGGGGCCGGGTCCGCGTGGGTATTGCGCACCAGCATGTGCGTGCAGCCGAAGTTGCCGAACACGCAGGCCTCCAGCAGGGCCTGCCTTGGGCCTGCCGGGCGTTCGCACATGGGGGTGAGGCCGAGGCGCAACATGTTGCGGGGGAAGGTGTCGGCAAAGGCGCTCATGCAGCGCACCGTGGTGAAGTGGTCGTCCCAGCCCAGCACGTCGCGGTTGACGCTGGAAAGCGCCAGGATGCTGCCCCCTATGCGCCGGGCGGCGAGCATCAGACTCTCCCGCCAGCCTCCGTGCAGGTCGCAGTCCAGCGTCACCCCCAGCACCCGCACCCAGCCTGAAGCGCCGGCCGCGCGCAACACGTCCGCGGGCTGGTGGCGCAGATCGGCGAAATCAACGTGATGGGGGAGGTGCAGCCCCTCGAGGCGGCCCGAGAGGTAGGTCACGTCAGGCCGCTCCAACAGTCTGCGCACGCCCGGGTGCAGGGCCGGATCGTCCGTTCCGAAGACCGCGCGCGCTTCGCGGGCCAGGTCCGGCTTCCAGGCCTCCTCCAGGTGCATCACGGCCAGCATGAACCCCTCTCCGTCCCGCAGGGCCAGGCTGTCGCCGGGCTTGAGTCCGGCCCCCTGCCCGCTCTCAACTTCCAGGCAGACGGGCATGGGCCAGAAGCGCCCGTCGGACAGCCGCATTTCCTCAAGCACACCCTCGTAGTCGGCCCTGGAGAGAAAGCCCTTGAGAGGGGCGTAAGCCCCGCTCAGGATCATCTCCAGGTCGCCGAGGGCCTGGACGGAAAGAGAAACGGACGGGAAGCCCACGGAATGGGCCTTCAGTTCGCTGGCCCGCTCTGGCGAGGCCATGGGGCACGGCAGGTTCATCTTGTCACGCCTTCGGTCGATTTTCATGCCTTGTCGGTTCCGGAAATGGGTTTGGTGGGGCTCATGCGGTCCTGCTCACTCCTGGAGGCTCCCGGCCCTGTCCTCCACCGTACGCTTGACCTCGACCACTTCGTGCAGCCTGCGCAGCAGGTCGATGGTGCGGTAGAGGTGCGAAGAATCCTTGACTTCCACGGTCAAGGCTATTTCCGTGCGGCCGTCCACCATGGAGGTGAAGGAGCCGGCGTCGATGTTCACGCCCTGGTCGGTGAGGATGGCCGTGATCTTGGCCAGCACGCCCTTCTTGTTGTGGGCCAGGATGACGATCTTGGCCGGATAGGGCTTGTCCTCGTGCCCCTCCCAGGAGACCTGCATGAGCCGCTCCGGCTCCAGGCGCATCAGGTTCGGGCAGTCGTGGGTGTGCACGATGACGCCCCTGCCCCGGCTGATGTAGCCCACCACCGGATCTCCAGGAAGCGGGTTGCAGCAGCCCGCGAAGTTCACCAGCAGGTTGTCCACGCCCTTGATCTTGATGGATTCGCCGCCGCCTTTGGCCTTGGCCGCCTCCTGGGCGGCTGCATGCTCCTCGGCCGCGTCGGGCTTGGCCGAAACGTCGGGCTTGGGCAGGAAGGCGCGCAGCACCTTGCGGGGCGTGAGCTTGGCGTAGCCGATGGCCACGAACAGCTCTTCCACGCTGGGGAAGTTGTATTCCGCGCAGACGGGGGCGAAACCGTTCTCCTTGAGGACCTTCTGCACGTTGACGCCCATCTTGCGCCCGTCCTTCTCCAACAGTTCGCGGCCCAGGGAGATGGCCTCGGAGCGCTCCTGGGTCTTGACCCAGTGTTTGATGCGGGTGCGGGCCTTGGCGGTCTTGACGAACTTGAGCCAGTCCTTGCTGGGGTGGCGGTGCTTGTCGGTGATGATCTCCACGGTGTCGCCGTTGTGCAGCGTGGAGGAAAGGGGCACCAGCTTGCCGTTGACCTTGGCCCCGGTGCAGTGGCTGCCCACCTCGGTGTGGATGGCGTAGGCGAAGTCCACGGGGGTGGCGCCCTCGGGCATCTCCTTGACCTCGCCCTTGGGCGTGAAGACGTAGACCTCCTCCTGGAAGAGGTCGTAGCGCAAGGAATGCATGAACTCCTTGGAGTCCGTGGCCTCGCGCTGCCAGTCCATGATCTGGCGCAGCCAGGTGAAGCGCTCGGCGTCCTTGGCGGCCATCTTGCCTGCCTTGCTGCGCTCCTTGTAGGCCCAGTGGGCAGCCACGCCGTATTCGGCCAGCTGGTTCATCTCCTCGGTGCGGATCTGTATCTCGATGCGCTCGCCGTCCGGCCCGATCACGGTGGTGTGCAGGCTCTGGTACATGTTGGCCTTGGGCATGGAGATGTAGTCCTTGAACCTGCCGTGCACCGGCTTCCAGAGGGAGTGCACCAGACCGAGGGCGGCGTAGCAGTCCTTGAGGCTCGAAACGATGATGCGGAAGGCCACGATGTCGTGCACCTGCTCCAGGTCGAGTCCCTGGGCCTTCATCTTGTTGTGGATGGACCAGAGGTGCTTCTTGCGGCCGTGCACGCGGACCTTGATGGCGTTCTCATCCATGAGCTTGCGGATGATGTCGATGACCTTGGCGATGTAGTCGTCGTTGAGCACTTCGTGCTGGAAGACGCCCTGGTAGAGCTGGTCGTAGACGTCGGGCTTGAGGTACTTGAACGAGAGATCCTCAAGCTCCACTTTAAGTCTGTGCAGGCCCAGCCTGTTGGCCAGCGGGGCGTAGATGTCCATGGTCTCCTGGCTGATGAGCTGCTGCTTCATGAGCTTCTGGAAGCCCAGGGTGCGCATGTTGTGCAGCCTGTCCGCCAGTTTGACCAGTATGACCCGGATATCCTCGGCCATGGCCAGGACCATCTTGCGGATGTTCTCGGCCTGGGCTTCCTCCTTGCTCTCGAAGGTCATCAGGCTGATCTTGGTCACGCCGTCCACGATGTCGGCCACTTCCTCGCCGAACTGCTCCTCGATCTCGTCGATGGTGGCGATCGTGTCCTCCACGGTGTCGTGGAGCAGCCCCGCGGCCACGCTGGGGGCGTCCAGGCGCATCTCGGCCAGGATGTTGGCCACCTCCAGCGGATGCGAGAGGTAGGGCTCGCCAGAAAGGCGCACCTGCCCGGCGTGGGCAGTGGCCGAATAGACATAGGCCTTGGTAATGAGGTCCTGGTCGGCCTGGGACATGTACGGCGCGACCTTATCCATGATTTCATTGATGCGGATCATTGAGAGTATGCCACGCCTTGTTGTGCGGTGGGTATCCACCAGCGGATGAAGTTCCAGGAAATGCCCGCCGGGGCGGGCTCCACGCCGTGCACCCGCGCGGAGATGATGGGCAGGGCGTAGGGAGTGTACAGGAAACAGTAGGGCTGGTCCTCGTGGAGGATCTCCTG
Organism: Fundidesulfovibrio soli; assembly: GCF_022808695.1. Taxonomy (NCBI): domain Bacteria; kingdom Pseudomonadati; phylum Thermodesulfobacteriota; class Desulfovibrionia; order Desulfovibrionales; family Desulfovibrionaceae; genus Fundidesulfovibrio; species Fundidesulfovibrio soli. The sequence continues at coordinate 354,107 of NZ_JAKZKW010000001.1, forward strand.
AAAGCGATCGTACACGGGCTTGCGCAGGGCCGGATCGATCATGTTTCGGCCCTCCTCCAGCAGGGAGTCGGCCTCCGGGTTGGCGTAGCCCACGAAATTGAGCCCGGGCTTCGTGGTCTTTGAGGAGTGCCAGACGTCGAAGGCGTCCGGGTCCTGCGGGATGGACCAGCCCAGGAGCACCGCCTCGAAGCGGCGCTGGTCAACGAATTCCTTGATGAACGTGGCCCACTCGATGGTGCGCACCTTCACCTGGATGCCGATGCGCGCCAGCTGGTTCTGGATGATGGCGCTGGCCTTGATGCGCTGCTCGTTGCCCTGGTTGGTGAAGATGGCGAAGGCGAAGGGGCGGCCGTCCTTCATGAGCGGCCCTGTGGGGCTCTCGCGCTTCCAGCCCAGCTGGGCCAGCATCATGAGCGCCTGGCCCTGGTCGTAGGGATAATCCTTGATGTCGTGGTCATAGGCCCAGGAGTCGGGCTTGAAATGCCCGATGGTTGGTTCACCCAGTCCCATGAGCGCGCCTTTGATGATCTCGCGCTTGTCGATGGCGTGGGCCAGGGCCTGGCGTACCGCCTTGTCGCGGAACAAGGGGTGGGAGAGGTTGTACCCCAGGTAGGTGTAGGCCGAGGCCAGGTAGCGGTACTTGCGCCAGCCGGCCTCCCACTTGGGCCCGCCCGTCTGGAACAGGTACTGGGGCGGGGTCAGGTCGATGGTGTCCAGGTTGCCGGCCTTGAGTTCCAGGAACTGGGTGGTCTGGTCAGGCACGGAGCGGTAGACCACTTCCTTGATGAAGGGCGGACCCTCGAAGTAGTCGGGGTTGGCCTCAAGCACCACTCGCTGGTTCTCGACCCACTGCTTGAGGATGTACGGCCCGGCTCCCACGGGGGTGCGGGCGAACCTGGTGTTCGTGAGGTCCTCGCCAGCCAGGAGGTGCTTGGGCAGGATGTCCGAGGCCCATGTGGAGACGGCCCTGGCGAAGGGCTTCTCGTAGAAGACCTCGAAGGTGAAGCGGCCGGTGAGCCTGAACTCCTTGATGGCCAGGAAGTCGCCCGCGTAGGCCGTGGGGGTTTTGGGGTCCACCATGAGCTTGTAGGTGAACTCCACGTCCTCAGCGGTCAGGGGCTGGCCGTCGGTCCAGCGGATGTTCTCGCGCAGCTTGAAGCGGAAGTGCCTGCCCCCGTCGAGCACTTCGAAGGATTCGGCAGCGTAGGGCTCGATGCGGATGTTCTTGTCGTAGCGAAGCGGCGAAACGTAGAGTAGTGAAGAGACCGCATGGGAGGACGAGTCCGTGGCCAGGGGCGGTATCAGGTTGGTGGGCTCGCCGATGGTGGCCATGACGATGCGCCCTCCCGGTGTCGGGACCTCGCCCGACAGCCCTTTTCCCTCGATCTGGGCCCATGCCGGGGCCGCCAGGGCGACCAGAAAGGCCAACACAAGCGAGTGGATGCGCGGGAGGAGGCCCAAAAACCCCGCCGAGGGGGAGAAAGGCTTGATTTGCGAGAAAAAATCCATAGAGTATCGTGTTAGGCAATGGCACTCAGGTTGAGATGAATCACGCAATAGTCTGAAACGGAGTAACGCGCGACATGGCCCTTACCAGCGAGGAGAGCAAAGCCAAGCGGCTCCTCCAGGAGTTTGTCCGGGAGACGATTCCCGAATATATCATCGACGGTTCGCATTCAATCGTCGCGCAGGACGGCGTCCAAAAAATCGACGTCAAGAAAAGAGAGCAATACTGGGATGTGGAGGGGCAAGTCCAGGGGGAAGATTTCCAGGTCTACACTTCGGAACTTGGCCTCAACCTCGAAGACGAGACTGTCACATTCTTCTGCAATTGTCCCGACTCCTTCTCGGGCGTCTGCCGCCACGTTGGCGCCACTGCCCTCAAATACATAAAGTCGCTCGAAACCAGCAAACACCAGGTCGCCGCTGGGGACTCCAAGCCCAAGACCGAATGGCGCCAGAGCTTCCGCAGCTTCTTCGCCACAGCCTTCGAGCCGGAGCCGGGTAAGCACTATATCATCTATCGCTTCTACCCCGAGCTGGGCCGCCTGCAGGTGGCGTTCTTCCGGGGCCGCCAGAACAAGTCCGGCCTCTCCCAGGTGCACACCGAAATCACCCTGGAACAGATCATCCAGAACCCGGACTGGTGCGAAACCGCTCCCAGCCTGCCCCTGGTGGCGGAGCAGATCGGCCACTACCTCGACTACCGCGGCCACCGCGTGGACATTCCGCCGGGCCTGATCTCCTGGTTCCTGTGGGCCATCAGCAAGGAATACTATCTTTACTGGCAGGACACCGACCAGCCCGTGCGCATCGAGTCTTCCACCATGCGCCTGCAATTGCGCCCCATCCTCGACGAGGAAGAAGGCCTGCACTTCGATATCTACCTGGCCCGGCCTGGCAAGGCGCCCTTCGCCATCCAAGGTCAGGAGGCCCTCTTCTACGGGCAGCTTCCCCTCTGGGTATGCTGGAACAAGGGATTCTTCCCGGTGCAGACCGGCCTGCCCCCCCAGTTCATTCGCGACATGGTGGAGAACCAGCCCACTATCCCCAACGTCGACGTTTCCGAATTTCTCGACCGTGTCTGGACCAAGTTCCCCGCCTCAGACCTGCACGGCCAGAAGGAATTCCTGGAGCGGATGCAGCCCAGCTTCCTGCCCGCCAATTACAGCCCCAAGCTGTTTCTGGACGAGGAAGGCAGCCTGCTCACCCTCCAGGTGCAGAACGTCTACGAGACCGAACACGGCGAGATTTTCCAGGAAGGACCCAACCCCGAGTTGCAGACGGGCTCCTACACTTTCGAGGGCAAGAGCTACCTCATGGCCCGCGACCAGGACGCCGAGGCGGCCCTGATCACGCAGTTGCAGGAGATGAACTTCCAGCCGCGCAACAACGCCAACTGGTTCCTGGAGCCGGAAGAGGCCATCGTCTTCCTCCTGGACGCCTACCCCAGGCTGGTGGAAAAATATCGCGTCTTCGGCGAGAAGAACCTCACCCGCTACAAGGTGCGCCTCACGCAGCCGGTGATCGTGGCCGAGGTGGAGTCCGACGAGAAGGAGAAGTGGTTCGACCTGGATCTGGCCGTCCAGTACGACGACCAGCGCGTGCCCATCGACAAGATCTGGAAGGCCTGGACCCAGGGCAAGCGCTACGTCCAGCTCAAGGACGGCTCCTACACCAGCCTGCCCGAAAGCTGGCTCAAGCGCATCGGGCACAAGCTGAGGGCCCTGGGCTACGATCCGGACAAGCCGCCCCAGACGCGCTTCAAGCAGTTCGAAGCCCCTGTGCTGGACAAGATCCTTGAGGATCTGCCCGAGGCCCACACGGACTCCTTCTGGAATTCCCTGCGCGAGAAGATCCACAGCTTCGAGGAGATCGCGGCCGTCAATGTGCCCAAGGGCCTCAACGCACAGCTGCGCCCCTACCAGGTTCAGGGCCTCTCCTACCTCAACTTCCTGCGCGACTACGGTTTCGGCGGCATCCTGGCGGACGAAATGGGCCTGGGCAAGACCGTGCAGACCCTCACCTTCATCCTGCACATGGCCACCCGCGGTCATCAGGCGCCCAACCTGATCGTGGTGCCCACCTCGGTGCTCCCCAACTGGGACCGCGAGGCCGAGAAGTTCGTGCCGCAGCTCAAGCGGCTCATCGTCTACGGAGCCAAACGCGAGGGCATGTTCAAGAAGATCGCCGAGTCGGACCTGGTGATAACCACCTACGCCCTGCTGCGCCGCGACCTGGACGAGCTGCTCAACTTCGAGTTCAACTCCATCATCCTGGACGAAGCCCAGAACATCAAGAACCCCAACACCATCACCGCCCGCTCCGTGCGCCGGCTCAACGGCAAGATGCGCCTGTGCCTCTCGGGCACGCCCATCGAGAACAACCTCTTCGAGCTCTGGAGCCTCTTCGAGTTCCTGATGCCGGGCTTCCTGGGCAGCCAGAACTCCTTCCAGCGCGGCATCGTCAAACCCATCAAGGACGGCGACGAGGAGACCCTGGATTACCTGCGCGGCCGAGTGAAGCCTTTCATCCTGCGCAGGACCAAGTCCGAGGTGGCCAAGGACCTGCCGCCCAAGGTGGAGAACGTCCAGTACTGCGCCCTCATCGAGGAGCAGGCCGAACTCTACTCCGCCCTGGCCAAGAAGCTGCGCGACCAGGTGCTCAGGGACGTGGACGAGAAGGGCATGGCCAAGTCCCAGATGTCCATCCTGGACGCCCTGCTCAAGCTGCGCCAGATCTGCTGCCACCCCAGGCTCCTCAAGCTGGACATGCCCGGCGTGAACACCAACCTGCCCTCCGGCAAGTTCGACACCTTCAAGGACCTGGTCACCGATATCGTGGAGGAAGGCCACAAGGTCCTGGTGTTCTCGCAGTTCGTGCAGATGCTGCACATCATCCGCAGCTGGCTGCAGATCAACCAGACGCCTTTCGCCTACCTGGACGGCTCCAGCAAGGACCGCTTCGAGCAGGTGGACCGCTTCAACAACACGCCGGAGATCCCCATCTTCCTCATCTCGCTCAAGGCGGGCGGCACCGGCCTGAACCTGACCAGCGCGGACTACGTGATCCACTACGACCCCTGGTGGAACCCCGCCGTGGAGAACCAGGCCACCGACCGTACCCACCGCATCGGCCAGAAGCGGCAGGTGTTCGCCTACAAGCTCATCTGCTCCAACACGGTGGAAGAGAAGATATTGAAGCTCCAGGAGATGAAGAAGGGGGTGGCCGAGGCCATCATCCCCGGTCAGGACGCCTGGAAGAGCCTGACCAGAAACGACCTGGAGATGCTCTTCGAGGTCTAGAGAATCATCCGTCTGGCCGGGTAATCCGGCGCATAATCCTCATTGTGAAACTACAGGACCGGCAGGATCAAACCTGCCGGTCTTTTTGTTTCGCACCCTACGTACAAAACCCCATGCACCGCCCAGGCCGAGGAGATCAGATAACGACTTACAGCATGTGACCTATCCACTTTGCACTCTAAAAAAACCAGCACACGACAATGGAAACACTACGAAGCATCAAGCATTTTCCCACCCACATCACCACGGCATTCTCTTGAAGGGGATCATCCCGGTGAATCGAACCCAGTGAATTATTTCACTTGTTTTCATCTCCGACCCTCGATAGGAGATGCGGACGGCCTGGGGGGGCTGCTTCTAACTGTAGGGTTTTGCCGAATGGGGGGGATATGAATCTATTCCGTGACCTGAGCATTTTCTTCAAACTCGCAATGGGCTTTCTCAGCCTCGTGGCTCTTACTCTCGTCATCGTGGTCAGCAGCCACTTCGTGCTCTCGGGAATCAGCGCGGATTCAGGCGAGGTGGCGGCCGTGTGGTCTCCGGCCATGGCGGTGAGCGCCGACATGAACAAAGCCGCCAACGATTTCAGGCGCGCCGAATTCCGCTACATCCTCTCCGACAGCGAGGCCGAACGTTCCAAGGCCATGGGCAGGATCACCAAGGCCCGGCAGGCCCTGGAGGCCGCGGAGGCCAAGCTCGGCAAACTGGCCCTCACGAAGGACTGCACGGACATGCTGCGCCAGTTCTCCACCAAGTGGAGGGAGTTCCTTCCCGTAAGCGAAAAGGTGGTCCAGCTTGCGACCTCCGGCAAGAAGGAGGAGGCATCGCTGCTGATGGCAGGCGATTCCTCCAAGCGCTTCAACGAAGCCATGGACAACCTGGACAAGCTCACGGAGTTGACCCAGACCCACGGGCTGCAGAACAGTTCCAAGGTGGTGGCTGACGCCGAAAAGGGTGAACTCAAGGTGCTCGTCCTCTCCGGCATTGTCATCTTCCTGGGCCTGGGTGCGGCCCTGCTGCTGCCCCGGCGCATCACCAGGAGGTTGCGCGCCACCCAGGAGCTGGCCGAAAGCGTAGCGGCGGGCAACCTCGACGCCTGTGTGGAAGTCGACAGCCAGGACGAGCTCGGCAAGCTGCAGAAATCCATCATGGACATGCTGTGCAAGATCAAGGAGGAGATGTCCTTCGCCAAAGGCGTGCTCAAGGGCTTCACGGTGCCCTGCTCCGTCTTCTCCAAGGAGGACACCACGCTCTTCACCAACCAGCTCATGGTGGACCTGATCGAACGCGGGGGCAAACCGGAGGACTACACCGGGCAGACTTCCGGCGGCTACATCTGGGGCGACCCCAAGCGCGAGACCCTCTCCACCAAGGCCCTGCGCGAAGGGCGCACCCTCTCCACCGAGATGGAGTTCACCACACACAAGGGGTCGAAGCGATTCGCCCGCATCTCCTCCGCTCCTTTCTCCGACGACCAGGGCAACACCCTGGGGACCATCTCCGTCTGGATGGACCTCACCGCCATCAAGGAGCAGGAGCAGCTGATCGCCAGCCAGCAGGAGCAGCTCCTCAAGACGGCCTCCGACGCGGAGCTGGTGGCCGAGGCCGTCTCCTCCGCCAGCGAGGAGCTCTCCGCCCAGGTGGAGCAGGCCTCGCGCGGTGCGGACTTGCAGCGCGGCCGGGCAGCCGAGACGGCTACCGCCATGGAGGAGATGAACGCCACCGTGACCGAGGTGGCCCGCAACGCCCAGGCCGCGGCCCAGCGCTCCGACGCGGCCAGGACAAAGGCCCAGGAGGGCATGGGCGTGGTCAAGGAGGTAATCACCTCCATGGAGCAGGTGCGCTCTCAGGCCCTCACCCTCAAGGACCGCATGTCCTCCCTGGAGGAGCGGGCCCTGAGCATCGGGCGCATCCTGAACGTGATCACCGACATCGCCGACCAGACCAACCTGCTGGCCTTGAACGCCGCCATCGAGGCTGCCCGCGCGGGCGAGGCCGGGCGCGGCTTCGCTGTGGTGGCTGACGAGGTCCGCAAACTGGCCGAGAAGACCATGGCGGCAACCCACGAAGTGGAGTCCTCCATCTCCGGCATTCAGAACGAAGCCAAGGAGAACATGGCCAGCGTGGACACAACCGCCCAGTTCATCGAAAAGGTGACCAGGCTGGCGGAGACCTCCGGAGACTCCCTGGAAGAGATCGTGCATTTGGCGGACTCCACGTCGCTCGAAGTCCACAACATCGCGACGGCAGCGGAGCAGCAGTCCGCCGCCAGCGGCGAGATCAACACGTCCGTGGCGGACATAAACCGCATCTCCGAAGAAACGGCCCAGACCATGTCGCATTCGGCCGATGCGGTGGCCGATCTGGCGAACCAGGCCGGCAAGCTGCAGCGTGTCATCGCGGGCATGCGAAATGGCGGGTCTCCCGCCGCCATCGGCATGTAGCCTCTACAACCGCTTCAGAACACAGCCAAGGCCCGGGCAACCGGGCCTTTTTCATTTCTCCCGCCAAGCAGTTGAATGCATGAATTTTTATATACTTGACGAATATAGTATTAAATATTATAGCCTCCCATAGGGCGATGCACAGAAGCATTGCACATATGGCAGGGTTGGACATGATCACGGACAAGGACATCTCATATCTGGGCAAGCTCGCGCCCGTCGCCCAGTTGCTCGAACTGCTGGGCCAACAGGAACAACCGGCGGTCCGTTCGCCAGAGGTGTTCCTGTCCATGGCCAGGGATGTGTGGGAGGTCTATGGACTGCTTGTGAGCAGGCTGAACGACGAACTCACCTGCCGGGACGACTCGATCAACAGCGCCCACTATTACGACAGGCTTGAAGGGCGCGTTCGCGCCGCATTGAAAGAGTTGGCCTGACAAGCCTCAGAACCCCTCTCAAACGGCGGGGCCGCCCCCATGTCCGGCGGACGGTCCTTGAAAGGGGCTTGCCAGCGTCCGGCGGAGGGGCAAGCTCAGCCTTGCATCTCGCGGATCACCGATTCGATGGATCTTGCCAGCTCCGCCACGTCCTCCGTGGCCCGGGCCAGTTGGCGCATGATGGAGCTGTTTTCGTCCGCGATGCGGTTCACGTCGTCCACCGAGCGGGTGATCTCCTCAGAGGCGGATGACTGCTGCTCCGCCGCTGTGGCTATGGAGCGGATCATGTCGGCGGTGCTCACGGATACAGCCACAATGCTCGCCAGGGCTTCACCCGCCTTGTTGACCATATCCGCGCCGGTTTCGATTTCGCGGCCCGCCGCCTCCATCATGTCGATGTTCAGGCGGGTGGCGTCCTGAATGCCCACGATGGCGGCGTTGACCTCGCCCGTGGCGTGCATGGTCTTTTCCGCCAGCTTGCGCACCTCGTCGGCCACCACGGCGAATCCGCGCCCGGCCTCGCCCGCGCGGGCCGCCTCGATGGCGGCGTTCAAGGCCAGCAGGTTGGTCTGGTCGGCGATATCGTTGATGATGTTCATCACGCTGCCCACACTGCTCACCTGATCGCCCAGGGCATGAAGGCTGTGACGAATGGCGTCGGCCTGCTCCCGGACGCCCATGATCGAATTAATGGACGCCTTGGCGATGGCCTGGCCTTCCTCGGCTTTCTGCCTCGCGCTGTCGGCGCTGCCGGAGGCGTCCCCGGAGTTGCGCGCCACCTCCAGGATCGAGGCGTTCATCTCCTCCACGGCCGTGGCCGTTTCCTGGATGCGCTCGCGCTGCATGCCGGAACCGACGCTGGCCTCCTCGATCTGTTCCGAGAGCAGCCGCGCGGACGACGTCAGCCCGATGGCGATCTGGTCTGCGCGCAGCGCGGCGTGGGCCAGGGTTTCGTGCTGTTGCTTGATGCGCTCCTGCTGCAGGTGCAACTCTGTGATGTCCTCCCAGAACATGATGGAGCCGAGGATCTCGCCGTCCATATCGAAGAACGGGGTGGTCACCACGTTGGCGTGGACCACCTTGCCCGACGGGCAGACCCGCTCCCGCTTGCCGCGGAATTCCCGGCGCTCCTCGATGGCCTGGTCAGCGATGGTAAAGCGGTTCTCGTCGTTCCAGAAGAAGACGCCGGGCCTCTGCCCGATGTAGGTTTCGGGTGTGCCTTCCTTTTCGAGCAGGTCGCAGATCAGGGTGTTTAGCCACAGGACCTTGTGGTCCGGGCCCACCAGCACGCACGGGGTCGGGATGGCTTTGAGCACGCCGCCCGAAAAGCCGAGCTTGTTTTTGAGGTCCGCAACCATTTTGGCCAGGCTCTGGCCGAGGGTAGCCAGTTCGTCCTGCCCGGTGACCGAAAAATTCACTGAGAAATCGCCATCGGCCACCCGCGAGCAGCCTTGCGCGATGGCGGTCACCTTGGAGACCAGCAGCCTCCTGATGGCATAGATGCAGGTGCCTACCAGCAGCACCAGGCCGGCCAAGCCCACCAGGGCAGTCGTCATGATGTGGGAGTCGGCCTCCTTCCAATCGTCAGAAACATCGTTGAGCAGCACGATCTGGCCCAGTATGGGCTGGCTCGCCCCATGGCAGTGGTGGCAGCGTTCGGCGTTGGGGATGCTGATGATCCTGGCGCTCCTGCGTTTGCCGCCTTCGTCCGCCATGAGCGAGGTTTTGACCGGGGAAGCGAGGGCGCGCTTGACCTCCGCGAGCAGCTCAGCGTCCGTGAGCACGGTCCCGATATCCTTGCGGACGGCGGAGCTGTCGGTGGCGTAGGTCACGTTGCCCTGGAAGTTGGTCATGTAGGCCGCGATCCGGGGAAATTTCTCGCGTATCTCGGTGAACTCCCCCGTGGTGGCGGCATTGTCGCCCACGACCATGGGCTTGGCGATATCCATATAGACAAGATCAGCCAGTTCCTCGGAGGCGGACTCGATGGATTGCCGCAGCATGCTCTTTTGCGAGGCCGCGTTGAAGACGATGATGACGCCGAACACGGCCAGCGATATGGAGGCCACGAGAATTGCGATCTTGGCGTTAATCGATTTCATGATAAACATAGGGACTCCGCATGGGACACTGCACAACTGGCTGCCCCGGCCCATGATCTGGATGTGGAACAAGCGCCCCCGGTACGATCCGCCCGTGCGGTAATGGCCGTCACCCGGGCGTCCGTGGTCGGCTAATGCGCCCCGGACGCTACGAGAGGCTTGAACTTGAAGTCAGCCACGCGCTGCGGGTTATGGCAGACTACGCAGTCGGACAGCTTGGGCTTGGCTTGAATCAGCTTGGGGTCGCCGTTTGCGGCATGCGCGGAGCCGGGGCCGTGGCAGGTCTCGCAGCCCACGTACGACAGGTCGGGGGTCTTGTCCTTGCTCACGAAGCCGCCAGGCTTCTTGTAGCCCGTGGTGTGGCACTCATAGCAGCCGTTGATCTCCTCCTGCGTTAGCTTGGGGATCATGACGGCAATGGAGTTCCAGGAATGAGACTTCTTGGAATACTTCGAGAAACTCTCGAACTGTGTGGTATGACACTGCCCGCAGGCCTTACTGCCAACATATACAGCCTGAGCATCGGCCAAGGAAGGGAAAAAGAAAAGAGACACGAACAAAACAACAACCAGTCGATTCATAAACACCTCGACAAGGTAGAGTCTATACCAACTTCTACACTGCAATGGAACAACTATACATGCAGACACATCGGTTGAGAGCAGACACAAACCGGGTGGTTGTTGCGATACACAGCAAACGCATAGGAGCATATGCGTCAATTGCGACAACGGCGATCCGATATATCGGAGTGGCCAGAGTCATATCCAAACGGAGATGGCCCTATGACATCTTGTGAAAATTATAGCAAGGCAAAAATGTATGAAATCACAAGGGGGATGAGGTCATTCCCAAACAGAGGAGGCGGAGGAACAGGCTGGACCCTGCCCCCCGTGACTAAGCTGGCAGGCGGCTATTGCTTCAGGCCATGTCCCGGTCGCGGAAGCCGAGCAGATACAGCACAGCGTCAAGCCCAAGGGTGGTGATGGCGTGCCCGGCGCCCTCCTTGACCACGGGCTTGGCCCTGAAGGCGATACCCAGGCCCGCCAGGTTGAGCATGGGCAGGTCGTTGGCGCCGTCGCCCACGGCAATGGTCTGCAAGAGGGAGATGTTCTCCTTGGCGACGATCTCGCGCAGGCAGGACGCCTTGCGCTGGGCGTCCACGATCTCGCCCTCCACGTTGCCAGTGAGCAGGCCGTCGATGATCTCCAGCTTGTTGGCGTGGACGTAGTCGATGCCAAGGCGCGACTGCAGCAGTTCTCCGAAATAGGTGAAGCCGCCGGAAATGATCGCGGTTTTGTAGCCGAAGCGCTTGAGGTTCTTCACCAGTTTCTCGGCCCCGTCGTTGAGGGGGATGCCCGCGGCCACGGACTCCAGCATGGAGGCGGGCATGCCCTTGAGCAGGCTGAGCCGTCTGCGCAGGCTCTGCTTGAAGTCCAGCTCGCCGCGCATGGCCGATTCGGTGATGGCCGCCACCTGCTCGCCCACTCCCCAGGCCTTGGCCAGCTCGTCGATGACCTCCACGCGGATGAGCGTGGAATCCATATCGAAGGCCACCAGCCGTCTGTTGCGGCGGAAGGCGTTGTCCTCCTGCAGGGCGATGTCCACCCCAAGCCGGGCCGCGATGGCCAGGAAGGCCTTGCGCATGGCGGGCACATCCACTGGTTCGCCGCGAACGGAGAACTCGATGCAGGCCGGGCGCTGGGGGTCCGTCTCCGTAAGGGTGGGACGCCCGGTGAGCCGGTTGATGGACTGGATGTTCAAACCGTTCAGGGAGATCACGCTGGTCACGGCCGCCACCTGCTCCGCGCTGATGGTGCGCCCCAGCAGGGAGACGATCCAGCGCGGCTTGCCCGCCGAGTCCACCCAGTTGCTGTAATCCTCGGCGCTTACCGGGGTGAACTTGCAGCTGATGCCCATCTCGTGGGCGGCGTAGAGCAGATCCTTGACCACGGCGGCGGACTGGGCGTCCTCCGGGATGCGGATGAGCATGCCCAGGGACAGGTCGTCGTGGATGACGGCCTGGCCCACGTCGAGGATGTCCACCCCGTATTCCGCCAGGAGGCTTGAGAAGCTGGAGAGGATGCCTGTTTTGTCCGCGCCGAATATATGTACCAGGAGGATGTCTTTCATGAGGGATTCCTTGTGCGTCCGAGGCGCTCTTTTTTCATAAATCGGGCGTGGCGTAAATGCGCCGGTCGACGCGGCGGCCAGGGAGCTTGGCCTTGACCTCGCTATGGGCTATCATGGGAAGAAAACGGAGGTTCAAAGCCATGAGCGAGAAGCGAGCCGTCTGCACGGACAAGGCCCCCGCCGCCATCGGCCCTTATTCCCAGGCCGTCTGGGCGGGCGATCTGCTGTTCTGTTCCGGCCAGATACCCATAGACCCGGCCACCGGCCAGATCGTGGTCGGCAGCGCGGCCGACCAGGCCCGACAGGTGCTCGACAACATCTGCGCCGTGCTGGAAGCCGCGGGGCTGGGCCTTGACTCGGTGGTCAAGGCCACGGTGTTCTTCAAGAACATGGAGGACTTCCAGGCCGTGAACGAAGTCTACGCCAGTTATTTCAAACCGCCCTACCCCGCCCGCTCCGGCGTGGAGGTGGCCAGGCTGCCCAGGGACGTGCTTGTTGAGATCGAGGTGATCGCCCGCAAGCCCTGACCGGATCGAGATTGGACTGCAGCGAAAAGGGCCGCCGCTCCCGAGGGAGCGGCGGCCCTTGCCTTGCGGGTATGACTGACGGGACTACTTCGACCAGACCAGCTCGGGATTGAGCGCGTTGGTCCAGGGCAGGCCGTAGTTCTTCCAGCCGTTGCGCATGCGCTTGCCGTTGAAGACGCTCTCGGGGTCGTTCACTGCGTCGCCTTCGAAGCCGTCCACCACGTTGTACACGTTGGTGAAACCGGCCTGGGCCAGCAGGTTGACGGCCACGGCCGCGCGCTGCCCGCTGCGGCACAACACCAGGATGGTGTCGTTCTTGCCGTAGCGCTTGGAGACCTGGGCAACGAATTCAGGGTTGTCGGCCAGGGTGTAGTGCTTCTTTTCGGCGTCGAACTTGGTGGTGCAGAGCTTCACGGGGATGTTCACGGCCATCTCGGCGTGGCCCACGAAATCATACTCCTCGGGGGTGCGCACGTCCAGGATGGCTACCTCTTTGGGCTTGCCCCTGTACATGATGTAGGCTTCCATGGCGTTGCAGTACTTGCCGAGGGTGGTGTGCTTGCGGGTGTCCGCCGGGGCCGAGCCCTGGGCGGAGGCGTTGGCGGCGGCGAATCCGGCCAACAGGAACACTGCGACGAGAACTGAAGCAATCTTGCGCATAATTCTCCCTTGCAGAGGCTTATTTGTTGAGGACGATGCCATTATTTTGCACGCTTCAAGAGTTTCTGTCCAATGGATCCAATGGGGTATAATTTCGCCCGCCCCGCCCCGGGGCCAGGACGGCGCCCGCTCGGTCAGCCCGCTTGATGTGGACGTCCAGCGCTGGGCGCCCGCTGTCGGCAGGTGCGAAGCGCACCGTGGACCCAGCATCAGAGAGGGCGGCAGATTCCAGCATGACGGCGGAACCGGCGAGCTCGGCGCGTGCCGCTCCTCCCTGGGCTTGCACGCTCCGCCTGGCTCCGCCCGCCCTCCGCACATAACGGAGGATGCCGGCGAGAACGCCGGTCTGGAGGTCGTCATCGACTTCGGCGAAGTTTCTGCCAAGCTGTTGCGCGCTCTTCGCCTGCACCGGCCTGTGGCTTGGGGCGATCTCAGACCCGGACGAGATTCCGGCCTTCGGGGCGGCGACCCGGCCGTTCATGGCGGTGTCACGGACGCAGCCCGGCCCGGCGACGGCCAGGGCGGCAGCTACCAGCAGCAACGTGCACTTGGGAATCATAACTCCCCCTCATCGTGATTTTTCCATGCGGACGGACGCGACAGCAACGCGGCTGGACTCCCTCCGTTCCGGCGGGATGAGGCGGCGATGGATTGGGCTGGCTTGCGGAGCTGATAGGTCCGCAGGCGACTGCGACGGTATGGTGAAGGGGAACGGTCCCGCCGGGGAGCGTTTGCCGACATCTTGCAAATGCCGTGCAATGCCCAGTGGATAATCAGGTCAAGACAGCTTCGACCGGCGCTTGCGTTTCGCACCTCGGCCCAGCTGGATTCGGTAGCAATCAGGAATCGTTAGTATTTGCCAAAGAGACTTCGATTGATGTGGGTTGAAAACTATTTTCCTTAACTCTCGGGGAAATGGGGTTTGCCAACTCCGCTCGGACAGCCACGAGCCCGGACGAGCGTCATGCGGGCAAAAATATCCACCCTATACGGTTCCTCAGAACTGCGAATGGCCTTTCGCTCCAGGATCGTCAGAACTTCGGCACTTTGGGGTCCTTCCCCGTGGTTCGCTGGGTTTGCAGCCTGGAGATCGAATCTTCATGACGCTTCCGGCGCAAACTTCTTCCAAATGTCATGCAAGCTGTGGCAGGATGGGCTAGCTCTGAGAACATTACGTCGCACAGGAGGACATCATGTCTGAAAAGACCGTTTTCTTGAACATCGAGGATACAATGCTGCGCTACGACGCCGCCGTGCTGATGCGCCAGATGGCCGACGCCCTGGCTCAGGGCGGGTTCCCCGCCGAGGGCGGCTGCGTGGCTGTGGGCAACGAAGTCAAGGTGGAGTGCAAGGGCAAGCTCAAGACCAAGGAAGGCGGCTGCAAAGGCTCTCTGAAGGTCGAGATCGCCTGGGCCGCCCAGCCCTGACCTCGCGGCGGTTTGCCGCCCTTGAAGCTGATTCCGGGCTGGGTTCACCCGGCATGGTGCGGCGGATGCCCTGTTCAGGGGGCTTCCGCCGCCATTTTTTCTGCTATGCGCCAGTAATCCAAGGCCATGCGCTCAGTCGTGAAGTGGCGCAACGCCTTGGCGCGGGCCTCCCGGCCCATGCCCCGGGCAAGGTTCGGGTCGCTGAGCAGCCGCGCGCACACACCGGCCAGAGCGGGCTCGTCACCCGGCCGGATCACGAATCCCTCCACGCCGTCCGCCAGCTGCTCGGGCAAGCCCCCCACTCCATATGCGGCCACGGGCACGCCATGGGCCATGGCCTCAAGAACCACCAGCGGGTGGTTGTCCGCCAGCGTGGGGTACACCAGCACGTCCGCGGCGCGCATGAGCGAGCGCAGCCTGTCACCCTCAAGATAAGGGATTACCGCAAGTCCCTCGGCCATGCGGCTCTCGTCTCCGCCGGCGACGATGCCCAGGGTGCCGGGAGCCAGTTCCCTGACCATTGAAATAATGGTCTCGATGCGCCCCCCGCCCTTGTAGGCCGCGCGAAAGCCGCCGTGAGCCAGGAAGAGCGCCGTCCTGGCCTGGGGCGCGATGCCGAAGGCCGCCCGCGCGGCGCGTCTATCCTCCAATTCCAGGGGCACGCGCACGCCGTTGGGCACCACCTTGACCCGGCAATCCGGCCACACCTGCCGCAGCTGCCGCGCAAGCCAGGCGGATGGGGAGACCAGCACCGGGTTGAGCCTGCGCACCAGCTCCAGTTTCACCGCCCGCGTCATGCCGGAATCGGCGAAGCCCCTGGGGCAGGGGTCGGGGCAGCCCTGTTCCAGCAGGGGGCAATCCAACGGATAGACGCATCCGCCCGTGAACAGCGAACAGTCATGCACGGTGAGCAGGGGCCTTCTGCCTGCGGCCAGGAACCCTTCCAGCAAGGCCGCCCAGTCAGTGGTGGCATGCACATGCACCAATGCCCCCGCCGGAACATCGAAGCCCACCCTGCCTGGCTCGGTCACGACCGCAGCGGGCAGGCTGTCCCGGGGAGCGATCCCCTCGCAGGCCGGCTCCTGGGCTTCGCAACTCAGGCTAACCTCCCAGGAGGAGTCGCGCTGGGCCTTCGCCAGAGAGCGGGCCACGGCGGCCGCGCCTCCGCGCCGCTCCAGAAGCATGTGGTGGTGTACGGCAGGATTGTCAGCCACGGCTGCGCTCCAGAAGATCGTGCTTGAGGCACCAGAGCACCAGGGCCCGGGCCTGCTCCTCACGGACCAGCGGGTCCGCCGCGCACAGCCGTTCGCAGAGCGCGAGCGCGGGCTGAGGCTTGCGGGCCAGCACCAGAAGAGGACGCAGGGACTCCATGGGCAGCACGCCCTCAAGCCCTTCGTACACCACAGGGAAATCCTGCCCCCTGTACACGGCGTTGCCCAAACGGCTGAGCACCAGCGGCGGCGAAGTCTCCAGGCTGTGCGAGGGATAGCTCCCGAACACCGCTGCATACGGCACGGCCACGGGGTGCGCGGGAGCACCCCGCCTGGGCGCGGGCTGCTCCCGAAGCCTTTCCCAGAGCTCCACATGGCGCGCGGCGATGGACTCCCAGGAGTATCCAGCCATTCCGGCTCTGGCCCGCAGGCCCATTTCCCGCCTGAGACCGGCGTCGCCGGCCAGGCGGGCGATGGCCTCGGCCAGGGTGGGAACGTCCACCGCCAGACGCTGGGCCAGCAGCAGGTGCGTGTGGTTGTCGAAGCTGAGCGGGGCCAGCAGGTCCACCTCGCTGGTGACGCCCAGACCCGTTGTGGGCACCAGAAGGCCGGTAGCCTCATGGCGCACCAGGTCGCGGTAGCCGTCGAAATCGGAGGCGATCACCGGCAGGCCCATGGCCTGGGCCTCCAAGAGCGTCAGCCCGAAGGTCTCCTGCAGATTGTCCGAGGGCGACAGGAAGACGTCGGCGGCCGCGTAAAGCAGCAACTTCCGCTCATGGCTGGGCCGCTCCTCCACGGTGAAGGGCAGGCCGATGTTGCGGGCCATGTCCTCCAGGGCGCGCCGCCCCCAGTCCTCCTCATCGGTCCACCCGGCCAGCACCAGGCGCACGCCCTCCCGGGGCGCGCCGTCCCTGAGCACGCGCTGGAAGGCCCGTAGAATGGGCAGGAAATCCATCTTGGAGCTGTGACAGAGCCTGGCAAGCACCAGAAACACCGTCTCCCCGCCGTAGCCCGCCCCGACACGGGCGGCCTGGCGGGCCGCGTCGTCCGGCGGGGAATAGCCGCCCAGGTCAACGCCGAGAGGTATGTGTTCCACCCGCGGCTCGGGGAAGCGATCCGGGTCCAGCCCGTAGCCGTCGCGCAGGCTGCGGTAGTAGCCGCGCACCACCTCGGCCCCGGCCCTGGAGGTGGCCACCACCGCGTCGCGGGGGCTGGTGCATGGGCTCAAGTGCTTGAGGAAATCCTGGCCGTAGCGGGCGTAGCTCAGGGAATGCGTGACCGAGGTGATGGGAAAAATTTGCCCGGAGCGGGCGTTGCGCAGCGCGGCCAGAAAACCCGGCGTCATGATGCAGTCAGAGAGGTGGAACACGTGGTGATCGTCGGCGGCAAGTGCGGCAGGCAGGCTCCGGCGGGTGGCAACCTCGACGCGGCCCCCCTCGACAAGCGAGGGGTGCCGCCGCATCAGCTCCGCCCTCAGAGCCTCGCAGGCCGCCCGGGAGGGCAGATAGAAGCGGTAGGCGTCATAGGGGTCCAGGCGCAGCAAGCCGTCGAGAAAGGCGGCGTTGGCCTGCGTCCTGCCCATGACCGGCCCCTGTTCGAAGAAGGGGTCCAGGCTGGCCCATATGCGCTTTGTTCCCATGCCGCCAATGAAGCACAAGGCGTGCCGATATGCCATGCTTCGTCCGGAAAGGGTGAATTTTTCAGCGCTGGCCCGTGAGTTGCATGTTGTTTGGCGAAATGGAGCCACGCACCAACCGGAGGAAAGACATGCGACGCGGCAACCGTACCGAGCTCATCTGGGGCCTTGGCCTGAGCGAAGAATTCATGAAGGAACTGGAGCAGGCGCTCGGCTCCGGTTACCAGATGCGCAACTGGCCCCTGAACGCGCTGCCCTCCAAGCGCGACATGGACAAGACCAGCCCCTTGACGGTCTGGATTCCCTTGTCCGTGTGGAACGCCCTGCCGCCCTCCTCCCGCAGGCACCTGCGCGACTGGGAGCTCACCCAGCGAGTGCTGATCCTCGACGGCCCCCACGAAGGCCCAGACGTGGAAGAGATCCTGGAGCTGGGCTTCCTCACCGCGCTCACGCCGCCCGTCTCGGCCAACAAGATCCGCGACGCGGTGTTCAGGGCCAAGGAAGTTCGCGGCCTCTACGACGACATCTTCAGCATGACCCGCGAGATCATGCTCGAGCGCGAGCTTCTGGCACGCAAGACGGACCAGATCATCTTTCTGAACACCGTGCTCACCAGGGCCTCCCAGTCCCTGGAACCGAGCGTCATCCTGGCCAACGCCCGGGAGGACCTGAGCCTGCTCTTCCCCGTGCACGGCCTGCAGGGCGCTTTCTGGCAGCCCGGCGACGACGGCAGGCTTGTGGCTGAGCTGTTCCTGGCCCCCTGCCATGACCAGCAGAGCAGACAGACCTGGATCGACTACCTTCTGGCCAGCTCCACCAAGCTGGCCGGAGGCCCGGTGGACGGCTTCACGGTGGAAAACCTGAACCAGGCCCTTCCGGAGGACTGCCTCACCCTGCCCTCCCCGCAGACCACGGTGCTTTTGCCCCTCAAGGTGGCGGGGAGCGCCTTCGGCTGCCTGGCCATCAGCAAGGACAAGGACCTGCGCCTCGGCAAGGACCATGTCACCTCGCTCAGCGCGGCCGCCAACCATCTGGCCCTGGCCCTGCGCAACGCCATGCTCTTCCGCGAGGTCAAGACCAAGGCGGACCACGACGGGCTCACCCTCATCCATAATCGTCAATCCTTTGACGACAAGATCGCCGAAGAACTCAAGCGTCACCAGCGCTACCGGCAGAGCCTGAGCCTGCTGCTGGTCGACCTGGATCACTTCAAGTCCATCAACGACACCCTGGGCCACCAGGCGGGCGACATGGTGCTCAAGGACATTGGAGCCATCCTGGAGGAATCCTGCCGGGAGACCGACTTCGCGGCCCGCTACGGCGGCGAGGAGTTCGTGGTCATCATGCCGCAGACCAACGAGGACCAGGCCTGGGTGCTGGCAGAGCGCCTGCGCCGCAAGATCGAGCACAAGAGCTTCCTGTACGCCGACAAGCAGTTCCAGGTGACCTGCTCCATCGGCGTGGCCACGCTCACGCCGGGCGCGCTCTCCCGCAAGGACGAGCTGATCCGCAGGGCGGACGAGGCGCTCTACCTCGCCAAGTCCAACGGTCGCAATATGGTCTGCGTCTCCAACGTGCAGGACCAGAAAAAGGTGGTCGGACTCGTCCGTCAAGGTTGACTTTCACTCAGGCTGGGCATAGTTGAATCTGCTCTTCGGGCAGTTAGCTCAGATGGATAGAGCGTTGGCCTCCGGAGCCAAAGGCCACAGGTTCGAATCCTGTACTGCCCACCAAGAATTTAAGGGGTTTAGGTGACACACCTAAACCCCTTTTTCGTTGAAGAGCAAGTTATGAGCAAGCAGCTTGAAGGGTCGCCAGTCTACGCCATTGAGGCATCGGCACGACAGCAGTCCTAACGGTCTGGTCCACCTTGAAACTCACTGGCTGCTGTTTAGGACGCGTTAAGGGAACATCTCCATGAAATATACCCACCCTGGTTGCCGTTTGCGCATATGAACTTGTACAATTCTTACATGTCCCATTCATGCTGTAACTTTTCATATACACTTTCTGAAATTGCAAGGGATTCGTAAAGGACGCCACCGCTCGCAATCACAGCGCCAACCAATTTTAAACTAACTTACTCCCGTCCAGCGCAGTCTGGTGACGTATATACAAATTTCCATTCTGCAATATCGTCCGTCAAATTGTGAATGACAAAAAACTTTCCGACTGCTTGATTATAGAATGATAACGGCGCCAAACCGATCGTCAACACACCAAGAAATTTGTTGTTTGCATCATAAACATTCAACTGCGCCATGGAAACATTCGGAACAGGCAGAACAAGCCAAGTCAATAGCGCAACAAAACAAGCCTGCATATCGTCTCCGCATATGGATACTTGATCAAATAATAATATTGTCTACAAAACAATCGCTGAATTCAAGATGTGAACACATAACAACGCCCTACATCAGCTTGCTCTTCGCCATTTCTCCAGCAACCCCCATACATTCTAACTCTTTAAAATAAAGACAGTTCTGCGGATTTGGCCACAAATATGATGTTGACTGATTGCCTTGCCTCTAATTATGTTGGAGTACTTGATGTAAAACCAGTCCGAGGTGGCACTATGCTCCGCCAGGCATACACGGCAATCCTTCTGGTGTTGGTGCTGTCAGTCCATTGCGTCGCCTCGGCTGCGACGATCGCGCCGGATTCCATTGCCGGCGAGCTCAAACCGACCATATCTTTCGAATGTTCACCAGCGAAGCTGCTGAAGACTACCGACCATACCGGCTCGATTGTACTGTTTTATCAGGGTAGTGGAGCCATTGCGCTGGATCTTTCCATCGACGTGCCTGAGTCCGAGATCAACCGCCATGTCCCGGACGGGGCTTCCATTGTTCCTGGATCCTTGCAGACATTCAAGTCTTTCAGGGATAGCTCCACGGGGTGGACACAGGCATTCGACAACGTCCACACCGAATTCCTGTGCCCGCAACTGGGTGATGGCCTCCAGAACAGCTACGAATTTTCCGTCAACGTCCTGCTCCAGTTCAATTGGACCAAGACCGTTGGCGAGGAGACTACTTCGGGACTGGTCCAGAAAACAGGAGAATCGACCGCTTACATATTCGTACTCAAAAACCGGCGCATAACCGTCTCCGCAGCGGACACCGTCTGGGTGACCGTCGACAACGTGGTGACGGAAGATACCGGCAACATCATCACGGGTACGGCCGTTCCGGCCGAAGGGCTCAGCGTCAGCGTGAAGAACCTGCCGGGATCGGCACGCGTGAACCCCGATCAACAGACCACCAACTCCTCGGGCCTCGCCGTGTTCGAACTGTTCGTGGATCCGAGCGCGTTCGCCGCGCCCTCCGCCGCCGCGTCAAAATCGTCCTCGAGACCGGCCGACATCTCCGACGGTACGGTCTCCATCGGCCTCACTGTGGAGGTGGACAGCAAGGACACCGTGACCACCACGGCCAAACGCTCCTTCGGCTGGGTCGAGAGCGTCGTCGGGACCGTCTGGATGACCCAGCCCCTGACCCCCGAACCCCAGTTGGTGTCGCCGGGCATGCCTCTCGTCCCGGGTGCGCACATCTATGGGGAGCGCCAGGTGAGCCCGTACAACACGGTCTACCCGAGCGTCTCGCTCTCCTTCGGCAACGGCATGGGCACAACGGATTTTGACCTCTGTGACGACAACGGCGGCCAGGTCCTGGTGGAGATCGGCAACGGCAGCGCCTCGATCCTCGGCAAAAAGCCGAGCACAATGGACATCTGGCTCAACCAACTGCACTACAACGCCTTCTACGAGCCCCGACGGCTGGTGGGCGCGGTCGTGGACACGGCGGCCGGGGCCATAGCCAAGGGGCTGACCGGCGGATACGGCTTCGTGATAAGCACAACGGTCGGGCAGCTCGCCAAATACGGCGTCCACACCCTGCGGGACTACTGGGACCAGCGCCCCCTGCCCCCGAATTCCGTCCAGCGGGATTCGCCCCAGGGCCTGGCTCCTGTGGCCGCCGCCCCTCCGCCCAGTGCGAGCCAGGGCTCCCGCCACACCATCGAACTGTTGGCCAACGGCAAACTTCGCGTGGAAAACAGGGGGCAAACACTCGCCCTGACGGACACATCGGGCAACTCGCAGCTGATTCCAGGCGGCACAAGCCGCACACTTGACCTGATCGGCTCCACCACAGCCGGGGCCGCGGTGGCGCTTCCCGCGCCTTCAGGGACGCTCAACGCCGGCCTGACCCTCTCGCCAGCCGACGGGGCGCTGCTGACCACGCGCTGCCCCACCCTAGGGGTCAGCCATCCCATTTCCGGAAACGACATGGTGGACCCCAGTGGCTGCCAGATGTGGGTGAACGGCAGGGATGTAAGCGCGTCGCTCCAGGGGAGCTGGAGCGGGCACACCTACAAGGTCTGGCCTGAAGCCCAGCTGAACGAGGGGCTCAACACGCTGGAAGTCCGGGTCGTCACGCTTGCCGGGCGGGTGCTCACAGCCAAATCGACGTTCACGGCCACGGGTGGGCCAGCCATGCCCAAAGGCCTGGAGATTCTGCCGGGTAAGGCCGCCATCAGCCTGCGCTGGACGCCGAACACCGAGAATGACCTGAACGCATACAAAGTGGCCAGGGCGTCCAGCGAAGCCGGCCCATGGACCGAGATCGGGCAAAGTCCCGAGCCCATATGGGTGGACGGGGAGGCTCCCGGCGGCACGAGCTGCTACCGGGTGGCCGCGAAGAACGGCTCCACCACCGGCGCATGGTCCGTTCCCGCCTGCGCCGCCAAGCTCGCGGGCTCCACCCCGGCGCCGTCCCAAGTGGGCAGCGTCTCCGCGACGAACACCAACGGGCGGCTGGAACTGCGCTTTGCCCGACCCGGCCCTACGACCATCGGGTTCCGGCTGGGTCGGGGCACGTCGGCGCAAGGGCCATTCAGCTCCTGCCTGCCCCAGGACCGGACGCTTGGCCGCGCCGCCTTCGTTGATGAGGCGGCCCTGGCCGGCGTGCCCTATTATTACCAGTTCACTCCCGTGGACCGTGACGGAAACTCCGGAACACCCAGCGTCCAGGGGCCGTTCACCTTGGCGGCCAGCGCGCCGCCGGCCCCGGAGGCCGTCAGTGCGGTCCTCAGCGGCAATTCGGCGCTCATCCGCTGGAATCCGTCCGCCTACCTGGGGCTCACCGGGTATCGCATCCACAAATGGACGCCGGAAACCGGGTGGCGGGTGCTCAATCCCACCGGAGCGGTCACGGGGACCTCATACAAGGATGCCATGCCGCGCCGCAGCGTGCGCCTGTATGCGGTGTCCGCGGTGAACGCCACCGGCGAGGGCGCCCCCAGCCAGCCGGTGGAGGTGAACTCCTACGCGGCCACGGGCCCGGTCGCCCTGCCGCTCAGTTTGCTACTGACCAACTAGCGAGGCCCAAGGACATCCCAACGCGGCTCCGGCATGAAACGCCAAAGCCCACAGACCCCGGCCGAGAGCGATCTCTCGAGCCGGGGTTCTTATTCAATCGTGTTTCTGTCTCGGATTGAGGGGCAAAATCTACGTGGAGATATCAGGAGAGAGCAACCGAGGTTATCGAGTCCGTCGCCACACGAGAATGTCCGGGCAGCCGGTGTGACTCAGGCAAGCCAGCCCTGGCAGAGCCTGCTGGCCGCCGGGCTGGCGAGTGCCCTATCCGCTTCAGATTGCATGGCGCTCTTGGGCCAGCTGCCCCCAAACAAGCTTAAATCTGGCGAACGGGCGTATTCACCAGGAACAGCGAACATGGGAGCTTGCCCAGGAGGTCTTTGGCGGTGTCGCGCACTGTCGCCGTACCGCGCCAGAAGGGGTGGGCCATCACCATCAGGCCGTAGCCTCCTGTCCGGGCCTCCTTGAGGAGTTCCTCGCGCACCACGCCCTGGACGACCTTCACCTCCAGTTCGATGCCCTCGGCCCTGGAGCGCAACTCAGCCGTGAGCCTCTCGGAGTCCTTCACGTCCTCCTGCCCGGCGTACTCGATGTAGCTGCCGCGTACTGTGGATCCGGAGAGCCAGTCGTGGCCGGTGTAGTCGCTCCAGTTGCCGTCGAGCACGAACAAGGCCATGAGAGGCTCCCCCCGTTCGCGGGAGAGCCTCACGGCTTCGTCCATGGCCTGGGTGGATTCATCCAGAGCCAACAGAATGCTCATTAGGGAAGCGTCCCCTTTACATGCTCCACCACCAGCAGGCCGTTGCCCTTCTTGAAGGCGTCGCCAGGTTTCTTCTTGAGTTCCAGAACCTTGCCTGGAGTCTTGGACTTGAAAGTCTCGGTGGCCTTGCTCTCCTCCAGCTTGCCCTCGACGAATTTCTTCTTCACGGTTTCATAGGTGTACAGGGGCTGTCCTTCCTTGATGGTGTCGCCCATGGCCACCTTCATCTCGACGAGCTTGCCGTCCGCGGGGGCTTTGATGGTCACTTTGTCCAGGAAAAAGGCCATGTAGATCATCACCGAGGCGGCCACCAGGACGGCGAAGCAGATGGCCCCGAAGTCCTCGTGACGGTCAGTCTTGAAAACGGTGAGCTTTCCGCTCTTCGCAGCAGCTTGAGACATACGTTCCTCCTACAGGCTAGAACGGGGCGGACTTGGGGATGATGGTCAGGACCATGATGAGCGCCAGCACGTACTTGATCGTTCCGGCGGTGAGGCCGACGATCAGGGGCTTGCCTCCGGCGGCCTTGATCTCGCCGAAGTCGATGTAGGCGCCCAGGCCCACCATTCCGATGCCGAAGATCCACTGCATCAGGGTGCGCAGCAGATGGGAGGTCTCGGAGCCTTCCTGGCCCAGAAGACCCAGGGAGGACAGCACGGTCATGCCCACGAAACCCAGCACGAAGATGGGGAACTTGGATTTGAGAATCTGCCACAAGCTCACGTTCTGGGCCTCTACGTCGTCCTTGTTGCCGCTCCAGTACCAGACGGTGATCACGAAGACCACGAAGGGGATGATGATGACGCGCATCACGTTCCACAACTCGCCGTAAGCCACGGCCGTGCCGGGAGCCACCAGCGGGTTGAAGGCCAGACAGGCGGCCAGCACCTGGCCGGAGTTCAGGATGCCCGTGCCGACCCACACGCCGTACTGGTAGTCGGAGAAGTGGAACAGGTTGCCCAGGTAGGGGGAGATGAACATGGTCAGCACGCCGAAGCCAAGGATGGTGGCGATGGCCAGAGCCACCTCGGCCGGCTTGGCCTTGACGCCGGGACTGGTGGCCACCGCGGCCGAAACGCCGCACACGCCGCAGGCAGCGCACATGACGCCGATGAGGGAGCGGTCCATGTTCAGGCGCTTGCCCAGCCACATGACCAGCACCACCGAGCCGAACACGAACACCGAGATCAGGAACGCCGCCTGGAATCCCAGTTTGGCCAGGCCGCCCAGGGTGTAGATGGAGCCCAGCATGATGACGCCGGTCTTGATGAACAGGCGCGTGGTGCGGAAACCATCGGCCAGGAACGCGGGAATCGTGCCCCTGAAAATGACGTTGCGGTACAACACGCCCATGACGATGGAAATGATGATGTAGTTCAGGTTGAGAACGCGCGAGAAGAATTGCTTGTAGCCTAAGAAGTCGACCGGCTTCAGCGCCTCCTCGGCCCAGTTGGCAAACAGGAACGTGCCTACCATCAGGGCAAGGCCCGGCACGATGCCCAAGAGACCGCCGGCTGCACCTTTATTTTCCATTGCTCTTCACTCCTTTGCTTTCCTGCGTTCCACAAACTACTTCACGATCAGAGTGTTCACGTCCGCCAAACCCGCCACCCGCGAAGATACCGAGCCAAGAAACATCTTCGCCGCGCCGTGCTTGCCGTGGCTGCCCACCACGATAAGCTCCGACTTCAACTCCCGGGCGGCTTCCACGATGGCCTCGGCAGGGCGGCCGTTCTTGATGACGATCTCCGCCTTGATGCCTTTGGAGGCCAACGCATCGGAAACCTTCTTCATCAGGCCCCTGGCCTCAGTGTTCAGGCTGCTGGCGACCAGGTCGCAGTCCTCGTTGGAGAGTTCTTCCGTCGCTAGGCACAAGTCCGGCACCACGGTGACGATATCCACTTTGCCGCCTAATCCACCGGCAATCCGGATAGCGACATCCAGGGCCTTGGCAGCTTGGACAGAACCGTCGTGAGCAACAAGAACATTCATCGTGCAACCTCCTTTCATGGTGGCGCAGGGCGTTCCCTGCAAATCAAAGAACCGTTGAGAAACAGCGGGGTGTCTCCTGTGGCCATTCCGCTTGCCGGACGTATGTGTCCCCAGGCGGAGTGAGGCAAGAGTCTGGCTGTTTGATCCGGATGTTACCCTCTCCGATCATATCCGGTGTGCTTTGCCCGGCCTAACCCAGCAAACGCCAGGCGAGGTCGGCGCTTTTCACCTTCTTCAGGGGCACCGGTTTCCTGTCTGGCAAGACCAGGTGAACAGACGCTCCGGGGACAGCCTTCAAAAGAGCCCAGACCCTGTCCCAAAGTCTATCGAGGCGTTCGCGAAGTTCACGTTCTTGAGGATGCTCAATGGTCATGTCGTAGCTTGAAAATGCTGAAACCAGGGCGTTGGCCACGTCCATCCAGTCCGTCTCGGGAATTGACAGGGTCGGGCGAACCCTCACGATCACACGCCATGCCGGCGGATCCATCGATTTTTGCGCAACAAATGGCGGAGCGCATTCCAATGTTTCTTCACAGGCTGAGGCGATGGCAGAGGCAAGGGACTCGCCACCGGTCACCAAGAGAGTGAAGCTTTCTCCCATCACGAGGTAACCCTCTGCGAAGAAGGAGGCACCGGAATTGCGGAGGACTTTGTCCCGCGTCATGCCCCACCGGGCATGTCGCAGGAAATGTCTTTATTCGTAAACCACATGCACCTTATTCGTCACGATGTAAACCTTCCGGCCTGTGTATTGCCCACGCTTTGCCTGGAACCCGCGCAGGCCCCGCCGTGGCCGAGGCCCGCCAAGGTGTCAGGGCGCATGTCTGGCAAATCGGGGTCTGACAGGCACCTCCAGCGACTGTGAGCAGACACACGGTGCCTACAACTTTGGAGCGTGATTCAAGCGGGCCGTGCCTGAGGCGCGCTTGAGCACCCGTTAAGGTTTTCCAGGCGTCTCGCGACGCTCCTGATGCGGGAGCCCGGACCACACGGACTCCTCCAACATGATGCGAGCGTGGGCAATTGTGGACCGAATCGCTAACAGCGGGACGACTTCCCACCCGCCCTTCCCCTGCCGTCATGCCCTGCGGGTTGCGGTATGTTCGGCGGGACGATGTTGTGCGACGGACCTGCTCAAAAACGTGCCCGGTGAATATTCTTGCGATCCGATTAAGCCAGGTTGCAGCATGGGGAGATGTTGTCAAAAGCAACTTAACCGATAGAAACCACGCCCATGGTTGCCATGACTCCATTTTTTTGTTTAAATTGAACAGTAAGTTGTCAATCATAACAAGACCAAGTCTATGAGAATCATTTTCTGTCTTCAAGTCCTCATCCTCTTCGCATTCCATCCGTTATGCGGGTATGCGAAGGAACAGATGGATGTTTTCTATATTGACTACCCGCCGTACTATTACAGCGCCCAGGGGGAGCCGAAGGGCATCCTGCTGGAAAGGGCGATCAGGGCGATCAATTGTGCCAAGATCGACTTCACGCTGACCGAGCTGCCGTCGAACCGTGCGTTGGACGGGGTCAAGCTCGGACACAACGCGATGTCCATCGGCTGGTTCAAAACGCAGGAGCGGGAATCATTCGCCAAATTTTCCATTCCAATCTATCAAAACAAGCCACAGGCTGCGATATTCAAGAAAGAAAATGCACAAGCCTTTGCACCGTTCACAAGCCTGTCTGAGCTGATCGTGAAGTCGAAGCTGGTCCTTGGAGTCGTCGCAGGCCACTCCGAAGGCAAGATTGTCGACGACATCATCAGGATGAACCCGACAAACGTCTTCCGTGTGAACGCCGAACAGATGAACATCATAGCGATGCTCGATGCCGGCAGGTTCGACTACATCCTCCTGCCCCCCGAAGAATTCGACAACCTCGTCATCACACGCAGGCTCAACTCCGCCGACTACGTTCTGAAGTGCCTGGACGACATCCCCCCGGGGAACAAGCGGCACCTCATATTTTCCCGTGATGTGAGCGACGAGGTCATCGAGGCCATCAACCGCTGCATCGCAGACGACGACCCCTCCAATTGAATCACTCGCTGCTTTGCTGCCTTCCGGCCCGCATGCCCGGCCATGCAAATGCCCGGCGCAGCCCCCCTCACTCGCCTCGTTTCTGGTCAGCCTGACCGCGCCCACGCTCTCGCCGAACAGCAGTATCCCCGTGGCCCAATGGAAAACGCCGTGGACACAGGCGCCCTCCTCCCGTCGCGCCCGGCCCCATTCGGCTCCCCGGCCGGGTTGTAGCCTTGTTGCATCGGGCGGCCCGCCTCCCGCGAGCTTTACTCATGGAGCGGCACTGCGTAGGGTGAAACTTATCCATCCGTACCGGCTTCCCTTGCGTGGAGTATTCCTTTCAGGCGACGAAACAGAGAGGGCGAGAGCGTGTCCGATCCGCATGTCTGCGATCCTGCGTCGTTCCAGACGATCCTCGATGCCGCACCCATCGGGCTCATGGTCGTGGACGCACTCGGGCTGATCCGTTTCGCCAACGAACCGGTCGAGGCATTCCTCGAAACCCCCAAGGGAGGGCTGGCCGGCAAGAACCTCTCCCTTGTCCTGCCCAGCTCCCTGGCGACACAGGTCCTGGCCACGGGCAAGCCCGTCTACGGGCAGATGCTCGCGCTCGACAACGCGGTGCTCATGGCCAACCACGCGCCGCTCTACGACTCCGGGCAGCTTTCGGGAGTCATCAGCGTCTTCCAGGACACCACCATCCTGGAAAACGCCTCCTGCGAGCTCCACTACGTCAAGGACCACATCAAGGAACTCAGCGCCATCATCAACTCCTCCTACGACGGCATGTTCATCACGGACGGCGCGGGCAACGTGCTGCTGCTCAACGAAGCCTACCAGCGCATGACCGGCATCGAGGCCGAGGAGGTGCTCGGCAAGAACATGCAGCAGTTGGTGGAGGAGAAATACTACGACCAGTCCGTCACGCTGCTGGTCATGGAGACCGGCAGGGCCGCCACCATCAACCAGACCATCAAGGGCAAGCGCAGGCTGCTGGTCACGGGCAGTCCCGTGTTCGACGACTCGGGCAAGCTCGTGCGTGTGGTCACCAACGTGCGCGACATCACCGACCTGTTCAGCCTGCGCGACCAGCTGAACAAGACCAGGGAAAAAACCAAGCAGTACGAATCCGAGATATCCTACCTGCGCTCCCTGCAGATAGAAGCCAGCGACATCGTGTTCCGCAGCAGGGCCATGGCCCAGGCTCTGGTCACGGCGACCAAGGTGGCCTACGTGGACTCCACCGTGCTCATCACCGGTGATTCCGGCACCGGCAAGGAACTGATCGCCAAGCTGATCCACAAGAAAGGCAAAGGGGCCACGCAGCCCTTCATCGCCATCAACTGCGCCGCCCTTCCGGAGCAGCTGCTGGAATCCGAGCTGTTCGGCTACGAGGGCGGGGCCTTCACCGGGGCGCGCAGGGAGGGAAAACCCGGCCTGTTCGAGCTGGCCAACAACGGCACCCTCTTCCTGGACGAGGTGGGGGACATGCCCGTGCTGCTGCAGGCCAAGCTGCTGCGGGCCATCAACGACAAGCAGATCATGCGCCTGGGCAGCACCAAGCCCATCAACGTCAACGTGCGCATCATCGGCGCCACCCACCGCGACATCCAGAAGATGGTCGAGATGCGCGAGTTCCGGCGGGACCTTTACTACCGGCTCATGGTGGTGCCCATCCACCTGCCGCTGTTGCGCGAGCGCCAGGAGGACATCCCCCTGCTGGCGATGCACTTCATGGACAAGTTCAACCGCCGCTTCGGCTACCGCAAGACCATCAGCCCGGGGGCGGTGGACGTGCTCGAACTCTACCCCTGGCCCGGCAACGTGCGCGAACTGGAGAGCATGATAGAGCGGTTGATGGTGACCACGGCCGACAACGAGATCACCGTGGAGCACCTGCCCAGCCATATCCGCCGTTCGGTCTACATTCCGAAGCGCGGCTCCAGGATGAGCGAGGCCGTGGCCGAAGTGGAGACCTACCTGCTGGAGAAGGCCTTCAACAAACACGGCAACTGGCAGAAGGCGGCGCTGGAACTGGGCATCGACAAGGCCACCGCCTACCGCAAGGCGGCCAAATACGGCCTGCTCAAGGATCGCGGCCTGTTCGGCCATACGGGCTTGTCGCAGAATTGATTTTGTCGCATTTGTGCGAATTATAAATATTGAGAGCTGTTAGTTTGATTAGCCAAGTTTAATTTCGCAATTCCGCACCAAGCCTCCCCAAACTGCATCCCCCTCAACCCGCACCAATCCTCATTTTTGCGTGTCCGGCACGCTTCTGGCTATACACTGCCGCGCACCGTTCCATTGGATCATGTCTTTAATTTGCGGTGTGACGCGGGCGCACGCCGTACAATCCGCACCGAATCCGCCCGCCACTTCTGATGCAGTTCCGCATCGGACGGATCATGCCACTATCCGCTGCTTCGGGATCATTCCCCGTACAGCCGACGCAAAGCACTTACAGAGCCGCATCACCGGACCGCCGTCCGGCGCGACACAGGAGGACCAAGCCAGCAAGACACATCCGGTTCCGTGCCGAATCGGACATCGAGTCGAGTCAAACACCCAACAGGAGGAATGACGGATGGCATCCATCAGACGCATCGCTTCTCTTTGTTTGTCGCTGTTATTGACGAGTATGCTCACGTCCGCATTGGCACAGGACAAAGTCATCAAGATCGGGGCGCTGTACCCGATGACGGGCAGGTCCGGCATCTACGGCATGGACTCCGTGGCCGCCGCCGAGATGGCCGCCGAGGAGATCAACTCCAAGGGCGGCGTGGCCGGGTACAAGATCCAGTTCATCAACACGGACAGCAAGGCCAAACCCGACTACTCCGTGACCGTGGCCAAGCGCTACATCTCCGACGACAAGGTCAACTTCCTTTTCGGCGTGGTCAGTTCCGCCGTGGGCCTGGCCCTCACCGAGGTCTCCAAGCAGGAGAAGAAGATCTTCATCGGCACCGACCACGCGGCCACCGAGCTGACGGTGCAGAACCTCCAGCCCTACTACTTCCGCGTCTCCAACAACACCTTCCAGTCCATGGCCGCCGGGGCGCTCTACCTCAAGGAGCTGGCCCAGACCAAGCCCTGGAAGACCATCGCCTACATCGGCCCCGACTACGCCTACGGCCACGCCCAGATCGAGGAGCTGAAGTTCAACCTGGACCGCTTCGGCGTGAAGTACCAGATGGTCGGCGAGTACTGGCCCAAACTGTTCGAATCCGACTACACCTCCTACATCACCTCCATCATGCAGGCCAAGCCGGACATCCTGGTCAGCGGCTTCTGGGGCGGCGACACCGTGGCCTTCATCAAGCAGGCCGCGCCCTACGGCCTGTTCGAGAAGAGCCTCTATTTCCACCCCGACGCGGGCGGCAACTACGAGCTGCTGAGCGCCATGGGCGACAGCCTGCCCCTGGGCCTCGTGCTCTCCGCCAGGCACCACAACAACTGGCCCGACACCGCCATGAACAAGGACTACGTGTCCAAGTTCCACAAGAAGACCGGCCGCTACCCCACCTACGCCGCCGAAGGCGCCTACGTGGGCGTGTACGCCATCGCCGAGGCGGTGAAGAAGGTCGGCAACCCCAATGACACCGATGCCCTGGTCAAGGCGCTGGAAGGCCTGAAGTTCCAGCAGCCCGAGGACCCCGAGGGCTTCACCTCCTACATCGACCCCGCCTCGCATCAGATCGTGCAGGTGCAGGCCATCGGCGTGACCGTGCCCAACACCGCCTTCCCGCCCGCCACCCGCATGCTCGGGCAGTGGAAGGTCTACAAGGCAGATGAGCTGCTCCCGCCCAAGGAGTGGATCGAAAAGAACAAGAAGTAACGCCTCGCGGCCTTTGATCCGGGCGCGGGGAGCCCTCCCGCGCCCGGAATGCACCTGACAACCAGGAGCGGCTCATGGACTTTTCATTCATCGTCGTACAGCTCATCAGCGGCCTGACCATGGCGACGTTTCTCTTCCTCATCGCCAGCGGCCTGACGCTCATCTTCGGCGTGGGCAAGGTCTTCAACTTCGCCCACGGCTCGTTCTTCATGATCGGGGCCTACGTTGGCTACCAGTTCTCGTCTGTCTGGGGCCAGAGCTTCTGGCTCAGCCTGGTCTGCGGGGGCCTCTTCGCGGGGCTGCTGGGCATGGTGGCGGAATACTTCTTCCTTCGCAGGATCTACGGCCGCGCCGACGAGGGCGGGTTCCAGATCCTGCTGACGTATTCCTTCATCCTCATCCTCGACGACCTGGTGAAGCTGGTCTGGGGCACGGAATACAAGTCCCTGGCCAAACCGCCCGCCCTCTCCGGGGCCATCAACATGGGCGGCATCGTGGTGCCCACCTACAACGTGGCGGTCATCGCCATCGGCCTGGTCGTGGTTGTGGCTGCCTGGTGGCTGCTCAACAACACCAGGGGCGGACGCATCGCGCGCGCCTCCGCCCTGGACCGGGAGATGCTCTCCGTGCTGGGCGTGAACGTGCCCATGACCATGACCCTGGTGTTCGGCATAGCCACGGCCCTCTCCGGCATGACCGGCGTGCTGGCCGCGCCCCTGCGCTCCGTGACGCCGGGCGCAGGCATCGAGGTCATCATCGATTCGCTCATCGTGGTGGTGCTGGGCGGCCTGGGCAACTTCTGGGGGGCGTGGCTGGCCGCGCTGCTCATCGGTGAGGTCAACTCCTTCGCCATCGTCCTGGTGCCCAAGTGGGCCACGCTGTTCAGCTATCTGGTCATGGCGCTGACGCTGATCTTCAAGCCGGAAGGCCTGTTCGCGCCGCGCAGGGTCAGGAGGGTCTAGGATGCCAAGCAAGCCGCAAACCGCCAACACCTGGTACCTGCTGATCTTCCTTGTGGTGTTCAGCTTGGTCCCGGTGCTCAAGACCACCAACTACCAGATGCTCCTTGCCGCGCACGTGCTCGTGTGGGGCCTGTTCGCGGTGTCCTTCAACATGCTCTTCGGGGTGACGGGCATGCTCTCCTTCGGGCAGGCCCTCTACTACGGCATGGGAGCCTACGGCGCGGGACTGAGCGTGAAGTACCTCGGCCAGGCCTGGTTCTTCCCGGGCATGGCCATCGGCATCGTCCTGGCCGCCGTGACCGCCTGGCTGCTCGGACACCTGATCATCAGGGTCAGCGGCGTGTTCTTCACCATGCTGACCCTGGCCTTCGGCCAACTGGGCTGGCAGGTGGTGTTCAAGTGGTACTCCTTCACCGGGGGCGACGACGGCGTACAGAACATCATCCCGCCCGGCATATTCTCCAACAAGGTGGTCTACTACTACCTGGTGCTGGCCCTGGTGGGCGCTTCCATCTGGTTCCTGGGCAGGCTCTCGGCCTCGCCCATGGGGCTCATCCTGCGCTGCGTGCGCCAGAACCCGGAGCGCGTGCGCTTCCTGGGCAGGCGCGTGCGCCGCAACCAGCAGCGCATCTACATGATCTCCTCCCTGTTCACGGCCCTGGCCGGCGGGCTCATGAGCGGCGTGGACTACTCCATCCACACGGACATGTTCTACTGGACCACCTCCGGCCACGTGATCCTCATGTCCATCCTGGGCGGCATCGGCCAGTTCTTCGGCCCCCTGGTGGGCGCGGCGGTCATCGTGACCATCGAGGACGTGGTGGGCGCCTTCACGGAGTACTGGTCGCTGATCATCGGCACGGTCATGCTGGTCATGGTGCTCGGGCTACCGCGCGGCCTGATGGGCGAGATCAGCCAGCTCTGGACGCGCCTGCCCGGCAGGCAGCCCACCCTGACAACCCGGGAGGAGGGCAACTGAGATGGAAGCCACAGCCCCGATCCTCGAACTGGTGGGCCTCTCAAAGGCCTTCGGCGGCCTCAAGGTCACCGACGACGTGAGCTTCAAGGTCATGCCGGGCGAGATATCCGTGGTCATCGGCCCCAACGGCGCAGGCAAGACCACCCTGTTCAACCAGATCACCGGGCATCTCCGCCCGGACAGCGGCCGCATCCTCTTCCAGGGGCGGGACTTGGTGGGCAGGACCACCCAGCAGATCGTGGCCCTAGGGGTCGGCCGGGCCTTCCAGGTGGCCTCGCTGTTCCTGGGCGAGACCGTGCTGGACAACATCCGCGTGGCCTGCCTCTCCAAGCTGGACCAGACGCGCAGGCCCCTGCGCCCCGTCTCTGAGTTCAAGCGCGCCACCAAGCGGGCCATGGAGATCCTCGACAGCCTGGGCCTGGCCCGTTACGCCGCCCGGCAGGCTCACGAACTGGCCCACGGCGACCAGAAGCTCCTGGACATCGGCATCGCCCTGGCCCTGGAGCCGGTGCTGCTGCTGCTCGACGAGCCCACCTCCGGCATGTCCCCCGAGGAGCGCCAGCTCACCCGCGAGCTGGTGCGCAAGCTCTGGAAGGACTTCAACCTCACCCTGATCTTCATCGAGCACGACATGGACACGGTCTTCGGCCTGGCCCAGAACGTGCGCGTCCTCCAGAGCGGGAGGCTGCTCGCCGAAGGCCCGCCCGAGGACATCCGCAAAAACCAGGACGTCATCACCGCCTACCTGGGCGAGGAGGTCGCATGAACCCCATTCTCTCGGCCGGCGGGCTCAACACCTTCTACGGGCGCAGCCACATCCTCTTCGACATGGGCCTCGAGGTCCGCAAGGGGGAGACCGTCTGCCTCGTGGGCCGCAACGGCGCGGGCAAGACCACCACGTTCCGCTCGCTCATGAACCTCTCCCCGCCGAAGTCGGGGCGGGTGCAGTTCATGGGGCGCGAGTGCGCGGGCCTGCCCCCCTACAAGATGGCCAGGCTGGGCCTGGGCTTCGTCCCGGAGGACAGGCGCATCCTCGGGCCCTTCAGCGTGCGCGAGAACCTGGAGATGGGCGTCATCTCCGGTCGCACCGGGCGCTGGAACCTGGAGACCGTTCTGGAGTGCTTCCCCACCCTGCGCCGGATGCTCGACCGCATGGGCGGCTCGCTCTCCGGCGGCGAGCAGCAGATGCTCACCATCGGACGCGCCCTCATGGGCAACCCCGAGGTGCTCATCCTGGACGAGCCCACCGAGGGCCTCTCCCCGGTGATCGTGGGCGAGCTCAAGGAGCTTGTGCTGCGGCTCAAGCGCGAAGGCACGACCATCCTGCTTTCGGAGCAGAACATCCGCTTCGCCCTGGCCGTCTCCGACAGCGTGGCCGTCATGGACAAGGGCCGGGCCGTCTACACGGGCTCGGTGGATTCGTTCAGGAACGACGGCGAGATACAAAGCCGCTACCTCGCGGTCTGAGCGGAGGCCGCCCGCGGGGCGCGGCGCGAAGCCGCGTTTCTGAACGGACGGCCAGGCCTGAGCCGAAGACGGCACGCACCGCACAATGGCCCGCGCTGGCGGAGCCGAACCAAGCAGGGGTACTGCCATGGGAACCGTTACGACGTTTCAGACCACGCGGCGCATCGTCATGGGCGCCGGATCGATAGCCAAGCTGGGTGAGGAAGTCCGCAGGCTGGGCGGCAAGCGGGTGATGGTGGTGACGGACCCGGGCCTGGCCGGGACCGGCCTGGTGGACAAGGTGGAGAACCTGCTGAAGCAGGAGCGGATCGCCTTCGCGCGCTTCTCCGACGTGGAGGCCGACCCCTCCTACGAGACGGCGGTGCGGGCCAGCGAAAAGGTCAAGGAGTTCAAGGCCAACGTCATCCTGGGCCTGGGCGGCGGCTCCGCGCAGGACGTGGCCAAGGTCGCCTCCATCCTGGCCACCAACCCCGGGGACGTCTCCTCCATGTTCGGCATCGACCTCGTCCCCAAGCCCGGGCTCAAGCTCATCCTGATCCCGACCACGGCGGGCACGGGCAGCGAGGTCACGCCCATAGCCATCCTCTCCGACCACCACGAGAAGCTCAAGAAGGGCATCGTGAGCCCGCACCTGTTCCCCAGCGTGGCCCTGCTCGACCCGGAGCTGACCCTGGGCCTGCCGCCGCACATCACCGTGGCCACGGGCATGGACGCCCTGATCCACGCCGTGGAGGCCTACACTTCCAAGAACGCCACACCCATGACCGACATGCTGGCGCTGCAGGCCATCACACTGGTCCACGGCAGCATCAGGACCGCCTTCGCAAACGGCGGCGACATCGAGGCCCGCGCCAAGATGATGGAGGGCAGCATGCTGGCGGGCATGGCCTTCGCCAACGCGGGGGTCACGGCGGTGCACGCCTTCGCCTACCCCATCGGGGCCGAGTACCACATCCCCCACGGCGTGGCCAACAGCATCATGCTCGTGCCCGTCATGGAGTTCAACCTGCTGGGCAACATCCCCAAGTTCGCGCACCTGGCCGAGGTGCTGGGCGAGAACGTGTCGGGCCTTTCCGCCAGGGAGGCCGCGCTCAAGGCGGTGGAGTGCCTGCGCCAGCTCTCAAAGGATTTGCAGGTGCCCGCCAAACTCTCCTCCTTCGGGGTCAAGGACGCGGACATCCCCGGCCTGGCCAAGGGCGTGATGAAGGTCACCCGCCTGCTGGCCAACAACCCGCGCCTGCTGCGCGTGGAGGACGCCGAAAGCATCTACCGCTGCGTACTCTGAGCACTGACCCATTGGCGTTTTGACGGCTTGACCCGGCGCATTCTTGCCGCGAGGCAAAGGGCGCGCCACTCCCCCAACCGGCCCAATCCGGCGTCCAGAAGGAAAGCCCATGTTCGGATTCTACGGCAGGATACTCACGGTGGATCTCGGCAGCAGGACCTACTCCATCGACGCGCCCGAACAGGGGCTGCTGGAGTCCCTGCTTGGGGGCAAGGGGCTGGGCACGGCCCTGCTCGCCTCGCGCAACCCCGCCGGCGCGGACCCCCTGGGTCCGGACAACCGCCTGATCTTCGCCACAGGGCCTTTCTGCGGCGGCCCAATCTGGGGCGGAAGCCGCTACGGCGTGTTCACCAAGTCGCCCCTGACCGGGTTCTACGCCGAATCCTATTCGGGCGGCAAAGTCCCCGAAGCCATCGACCAGACGGGTTTCGACGCCATCGTCATCGAGGGCGCCTCGGAACGGCCCGTGGCCCTGTCCATCCACCCTGAAGGGTGCGCCTTCCACGAGGCGGACCACATGTGGGGCCTGGAGACCTACGACGCCGAACGCGCCGCCCGCTCCGCCCTGGGCGTGGGCAAGCCCGGTTTCGGCGCGCCCGGGGCCGTGGTCATCGGCCCGGCCGGGGAGCGCCTGGTGCGCTACGCCATCATCGCCAACGACTTCTGGCGCTGCGCGGGCAGGGCCGGGGTGGGGGCGGTCATGGGCTCCAAGCGGCTCAAGGCGGTTGTCTTCCAGGGCGACCGCAAGCGGGAGCTGGCCGACCCCAAGGGAGCGCGCGCCTACGCCGCCGCGTTCGCCAAGGCCGGCAAGGAGAACAAGGGCGTCAAGGCCTACAAGGCCTACGGGACCACCATGATGGTGGCGCTGATGAACACCGCCGGGGCCTTCCCGGCCAAATACTGGAGCCAGGGCACCTGCGACCACTGGCCAAGGATCAGCGGGGAGACCTTCCACAAGGAGCACGAGGTCACGCCCCACGCCTGCCTCAAGTGTTTCATGGCCTGCGGGCGCATGGCCAAGCTGGTCAAGGGCCGCCACCAGGGGCTGGTGCTGGAGGGCCCCGAATACGAGACCATCTACGCCTTCGGCGGCCTGTGCATGATCGAGGAGATGGACGAGATCGTCTGGCTCAACGACCTGTGCGACCGCCTCGGCATGGACACCATCAGCGCCGGGAACCTCTGCGCCCTGGCCATCGAGGCCTGCCGAAGGGGGAAGTTGAACCTGGGCCTGGACTACGGCGACTTCGAGGGAGTGGGCAGGCTCATCCACGAGATCGCGGAACGCAGGGGAGTAGGCGAACTCATGGCCGAGGGCATCGTGCCCACGGCCGAGGAATGGGGCCTCTCAGACCTGGCTATCCACG
Organism: Fundidesulfovibrio soli; assembly: GCF_022808695.1. Lineage (NCBI taxonomy): Bacteria > Pseudomonadati > Thermodesulfobacteriota > Desulfovibrionia > Desulfovibrionales > Desulfovibrionaceae > Fundidesulfovibrio > Fundidesulfovibrio soli. The sequence goes on from NZ_JAKZKW010000001.1 coordinate 391,543, forward strand.
TCAAGGGCATGGAGCCCCCCGGCTACGACCCACGGGTGCTCAAGGGCATGGGCCTGGCCTACGGCACCTCCCCCAGGGGGGCCTGCCACCTGCGCACCACGTTCTACAAGCCCGAGCTGGCCGGCTTCATCCCTCCGGACGCCATCGAGGGCAAGGCCGAGATGCTCACCGACTACGAGGACCGCCTCACCATCTTCGACACGCTTGTCCTCTGCCGCTTCTACCGTGACATGTACACCTGGGAGGAGTTGGAGAAGGCTGTGGGCCTGGTCACGGGGCTGGATGCCTCCAAGGGGGAACTCAGGCGCAAGGCGGCCCGCGTGCTGAACCTCACCCGGGAGTTCAACCTGCGCGAAGGCCTGACCATCAAGGACGACCGGCTGCCCGGCCGCCTGCACCGCGAGGCCCTGCCGGACGGCCGGACCCTGACCGAGGCCGAGATGGAACGCCTGCTGGGCGACTATTACCGCCTGCGGGGCTGGAGACCGGACGGAACGCTGCCCTAGATCATCCTTGGGCCGCTCCGCCTCGGCGAGGGCCGGTATGTGAATCCCTGTGCGGAAGCCCGCATGCGCCCAGTTTGCGGGCTTTCGCCAGCGAGCGTCCGTGCGCTGGCGGACGCGCCAAGATTGCCCTGGACATCCCCCCTCCCCTGTGCTGATGCTTGCTCAGGATCGCCGCAGCATGGCGTTGCGCATGGCCGGGGCCCCATTCATTTCCTGTGATTGCCCGGTTCAGCCCAACTGCGCCAGAACCGAACCGGCTGCGTTCAGTCTCCGTCAGCAACGCAAACACCACGAGGTTGATGTCATGCGTCTGCCCCCTGCCACAGACATTCCGCACAGTTCCATGAGGCTTTCCCTGCCCTTCTTGAAGATGCTGCTCGTCAGCATCATTCTTATGAGCAGTGCCTGGCTCCCCGATACCGCCCAGGCCTTTACCATCTACTTCACGCAAAGCGGTTACAGTGGTCCGGTCTGGCTCCAGATACAGGACCCGAATTACGCTTCAACGAGCACCAACTTCGTAGCCAGCTACGGCTCCGGCACCTCCATCAGCTTCGATGACGGCAACGGGGGCAAAAACCTGATGTCCGCACCCGTCAAACTCACCGACATCGGACCGGGGGGGCTCACCGTCACCTACTCCAACAGCGCGGTGTTTTTCATCTTTTACGACGACCCCACGAACAACTCGCGCACTGCCGCCCCGGCCCACCTGGTCTCCACCCAGCGCTTCCAGCCCTTTGAAGTCACCATGACGGGCAACAGCGGGGACCAGGGCAACCTGACCGCCATCAACTACTTCACCGCCCCGCTCTCCATCCGCAGCTACAGCGTGAACCCCAAGACCACTCCCTCGGCCCCCGTGCTGCAACAGACGGGCTGGGGCACCGCCACTGCCAGGAAGATCGGGGCGCGCATGGCGGCCCTGACCAACAGCAACCCCTCGGCCGTGATCAAGAACGCGGCGGGCAGGGTTGTTCGCTATATCGGGCCCAGCAACTACAACGGCGCGAACCCCTGGCCCTCGTTCGTCCCGTACCTGAAATCGATCTACGCGGCGGGCCAGAGCACCCACATAAAGAGGTCCAACGGCTTTGGTTTCCCGCAGCAAGGCGCGTACATGTTCGGAGCCGACATGCAGGCCACCGCCGACAAGGACGGCAACCTCACGGTCACAGGCGATCTCACCTACTCGACACCCGGCAGTTCAACCCTGCATTCCTGGTCCGGCGCGACCGTGACATTCTCCGTCGCCAACGTGGACGATTACAACAACGCCATTTACGGCCAAGTGCAAACCAGCGCTGTAAGCCTGACCGGATCGGCCTGGACGTCATTCGAGAATTATACAAAAAACACGCTGAAAAACTCGGATCTGCCTCACAACGTGACAGACAACCCTTCATTGTACGACCTCGGCGCCTACAATGTTACGGTCGCCATGATCATCGGGGAAATCACCACCGGCATCCTAGGCGGCTTCTACAACAGCAACTACATGGTCAACGGGACTCCGTTGAAGAACATGACCAGCAACAGCTGGTGGTCCATCGTGCCCATGGTGGGCTTCTCCACCATCCAGCCTGGCAACACTTACTACAACACCTACGCCAACGTCGTATACGAGGAATCCAACAATACGGTGTACGGCGTCCCCTACAGCGACAGGTTCGGCAGCGGCCCCCTGGTCAACACGGTGCAGTTGGGCCAGAATAGCGTCAACTACTGGACCGTGGGCATCGGGGCCCCGCTGGGGGTGAATTCTCCCACGGTCGCGCCCGAGGCCATGCTCCTGCTCGGCAACTGAGCCCGAAACAGTCATACCCCCAAACAGAAAAGGGCGCAGCCACAGGCCGCGCCCTTTCCTCTTGCGGCGCAACACGCGCCGCCCGTCTATTTCTGCATCAGATAGTCGCTCAAGGCCCCCTCGATGTAGGGCGGAATGACCACCCCGGCCCTGGCCAGGTTGTCGCGCGCTGCAGCGGCCTTGGCGATGTCGATGCCCGCCTTGCGCCAGTAGGCCGCCGGGTCGTCCAGGAAGCCCGTGATGACCTGCAGCGCCTCCGGGTAGGAGCGCACCAGGTGGCAGCAGTTCACCACCCACATGGGCCCCAGGGGTGGGATGTCCAGCCCGCCCACGGTGTGCGCGCTGGAGAGCACCTGGAACTGCTCGATGGCTCGTTGCCACAGGTGTCCGCCCTGCCCGTCCAGGCCGATGGGGTCCACGAACACGTAGGGCGCGGGCAGGCAGTGCCCGATCTTCATGAACGTGAGCGCCATGTTGATCTCGTAGCAGGTGCCGTAGCCGCCGATGTTGAACACCTTGAAGATGGAGCGCCGGTCCAGGATGTCCTGCCGGGTGTTCAGGGCGATGTTCACGAACTGGACCACCGCCTCGGGGGAGAAGTTGGTCTCCTGCCCGATCCTCTCGCCGTCGATGCCCACCCCGATGCGGTAGATGCCGTGGCGGGCCGCCGCGTCGTCCACCGCCTTCATCACGCCCGGGCCGCTGCCGTGGGCCACGGCCAAGCCGTCGCCCAGGCGCTGGTCCGCTGCCAGGGCGGTGAAAAAGTCCTCCAACTGAGGCATCAGCACCGGCTTGAGCTCGTCCACCACGGAGCCGAAGAAAGCGAAGGTGGTGTGGATGCGGTCCATGCGGTCCTTGCCTTCGGCGCTGACCCAGAAGCCGTTCTTGAACTCGCGCACGTGGCAACCGTCCGAACACTCGAAGATCATGTAGAAGCGCATGCCCTCGCGCCAGAGGCGGGCGATCTCCTCGTAGGAGGACTGGTCCAGATAGTATTCGGGCCTGGCCCCGTTGCGTCCCGCGCGCATGGTGATGCTCTTGATGAGCACCACTCCCACGCCGCTGCGCTTGAGCACGCGCAGGGTGTCCACCGGCGGCAGGGCGTCGGCCACGAACACCTTGGAGAGGCTCTGCTCCCCGCCAACGTACTTGAGGTCCTGCAGGAAGGTGCGGAAGCGCTTGGGTATCTCGTCCTCGGCCAGCACGGCCTCGGGCACGTTGCCCCGGGCGCACTCGTAGACAAGGCGCCACTGGAACTCGGGTATCCAGCGGCCGTCCTCCTGCTCCCAGGCGATGTTCACGATGCGCCCGGGCATCATGATGCGCCCGTAGAGCCCTCCCCGGCCCGGCGCGGCGGAGATCTCATCGAAGAGCGCCTCGCAGGCCGATGGGTTGAACATGTCGGTGATCTCGGCGAAATCCACGCCCCGGGCCAGGATGGCCGTGGCCTTGCCCGGCTTGAGCACCCGCTTGGAGATGGCCGCGACGCGCTCCTCCGCCGGGTAGAGCTTGATGCGCAGCCGCAGGTCCCGGCAGGGCACGGGCTCCTCCCCCCGGTTGAAGATCTCCGCCTGGCGCATGGTGGCGATGCCCGTGGTGCGCACGCCGTCCAGCAGGCGCGAGGCCAGGTGGAACACCGCCGGGTTGGAGAGCTCGCGCGAGATGAAGGCCATGTACGGCCCGAGCGAGATGCGCAGGGCGCTGACCAAGAACTCCTTGGGGCCGATGGCCTCCGGCAGGCCCGAGGGCGCGGGCTGCTGGAACATGGCCAGGCCGTGCTTGCCCCTGATGATCATCTCCGCGAAGTTGTGCGGAATGGAGATCAGCCGCTGGGAGAGGATGTAGCGCACATTGTCCAGCGGTATCTCGATCAACCCGTCCGGGCCGATGTCGTGGACCTCGGGCAGCAGCAGCTCCTCCTGATCCAGGGCTGCGAGCACCTGGTCGCGGCTGAGGTGCGGCCCCATGGGCACGAAGAGCCTGCCGATGTCCACCGGGGAGCGCTGGGTGAGTATCTTGAGGTCGGAGAGGGACTCGGCCAGGTGGGCGTTCAGGGCCGTGACCACCACGGGCATCTCGATGTACTTGCCCGTGTCCGAGATGTGGGGGTCGCCTTCGGCCAGGTGGATGTCGATGCCGATGCGGGAGTGGCCGCTGCGCCCGCTCAGGTCCAGGAAGTCCTGCAGCGGGCGGGACTGGGCCTTGGCCCGCTCGGCGATGTCGCGCACCAGGCCGCGCAGGGAGTCGCTGACGTGGCTGAGGCGCATGACGCCGAACAACTGGGGGGCGGAAAGCTCCTGGTTGAAGTGGATGACGCTGGCTTCCACCAACTGGCCGTCGCCGGTGACGAATGGGGCCTGATTCATGGGCAGTGCCTGGTCCTTTATGCTTTGAAGTGGCGAATCCTCCTCAATTTATCCCCCTTCCCCGGGCGTGGCAACAGTCTGGCTTCCGGCCTCCCGGCGCCCTTCCCTTTTTCGGCCGCCCGCGTATATTGAAGAGACGAGCCTTTTTCACCCTTCCGGAGATCAGAATGGAAAACACACAGTGCCTCATCATCGGCGCGGGCCCCGCGGGCCTCTCCGCCGGCATCTACCTGGCCAGGGCGGGCATCCGCACCCTGCTGATCGGCTGCGACCCCAAGGTGGCGGGCGATTACGAGATTGCCAACTACTTCGGCTTCGAAGAGTCCATCTCCGGCCGCGACCTCGTGGACAAGGGACGCCGCCAGGCCATCGGCTTCGGCGCGGACCTGCGCTGCGAGCGGGTTCTGGGCGTGCACCACGGCGACTTCGGCGGCTTCAAGGTCAAGACGGACAACAACGAATACCAGGCCGACGCGCTCATCCTGGCCACGGGCGTCTCCCGCTCCAGGCCGCCCATCCCCGGCATCGCGGACTACGAGGGCAAGGGCGTCTCCTACTGCGTGTCCTGCGACGGCTACTTCTACAAGGGCAGGCCCGTGGTTGTGGCCGGCGAGGGCGTGTTCGCGGCCAACCAGGCCCTGGAACTGCTCAATTACACCAAGGACGTGCGCGTCTGCACCCTGGGCAAAAAGCCCACCATGGACGAAGAGTTCCTGAAGCGCCTGCAGGACGCCGGCATCGAGATCATCGAGCAGGGCATCACGGCCATCGGCGGCAGCCCGGCCATGGACAGCCTGACCCTGGCCGACGGCACCGTCCTCAAGGCCGACGGCCTGTTCATCGCCCTGGGCGAGGCATCCTCCACGGATTTCGCCTACACACTGGGCGTGACGCGCGTCGGGAATTTCATCGAGGTGGACCGCGAGATGAAGACCAACATCCCGGGTGTGTTCGCCGCGGGCGACTGCACGGGCGGCTTCCTGCAGATCGCGGTAGCCGTGGGCGAAGGCGCCACCGCCGCCAAGGCCGCCAGCAGCTGGGTCAAATCCCTGAAAAAATAGGCGGGCGCAAACCCAGGGTTGACACGCCGCCAAGATTGGTATTATTGGCGTGGATTCATAACTTACTGGGGGCCTATAGCTCAGTTGGCAGAGCTTCCGGCTCATAACCGGGTGGTCCCAGGTTCGAACCCTGGTAGGCCCACCACTTCAAGGACGATTCGTTGCGGAAGATCGCACACGCTTTCTTTCCGGCATTCGCCGCAACCCGTACACACCGGAAGGTGCTTTCCTAGGGGAATACCCTGAAAGCGCCTTTCTTTTTTGAGCGATATGAACATCCGCGACATCTTCGCCGCCATCGAGCACGCCGCTCCGGCCCACATGGCCGCCCAATGGGACCGCTGCGGCGTGCAGGTTGCCTCCCCCGTGACTGAAGTCACACGCCTCGCCGTGGCCCTGGACCCCACGTCCACGACCATTGAGCATGCCTTGGGCTGGGGGGCGCAGATGGTGCTCACCCACCATCCCCTGGGCAAGACCCCGCGCCTGCCCGACACGCTGGGCGACCACCGCGCGGCGCTCAAGCTGCTGCTTACGAGCGACGCCTGGCTGGTGGCCGCGCACACAACCCTCGACTGCGCTCCCGGCGGCCCCGCCGCCTGGCTGGCTGACGAACTCGGCCTGACAGGCCGGTCCATCGTCGACCCCCAGGGCGCCACGCCGCGCGTGATGGCCTTCTACCGCGAGGTGGCCACCGACGGTTTCGAAGGGCTGAACCTCCCTTCCGACATCGACGTGGGCAGGCTCCATTTCGACCGCGACGCCCTGCGCCACGCGCCTCAAGGGTTCTCCTGCCCGGAGACGGACTGGCCGAAGCTGCGCGCCTACCTGGAAGCCAACGAGGACGTCACCGGCCTGGCGGGCGTGGTGCGCCTGGCCGAACCCGGTGAGCCGTTCGGCTACGGACTTGTGGGCAGTCTGCCCTCCCCGCTGGCCTGGGAGGCCTTCCTTGCCGCTTTGCGCCGGGCTGTGCCCCGGAGTTTCTATACCTTCATTGGAGCGCAGCCCGAGACCGTGAGCACCGTGGCCTACTGCACCGGCTCCGGGTCGTCCTGCGCGGCCAAGGCGTTCGCCAGAGGGGCGGACGTCTTCATTACAGGTGACGTGACCCATCACGCCGCCCTGGACATCGAACCCCTGGGCCTGACCATCGACGTCGGGCACAGGAGCCTTGAAGAAGAGATGATGCGGCGTCTGGCCGGCGATTTTGCCGGACGTTTTTCCGAAAAGGGGCTCGAGGTCCGCTTCTTCCCAAGCGCGGACCCCATGCGCGCGGTCCTCAACCCCGCCTAGCCTCGCCTGGGTGCAACGATTCCACACGGAGACGGCAATGTATCAGAAACAGATCGAACAGTTGGTGATTCTGCAGCAGATCGACGGCGAAATGATCTCCCTCACCGCCGAAGTGGAGAACGCTCCCAAGGAGATCGCCTCACTTGAAAAGAAGTGCCGCGATGTCGAGGCCCAGCGCGACCAGGTTCGCGAAAAGCTCGGCTACCTGACGGACCAGCTCTCCCGCCTGGAGACCGACATCGAGGACGACCACGTCCGGATGAAGAAATCCAAGAGCAAGATGATGATGGTGGGCAACTCCAAGGAATACAACGCCATGGTGCGTGAGATGGACAGCCTGGAGAAGCTCAATCGCTCCCGCGACGAGGAGAAGGTGGCCTTCGCCGAAGAGGTCGAGCGCCAGACCACGGCGGACCGCGAGCTCTCCGAACAGACCGAAGCGCTGCGCGCCGACCTCGAGACCGCCCAGGCCGGGCTGAAGACCCGCCTTGACGCGGCCGGGAAGCGCATCGCGGAGCTCTCCGAGCAGCGCACCCACGCCTGCGGCGTGATCCCCAAGCCCATCCTGTCGCGCTACGAGTTCATCCGTTCGCGCCTGGCCAACCCGGTCATCGTGTCGGTGACCAACGGCGTGTGCTCGGGCTGCAACATCTCCATCCCGCCCCAGGCGTTCATCGAGCTGCAGAAGGGCCAGCAGATTCTCTCCTGCCCCAACTGCCAGCGCCTGATCTACTGGGACCAGCACATCATGAGCCAGGAGAAGGCCGAGGAAGCCCAGGAGGCCTAGCCCCCCTGCGCCGCGCGATTATATTCGAAGGGGGAGCCGGACAGGCGGTCGCCGCGGGGAAACCCGGGGAGGAAAGTCCGGACTCCGCAGGGCAGAGCGCTGGGTAACGCCCAGGGGGAGCGATCCCCGGAGAGCGCCACAGAAAGCAGACCGCCTTGCGGCCTCGGCCGCAGGGTAAGGGTGAAACGGTGGTGTAAGAGACCACCAGTTGCCGCGGCGACGCGGTAAGCTAGGCATACCCCGTTCGGAGCAAGACCAAATAGGGAAGCGTTCGAGGCTGGCCCGGCCGAAGCTTCCGGGTAGGTTGCTTGAGGCGGCGAGTAATCGTCGCCCTAGAGGAATGATCGCACCGGAGCCTTCGGGCTCCGGCCACAAAATCCGGCTTACGGCCGGCTCCCCTCTTCCGATTTCGCCCGTGGGCCAGCGCCCGCGGGCGTTTCGGTTTTGGGGGCCAGGGCATTTGCCGGGCGGCCTCCAGCGGAGCGCCGAAGGTGACAACCGCCCCGCTTTGAGGCATCCTCCGCGCTTCCTGAGTTTCAACCCCAACCCCGCAGCACCATGAACGTCTGGACCATCCTTCTGGCGGCCGGAAGCGGCTCGCGCATGGCCCCCGCCAAGCTCGGGGCAAGCAAACAGTTCCTGGACGCGGGCGGCGAGCCCGTGTTCTGGAAGGCCGCCCGCCCCTTCGCCCGCGTGCCTCAGGTGCGCGGCATGGTCTTCGCCCTGCCCCCGGCCGAGCTTGAAGCCATGCTCCCCAAGCTGGAGGCTCTGGACGCGGACAACCCCCTCGGCCTGGCCTGGAAGGCCGTGGCTGGCGGCGCGCGCCGCCAGGACTCGCTGGAGAACGCGCTGGCCGCCCTGCCCCCCGGCTGCACCCACGTGCTCGTGCACGACGCCGCACGATGCTTCATAACACCCGAGGTGATCCTGCGCGTGGTCGCGGCCCTGGAAGACGGCGCCCCCGCCGTGGTGCCCGCCGTGCCCGTGAAGGACACCATCAAGCAGGTGGAGGCCGGGGTGGTGACCGCCACGCCGGACCGCAGCCGCCTCATGGCCGTGCAGACTCCCCAGGGCGTCGCATTGAACGTATTGCGCGAAGGGTTCGCCCTGGCCGCGCGCGAAGGCATCGACGTCACCGACGACGCGAGCCTGGCCGAGGCGCTGGGCATGTCCGTGCGCGTGGTCGCCGGCTCGGAGGACAACGTGAAGCTGACCACCCCGGAGGACCTGCGCCTGCTCGGCGCTCAGGCTCCGCCCATGCTCCTGCCCCGCGTGGGCTTCGGCTACGACGTGCACCGCTACGCCCCGCCCGAGACCCCCGAGGGCGAAGGCGTGCGCTCCATGGTGCTGGGCTGCGCGCCCATCCCAGGCGCGCCGCGCGTGCTGGCCCACTCCGACGGGGACGTGCTCCTGCACGCCCTGGCAGACGCCATGCTGGGCTGCCTCTGCGCGGGCGACATCGGGCAGCACTTCCCGGACAGCGACCCGCGCTTCAGCGGCTTGGCCAGCTCCGTGCTGGTCAGCGAGGTGCTGGCCAGGTTCGCGCCCGCCGGGCTGACCCTGGTGCACGTGGACCTGACCATCGTGGCCCAGATTCCCAAGATCGGCCCCCACCGTGAGCACATCCGCCGCAACGTGGCCGCGCTGCTGGGCCTGCCTCTGGGCAGCGTGAACGTGAAGGCCACCACCGAGGAGAAGCTCGGCTTCACGGGCTCCGGCCAGGGCATCAAGGCCTACGCCACGGCCACCGCCGTGGGCCGCGCCACTGCTTGACTTTTGGGGCGGGCTCTGCAACGAAACCTGCCCGAACGTGCCCAGCAAGGATCATACATGCAGCTCTACAACACCCTGACGCGCTCCAAGCAGACCTTCACCCCCGTGCACGAAGGCCGGGTCTCCATGTATGTCTGCGGCATCACCGCCTACGACTACTGCCACATCGGCCACGCCCGCTCGGCCGTGGTCTTCGACGTGATGGTCCGCTACCTGCGCTCCACGGGCCTGGACGTGCGCTTCGCCCGCAACTTCACCGACGTCGACGACAAGATCATCAAGCGCGCCCAACAGGAGGGGACGACTTCCGAAGCCGTGTCGGAGAAGTACATCGCCGCCTTCTACGAGGACATGGACCGCCTGGGCATCCTCCGGGCCGACATGGAACCCCGCGCCACCAAATACATCGGCGAGATGATCAAGCTGGCCCAGCACCTCATCGAGACGGGCTACGCCTACGCCACACCCTCCGGCGACGTGTACTTCAGCGTGCGGGCCTTCAAGCCCTACGGCAAGCTCTCCGGGCGCAACCTGGAGGAGCTGCAGGCGGGCGCCCGCGTTGCCCCAGGCGAGGAGAAGAAGGATCCTCTGGATTTCGCTCTCTGGAAGGCCGCCAAGCCCGGCGAGCCCACCTGGGACAGCCCCTGGGGCCCCGGCCGCCCCGGCTGGCACCTGGAATGCTCGGCCATGAGCGAGGACCTGCTCGGCCTGCCCCTGGACATCCACGGCGGCGGGCAGGACCTGGTCTTCCCCCACCACGAGAACGAGATCGCCCAGACCGAGGCCGCCTCGGGCAAGGAGTTCTCCAACTACTGGGTGCACAACGGCTTCGTGCAGATCAACTCCGAGAAGATGTCCAAATCGCTGGGCAACTTCATCACCATCCGCGACATCTTCGGCTACTGCCTGCCCGAGGTGCTGCGCTTCTTCCTGATCTCCTCGCACTACCGCTCACCGCTGGACTACTCCACCGAGGCCCTGGACGAGGCCGAAAAGGGCATCAAGCGCATCTACTCCGCCCTGGCCCAGATCGAGGAGACCCTGGCCGGGACCAAGTGGTCCGGCGCGGCCGCCCCGGCGGAGCTGGTCCAGGAATGCGCCAACCTGCGCGCCGGGTTCAGCCAGGCCATGGAGGACGACCTGAACACCGCCGCCGCCATCGGCCACGTGTTCGGCATGGTGCGCCTGGCCGGGCGCGTCATGGAGGACAAGGCCCTGCGCAAGAGCCAGGGCGGCAAGGAGCTGCTGGAGTCCATCCGCTCGAACTTCAAGGAATACTCGAATATTCTTGGAGTGTTCGGCAGCGATCCCGCAGGGTTCCTGCTTGAGCTGCGTGACAGCAAGGCCGGACGCAAGGGCATCAGGGGTGAAGCTGTGGAAGCCCTGCTGGCCGCCCGCAAGCAGGCCCGCGCCGACAAGAACTTCGCCGAGTCCGACCGCATCCGCGACGAACTGGCCGCCATGGGCGTGGAGGTCAAGGACACCCCGGCCGGGGCCGTCTGGGACGTGGCCTAGCTCCCCGCGCGACCGACACGATCAATCACGCCGGGCATCCCACGGATGCCCGGCGTTTTTTTTCGACTGACGACAGGCAATTCAGGAGAGCTGCCCTGTTTGTTTGCCGCGTTTCAGACGCGGTGAGCCGTGACAAGTCCGGTTTTGGCTTCTGCAGGGCCGGAATGGCTGACGTTCTTCTAATACAGCGGACAGTCCGGCCCTGGAGAGGCCAAGACCGGAGCCTGGTCAGAGAGGATCCTCCGACGGCCAAAGGGAGGAGCTCCCCTTGAAAACCCCTCTGGAATGGTCCGTTCAGCGTCTCTCCGCTGGCTTGAGCAACCCGCCGGGCGGCCTCAGAACTTGTCGCGATTGAAGGCGTCCAGCGCGCTCAGCCCCCCGCGCACGAGCACGAAGCGGTCCCTGGCCCTGTCCCAGCGGTATTCGTCGGAATACGTCGCGGGCGGTGCGGCACGCTTGGGCTTGGGGCATCCTACGGCGTCGTCGGTATCCGGGCCCTTTGTCAGCGTAACCTCCGCCAGCACACGGGGATACGGGCTGCCGGGATCGGGCGGGAAGCTCCATTTCAGGCTCTCGGCAAACGAACGCTGGCACATGCCGCGCACCGAGAGCGTGAAAACGGTGGCGATCCTGCGGATGCGCTCCTTGTGGATGTGGAACAGGGCCGCATCCTGGTAGCCTTGATTGGAATTGAAATGGGAGTTGGCCACCACGAAGGCCTGCCCGCCCCCGAAGGTCATGAAGGGGCGTGAGAGCGAGGTGAACTGGTCCGTCTTGAGCTCCACCACATCCAACGGCTCGGATTCCCCAGCCCGGAACAGCGCCAGCATGGATGCGCCTTCGCCGGGCACGTCCGTCCCTGCGTCTTCAGCCTCCATGAACAGCAGCACGTAAGCCCGTCCATCGGAGAGCACGTCCGCCCTGTTGAAGGCCGTCAGCCGGGTACCGGCCCGCAGCACCGTGCGCCCCTTCACGCCCGGGCGGCGCAGCACCTTCTCCTCCGCGAGCCTCAGGACGCCGGGCGCATCCTCCCGCGCCCCCTTGAACACTTCGAGGGCAAGGGTGAGGGCATCCGGCCCGGACGCCTCGGTCCCCGAAGAAGCACATGGGGCAGTCAGGGCGAACGCAACAAGCAGCACGATCGCAAGCAACAGTCTCGGCATCCGTCGCCTCCCATCGGCGTCAAACCGCGAGAAAAGCCTCGAATAATACGGAGGAATTCAGCGAGAGGCGGGCGCGCTGGCGCCAGCTCCGGAGAACACGATGCGGGCCACCCCTTCGGCGTAATCCTCGTCCAGCGGCAGGTGGCGCACCAGCAGCCTGTTGAAGATGGGGCCGTAGAGGGCGTCCACGAGCATGTCCATGTCCAGGTCCGGCCGGATCTCACCGGACTTCACCCCGCGCAGGAGCGCGTCCTTGGCGGCGTTGCGGCGTGGCTTGAGGTAGCCGTCCACGAACGAGGCCAGGGTCTCAGGTTCGGACTGGCCCAGGGCGATCAGCTCGCAGACCACGCGCCCGTCCACGCCCAGGTAGGCGCGGACCAGGGAGCGCATCTGCGTGGTGACGTCCGCGATGGCGGATTCGGTGTGCGGGAACGCGATGCGCGGCGAGATGGCCCCGAGGAAGGCCTCCATGGCCACCGCGCCCTTGGTGGGCCACCAGCGGTAGATGGTGGCCTTGCTCACGCCGGCGCGGGCGGCGATGCCCTCCATGGAGAGCTTCGCGTAGCCGGACTCCTCCAGGAGGCTGTTGGCGGCGTCGAGGATGGCTTTCCTCGCGGCGTCGCTGCGGGGCCTGCCGGGCGGGCGTTTGAGAGCGGACTGGGTCATCTGTTTGGCGCCGTTTTGGTTTGGGTCCGGCTCGCCCGGACAATCACGCGCCGAAGAGGGCGCGCTGGAAATCCTTGAGGGTGGCCACGCCACGCCCTTCGGCCGGGGGATGGAAAATGGGTTCGTAGCCCAGGCGCGTGGCCTGCTTGAGCCGCGCGTCATGACCGGATACGGGCCGGATGCGCCCGCTCAGGTCGACCTCCCCCCAGAAGACGGCCCGCGGCGGCAGCGGCCTGTCATAATAGGAGGAAAGCACCGCCGCCACAAGGCCCAGATCGAGCCCCGGATCGGTCAGCTTCAAACCGCCGCCCGTCTTGGCGTAAATGTCGGACTGGCCCAGTTGGATGCCCAGGCGTTTCTCCAGCACCGCCAGCAGGAGGTTGAGCCGGTTCAGGTCCAGCCCGAGGGCGGTGCGCCGGGGCATGGCCAGGTAGGATTTGCTGGCCAGCGCCTGCATTTCCACGGCGAAGGGGCGCTTGCCCTCCAGCGCCAGGACCACAGCGGAGCCGCTGGCAGTGGCGTCGCGCTCGCCCAGAAAATACGTGGACGGGTCCGGCACGGGGGTAAGCCCGTCGCCCAGCATCTCCAGCACCATCAGCTCGTCGGTTGGGCCGAAGCGGTTCTTGAACACGCGCAGGATGCGGTAGAAGTGCTGGCGGTCGCCCTCCAGGTAGAGCACGGTGTCCACCATGTGCTCCAGGATTTTCGGCCCCGCGATGAGCCCCTCCTTGGTGACGTGCCCCACCAGGATCAGCGTGGAGCTGCCGCGCTTCACAGCGTCCACCAGCTCGGAAGCCACGGCCCGCACCTGCCCGGGGCTGCCGGGCACGCCGTCGGCGTAGGAGGAGGCCATGGTCTGCACGGAGTCCACCACCACCAGGGCCGGGGTGTCGGCTTCCGCAAGGGCGGCGGCCGCGTCGGAGGCGCTGGTGGTGCTCACGGCCAGCAGGCCGGGATGGTCAAGCCCCAGCCTGCGCGCCCGTGCGGCCAGCTGACCCAGGGATTCCTCGCCTGAAACGTAGACCGCCTTGCGGTTCGCGGAGGCCACCTGCCCCGCCAGCTGAAGAAGCAGCGTGGACTTGCCTATGCCCGGCTCTCCGCCGAGGAGCACGGCCGCGCCGGGCTGCATCCCGCTGCCCAGCACCCGGTCGAGGTCAGGGATGCCGGTGGGCGCGGCTGGCGCGGCTTCAGCCTTGAAGCCGGAAAGGGAGACGGGTTTGTCTGAATACAGCGGGGATGCGCCAGCCGTGCGCGGCTGCGCCGGGGAGGCGGCCTTCTCGGCCAGGGTGTTCCATTCGCCGCAGCCATCGCACTGCCCGCGCCAACGGGGGCTCGATGCCCCGCACGCGGAACAGACGTAAACGATGCGGGCCTTGGCCACGGGTTACTTCTTGTCGGAGGGCTGCTGGCCGGCCTGGGGCGCCAGCTCCTGGTAATCGGTGACCGTCAAGGAGAAGCTGCCCAGGTTCGCCGGGGGGTTGGGGAACACGAACATGAAGGGAATCTCTTCCCCGGGCTTGACGCTGCCGTTGTTGAGCAGGATCTCCTGCACGGAGTTCAGGCGCGCTTCCATGTCGGCCTGCTGCATGGTCTTGAGCTCGAAGTTGCTGGCCTTGGGGCCGGCGGTGATGGACTTGCTCAGCACAGGGGCGTCCGCCGGGTCGAGCAGCGTGGCGTCGATCTTCACCTGGCCGACCACCACGGGCGACCTGTTGACGATCTTGCCTTCGATCACGAACAGCTTCCCGATCTTCTCATTCTCGGTGAAGTAGTACTGGTTCGACTCGATGACGAGGGAGGCGACATGGCTGGGGGCCTGCGGCTGCTGAGCGGGCTCCTTCTTGGGCTGTTTGGACTGATCGGCGGCCTGGGGAGCGCCCTCCATGGCTGAAGCCGGGGTCTTCTTGGCGAAGGGCCAGAATTCCATGAAATAGGCGGCCGTGGCCCCGGCCCCTCCCAGGACCACGACGCCGAGGAGGATGGCCAGGATCAGCGACTTGCGGGAGAGGCCTTCCGAAGCGGGTTTCTCCTGCTTGCCGAATTCGATGGTTGCGAAGTCCGCCGAGGTGAAGTCTTCCCCCGGCAGCCCCGCGTCGACATAGGGATCTTTCTTGCGCTGAGCGTCGAGATGGCTGGCGAAATCGTTCGAGACGTCGGGTTCGTCCTCCCCCTGGACGGGCCATACGGGCGATGCGCCCGTATCCCCGAAGCCGGGGAAATCTTCGGGCGTGGGGGCGTCCACATGGAACTTGTGCTTGCACACCGTGCAGCGGACCGTTGCGCCATCCTGCCCCACCCGCTCGTCGGGGAGGTTGTACGTCGTCTGGCAGTTCGGGCATTCGACTTTCATGGCATCAGCAACCTTTTGGTTGGAGCAATTCATAGACCGCCGGGAGACACCGGTAGTCTTCTGCAAAGTCCAGGCCGTACCCCACTAGAAAGCCCTTTGCCAGCCGGAATCCGTAAAAGTCAACCTTCACGTGAGCCTGACGCCGCTCGGCCTTGTCGATAAGGCTGCACAGCTTCACCGAGAGGGGGTTGCGGGCGCGCAACACATCCAGGAGCAGGGCCATCGAATGGCCCGTATCCACGATATCCTCCACCACCAGGATGTGCTTGCCCTCCACGGGCGTCTCCAGGTCCTGCAGGAACTTGAGCTCCCCCGGGGAGTTCTTGCAGCCGTAACTGGCCAGGCGCACGAAATCCACACGTGCGGGAACGGTCAGGCTGCGCACAACATCCGAGAGGAACATGAACGCGCCCTTGAGCACGCCCACCACAAGGAGGTCCTTCCCGGCATATTCGGCGGAGATTGCGGCGCCAAGCTCCTCCACGCGGCTGGCGATGGCCTCGCGCGTGATGACGGGGATCAGGTTCTCGTACACCGCCTACAGCTCCATCTTCATGGCTATTTCGTCGCACTCGGGGAATTTGGGGCAATGGATGCAGTCCGCCCAGACCTTCTGGGGCAGCTCGTCCTTGCTGACCACCTCGAAGCCCATCTTGCTGAAGAACTCGCTCTGGTAGGTGAGCGTGAACACCTTGTACACGCCCAGGGTCACCGCCTCGGAGAGGCAGGCTTCCACCAGCTTGCGGCCCCAGCCCTGCTTCTGCAGGTCCTTGTGGACCACCAGGGAGCGAATCTCGGCCAGATTCTCCCAGCACAGCGAGAGCGCGCAACACCCCTTGACCTCCTTGCCCTCGCGCGAGGCCAGGACGTAGAAGTCACGCAGGTGGGAGTACAGCTGGGTGAAGGAGCGCGGCAGAAGCAGTTCGCCGCGCGCGGAATCCATCAGCAGGGCGTGGATGGCCTTGACGTCCTCGATGCGCGCCTTGCGCAGGAAGTACTCCGCCATTCTAGGAGCCCAGCAGCTTGTTGATCATTTTCTCCAGCTCGGCTCCGGTGACGAAACCCTCGATGGCTTTGACCATCTCGCCCTTGGGCGAATACACCATCGTGCGCGGGATGGAGCGCAGCGAAAAGGCTTGGGGCACATCGGCCTTTGCCAGATAGACGGGGTAGTTGAACCCGGCCTTGGACGCGAACTTGGAGAACATGGCGGGGTCCTGGTCGATGCTCACGCCGATGAGCAGCAGCTTGTTCTCGGGTATGCGTTTGCGAAGCTCGATCAAGTCGGGGATTTCCTGGCGGCATGGAGGGCACCAGGAAGCCCAGAAGTTCACCACCACGACCTTGCCTTTGGCCTGGCTGACGGCCTTGATGATGTCCTGGCTGGAGATCAGCGCTTCGGGCCTGTTCTGGGCCTGGGCCAGGGAGCTGCCGAGCAGCAGGACACACAGCAGAAAAGCGAATGAATATTTATACATGGCAACCATTGATTCGTTGGATTGTTGACGGACCGGCCAAATATATAACGTCTCGGCCTAGGCGTCCATGAGCTGTTTAGCGACTCGCACGGCCTCCACGGCGTCGGCGGCGTAGCCGTCAGCGCCGATGGACCGGGCATAGGCCTCAGAGACCACGGCCCCGCCCACGAAGACCTTCTGATCCATGCCGTTCTCGCGCAGCAGCTTCACCGTGTCCTCCATGCGGACCATGGTGGTGGTCATCAGGGCGGAAAGGCCGATCACGCGCGCCCCCTGCTCCCTGGCGGCCTCCACGATCCGGGCGGCGGGCACGTCCTTGCCCAGGTCCAGCACGTCGAAGCCGTGGTTGGCCAGCATCAGGCCCACGATGTTCTTGCCGATGTCGTGGATGTCGCCCTCAACGGTGGCCAGCACGACCTTGGGCCGTACCGCCCCCTTGTTCGCGGCCTCCAGCAGGGGCTTGAGGCGGGCGAACCCGGCCTGCATGGTCTCGGCGGAGAGGAGCAGCTGGGGCAGGAAGTACTCCTTGCGCTCGTAGAGCACGCCCACGTCCATGATGCCCGGGATGAGCTCCTGGTTGAGGATGGCGTCGGGAGCCTCCCCGCGGGTAAGCGCCTCCTCCACCATTTCGAGCACCTGGGCCTTGCGCCCGGCCACCACGGCCTCGCGCAGGGTCTTCACCTCCACGGCGGCCTTTTTGGCTGTGACACCGCCCTCGCCCCCGCCGTATTTCCAGCCGGAGCAGGCCTCGATGAAGCGTCCGGCCTGCGGGTCGCGCGCCAGAAGCACCTCGGAGGCGAAGCCCACCTCGCGCGGCAGCGGCGTGGACGGGTTGGAGATGTGCGCGCCCATTCCCGCGCCCAGGCACATGGCCAGAAACGTGGAGTTGAGCAGCTCGCGCGCGGGCAGGCCGAAGGAAATGTTGGAAAGCCCCAGCACCGTGGGCAGCTTGAGCACATTGGCGCAGTGGCGGATGGTCTCCAGGCAGTGGCGGGCGGCCTCGGGCTTGGAGGAAACCGTCAGGGCAAGGGCGTCCACCAGCACGAGCCTGCGCGGGATGCCCAGAGCGTCGGATTTCGTAAGCAACGCCTCGATGGCCGCGATGCGCTCCGCGGCCGTGACCGGGAGCTTCTTGCCAGCCAGGGGCAGCAGGATGAAGGGCGCGCCGTGCAGCTTGCACAGGGGGCCGAGCTCCTCCATGCGGCCGGGTTCGCCGCTGATGGAGTTCACCAGGGCGGAGCCGGGCACGGACCACAGGCCCTCCACCAGGGCTTCGGCCTTGGTGCTGTCCAGGCACAGGGGGGTAAGGAAGCGGCTGGAGAGCTGTTTGACCAGCCGGGGCAGCAGTTCATCCTCTTTCACCATGGGGGCGCCCACGTTCACGTCCAGCAGCCCGGCCCCGGCCTGCACCTGCTCTTCGGCAAGGCGCAGGGCCTCGGTGAACTCCCCGGCCTGCAGCTCCTCGGTGAGGACCTTCTTGCCCGTGGGGTTGATGCGCTCGCCGATGCACACGGCGGGCAGCCCAACCCCGATGCACACGGAGCGCGAGCGGGAGGTGACCACCAGCGGGCGGCCCTCGGCGGGCTCGGGCCTGCTCCAGGCGCGGCCTTCGGCCAGCCTGGCCAGGGCCTGGATGTGCGCGGGCGTGGTGCCGCAGCAACCCGAAACGCACTTGGCGCCCATATCAAGGAAGGGAACCATGTGATCGGCGAACTCGTCGGGACCCATGGGGTAGACGGTCACGCCGTTTTCCAGGCGCGGCAGCCCGGCGTTGGGCTTGATGAAGAACGGCGTGTCGATGCGGGGCAGGAAATCCTTGGCCACCTGGACCATCTGCTCGGGGCCCAGTCCGCAGTTGACGCCGAGCAGGTCCACCCCGAGGTTCTGCATGGTGTCGGCGAAAACGGACGAAGGCGTCCCGGTGAGGGAGCCGGCCGGCTCGAAGGTCATGAGCACGGCCACGGGTAGGTCGCAGACCTCGCGCGTGGCCAGCACCACGGCCTTGGCCTCGGCCAGGTCGAAGTGGGTCTCGGCGATGATAAGATCCGCCCCGCCTTCCACGAGGCCCCTGATCTGCTCGGCGAAAGCAGCCACCATCTCACGCATGGTCACGGTGCCCAGAGGTTCGATGAAGTGGCCGGTGGGGCCCACGCTTCCCGCCACGAAGTTGGCGTCGCCAGCGGCCTGCCTGGCCACAAGGGCCATTTCG
Organism: Fundidesulfovibrio soli; assembly: GCF_022808695.1. Lineage (NCBI taxonomy): Bacteria > Pseudomonadati > Thermodesulfobacteriota > Desulfovibrionia > Desulfovibrionales > Desulfovibrionaceae > Fundidesulfovibrio > Fundidesulfovibrio soli. The sequence continues at coordinate 410,517 of NZ_JAKZKW010000001.1, forward strand.
CGGCTCACGCGGCGGATGTCCGTGCCGGGGGGGAGCTTGAAGCGGGTGCCGCCGAAGGTGTTGGAGGTCACAACGCGGGCGCCGGCGCGGAGGTAGTCCTCGTGGACGGCGCGGACCATGCCCGGGTTGTCGAGGCCCCACAGTTCAGGGGATGCACCCGGGGGCAACCCCCTGGCCTGAAGCAACGTGCCCATGGCACCGTCGAAAACTATGATGCCGCCGTCCGACAGCGCTTTGCGAAAATCCGCCACCAGTCATCCTCCTTGGGGGTCCGAGCCACGTTCTCGTACTGAAAATCGTTGAATCCGGCAAATGAAAAGCGTATGGATAATACCTTCCAGCGTTTTACGCCACTTGGACAAGTACATGAGCAACAGCACGAACCAGCCCGAGGAGCCAGAACTCCTTCCTGCGGACGCCGAAGAGGTTTCTTCGGAGCACGACCTTTATTCGCCCGAAACGGAAGACTCCCCCGACGACGACGATGCCGCCCTCGTCGCAGAGGCCGGCCTCGACGAGGAGGCCAACCTCCCCGCGTTGAAGGTGCAGCATGTGCCCGCCGCCTCCCGGGACAACCTGCACGCCTACCTGCGCGAGATCAGCAAGTTCCCCATGCTCAAGCCCGACGAGGAGTTCGAGCTTGCCCGCCGCGTGCGCGACGAGGGTGACCAGAAGGCGGCCTTCCGCCTGGTCACCTCGCACCTGCGCCTGGTGGTGAAGATCGCCATGGACTTCCAGCGCCGCTGGGCCCAGAACGTGGCGGACCTCATCCAGGAGGGCAACGTGGGGCTCATGCGGGCGGTGAAGAAGTTCGACCCCGAGAAGGGCATCAAGTTCTCCTACTACGCCGCCTACTGGATCAAGGCCTACATCCTTAAATACATCATGGACAACTGGCGGCTCGTGCGCATCGGCACCACCCAGGCCCAGCGCACCCTGTTCTACAACCTGAACAAGGAACGCCAGCGCCTGACCTCGCAGGGCTTCGACCCGTCGGCGAGCAACATCTCAAAGAGCCTCAACGTCTCCGAGGCCGACGTGCTGGAGATGGACCAGCGCATGGCCCGCAACGACCTCTCGCTGGACATCACCCTGGGCGACGATTCCACCTCCACCCGGCTGGACTACCTGCCCGCGCTCACCCCCGGCATCGAGGACATGCTCGCCAAGGACGAGATCGCGGGCTTGGTGGAGAAACACCTGCAGAGCATCATCCCGGAACTCTCCGACAAGGAGCGCGACCTGCTGGAGCAGCGCATCCTTTCCGACTCCCCGGTGACCCTGCGCGAAATCGGCAACAAGTACGGCATCACCCGCGAGCGGGTGCGCCAGATCGAGACCAGACTGCTCGAAAAGATCCGCAGCCACTTCGTCAAGCGCATAGGCGACTTCTCGGCAGAGTGGATCCGCAAAGAAGAGTGAAGCCCCCATGTTCAGATACGCCTTCGTCATCGCCCTGGCGCTCGGCCTTGCCGCCTGCGCCCCGAAGAAACCCGCGCCCGCTGACGTGACCGAGAGGGGCCTCTCCCCCCAGGCCGCCGCGGACTACTATTTCCTCATCTACCAGGATCTCTCCCGCAAGGGGCAACCCCAGCAGGGGGCTGCCGTGCTGGAGAAGATCATTGAGCTCGCGCCCACCCCGGAACTCTACCGCGACCTGGCCAACATCTATTGGGGCATGGCCCAGCCCGACAAGACGCGCGAGGTGCTGGAGCGCGGCCTGGCCGTCTACCCGGAGGACAAGACCCTCCACTTCTACATGGCCAACTCCTTCCTGCTGCAGCGACGCTACGACGAGGCCATGGCCGTGCTGCGCAAGTATCTGGCCGCGCACCCCAAGGACCAGACCGCCAGCCAGGAGCTGGCCTCCATCATGGTCGGGGCGGGAAAGAACCAGGAAGCCCTGGACTTCATGGCCTCCCTCCCCAAGGAGCGCCGCACCCCGGCCATGGCCTACTACGAGTCCAAGGCCTACAACGCCATGGGCAAGCAGAAGCAGGCCACCGAGAAGCTCCGCCAAGCCCTGCGCGAGGACCCCAACCAGATGGCCGCGTGGTCCGAGCTGGCCTTCCAGTACGAGAAAGCGGGCGACTTCAAGCAGGCCGAGGAGGCCTACCGCCGCATCCTCGACCTGGGCGAGGACAGCCCCGAACTCTGGATCAGGCTCATCCGCCTGGCGCTGAAGCAGAAGAAGCCCGACAAGGCCCTGGCTCTGCTTGAGAAAGCCCCCAACGACCGCTCCTTCCTCTTCGAGGTCATGGGCATATTCGTGGACGCGGGCTATCAGAACGCCGCGGCCCAGGTGCTGGACAAACTCTCTCAGGACCAGCCCGACAACCCGGACGTTCTGTTCATCCAGGCCATGCTGGCCGTGGAGAAGGAGAACAACCTGGACAAGGCCTTCGAGCTGCTCTCCCGCATCCCCAAGGACAACAAGCTCTACGACAAGGCCCTGAGCACCCGTATCCAACTGGCCATCGACGCCACGCAGTTCGAACGGGCCAAGCCCCTCATTCAGGAAGGCAGGCAGCTCTTTCCCGACCGCATCGAGTACCGCTTCCTGGAGGCCGTGCTCTACGACAAGCAGGGCGACCTGGAGAAGGCCTCGGCCGCCTACGCCGACACCGTGCGCGCCTTCCCCGGCAACGCCGACGCCGTGTACCGCTACGCCGTCTCCCTGGAGCGCCTGAAGCGCCAGGACGAGGCCCTGGACATGATGGAGAAGGTGCTGGCCCAAGCCCCCGGAAACCCCGACGCCCTGAACTTCGTGGCCTACGCCCTGGCCGAGCAGGGCCGCGACCTGGACCGCGCCCTGGACCTGATCACCCGGGCCCTGGTGGTGAGCCCCGACAACCCCTACTACATCGACACCCTGGCCTGGGTGCACTTCAAGCGCGGCGACAACAAGCAGGCCTGGGCCGAAATCCAGCGCGCCGTATCCAAGACCGTCGAGGACCCGGCCATCTACGAGCACTACGGCGATATCGCCGCCGCCATGGGCAACCGCAAGCAGGCCCAGGCCGGATACAAGAAGTCGCTGGAGATGAAGCCCTCCAACGCCAACGAGATCAAACGCAAGCTGGACGGCCTGAAATGATCCGCAGCGCCGCCAACGCCTGGCGCGCCCTGCTTCTGGCCGCGCTGTGCCTGGCCGCCCTGAGCGGCTGCGCGCCCAAGCCGACGGCTACCGGGGCGGGCGAAGGCCCGCAGCCCCAGGCCCTCTGGGCCCAGCTCATGGCCGGGGGGGCTCAGGCCAAGTCGTTCACGCTCACGGCCAGCCTCTCCCTGCAGTCGTCCAAGAAGTCTGCCCGCCTGCTGGCGCGCTTCTGGGGCAACCTGGACAGGCCCCTGCGCCTGGACCTCTCAACCGGCATGGGGCAGGTGTTCTCCATGTGGCGGGAGGACGCGCAAGGCTGGCTGGCGGTGTATCCGTCCGCCAATCAGGCCTTCACCCACACGAGCACCAAGGCGGCCCTCTCCCGCCTGGGGATGCCCTTCCCGTTCGGCATGAAGGAGCTGGCCGCCGTCAGCGTGGGCAGCTTCGGGCTGATACTGCCGCCCAACTATTCGAGCGTGAAAAAAATCCCCAACGGTTTCGTTTACTCCTTCCCGGCCTCCTCGCCGGTGGCCGCCCTCACCCTTGACTTCGAGGGAAAACCCATTCATCTCACCGGCCGGGGCGTGGAACCCTGGAACGTCGAGCTCGCCGATTTCGCGCCCTCTCAGGCCGGGCGGCCCCCCATGGCCCAGCTCATCACGCTGACCACGCCGGGGGGCGTTCAGGCCGTCCTGCGCGTCAAGAAGCTGGAACTGAGCGCGGAGCCCATGCCCTTGCAGTCTCTGGAACTCACCCCACCGCCCCAGGCGCGCCACATCCCCCTGGACCGCGAAGGCGACTTCCAGACGCCGGACATCCCCTAGGATTTTTCCGGCCCAGGTCCGCACGGTCGGCCAAGGCCAGTACGGACCGCCATCCCGGAGGCCCCGCCCCGGGGATCGGACACAGCGCGCCCCTGGCGCAAACCAGTCACGGATATCAGCCATGAGCACACCCGTCATCTTCGGCTCCGACCACGCGGGCTTCGCCCTCAAGGAACAACTCAAGGCTTTCGCCTCCAAACTCGGGGTGCAGGTCGTGGACGTGGGCTGCGACAGCCTCCAGAGCTGCGACTACCCCCTCTTCGCCGAAAAGCTCTGCAGCCGCGTCCTGGCCGACAAGTGCCTGGGCGTGCTCATCTGCGGCACCGGGCTCGGCATGTCCATGGCTGCCAACCGCCGCGCGGGCATCCGCGCCGCGCTGTGCGCCAACGAGTACATGGCCCGCATGACGCGCCTGCACAACAACGCCAACGTGCTCTGCCTTGGCGAGCGCTGGATGGGCGCGGGCCTGGCCGAATCCGTCCTGGAAACCTTCATCAAGACCGAGTTCGAGGGCGGACGCCACCAGCGCCGCATCGACCTCTTCGATTCTCTTTAATCACAACAAGGAACCGCATATGTCCGCGCTTGCCGAGAAGGACCGGTTGACGGTCAACGTGATCAAGGGCCTCGTCATGGACGCCGTGCGCAAGGCCAACTCCGGCCACCCCGGCGGGGCCATGTCCTCCGCCGACTTCGCCTACGTCCTGTTCAAGGATTTCCTGAAGTACTCCCCCGACGACCCCAAGTGGTTCAACCGCGACCGCTTCGTGCTCTCCGCCGGACACGAGTCCACCCTGCTCTACAGCCTGCTGACCCTGGCCGGCGTGCTCACCGTTGACGACCTCAAGCACTTCCGCCAGTTCGGCTCCCGCACGCCCGGCCACCCCGAGCAGCACATGACCCCCGGCGTGGAGGCCACCACCGGCCCCCTGGGCCAGGGCCTGGCCATGGCCGTGGGCATGGCCACCGCCGAGGCCATGCTGCGCGCGCGCATGGGCGAGGAGATCTGCAGCCACTACACCTACGTGCTGGCCTCCGACGGCGACCTGCAGGAGCCCGTTTGCCTGGGCGCGGCCTCCCTGGCCGGACTGTGGAAGCTGGGTAAGCTCATCGTCTTCTACGATTCCAACAAGGTGCAGTTGGCCGGCCCCACCACCCGTTGCGACTGCACCGACTACCGCAAGATCTTCGAGGGCTTCTGCTGGAGCGTGATCGACGTGGACGGCCACGACCATGAAGCCATCCGCAAAGCCGTGATGCAGGCCCAGCTCGACTCAAGCTGCCCCACGCTGATCATCGGGCACACCACCATGGCCAAGGGCACTGCCAGCCGCGAGGGCGACTTCGAGACCCACGGCGCTCCCCTGCCCGCCGAGGAGATCGCGGCCACCAAGCGCAAGCTGGGCCTGCCCGACGACAAGGATTTCTACCTGCCCGAGGAGGCCGTGGAGCACTTCCGCACGCGCTTCCCCGCCCTGCGCGCCGCCGCCGCGGAATGGACCAAGACCTTCGAGAAGAAGCTCGACGCCGACGAGGCCTTCCAGGACCTCTGGCGCATCACCAAACGCTCCCCCGGCAACCGCGGTTTCGCCTGGCCCGCCTTCGAGCCGGGCAGCAAGGTTGCCACCCGCTCCGCCTGGGGCAAGTGCCTGTACGCCCTGATCGAGCAGCTGCCCATCCTGGTGGGCGGCTCCGCCGACCTGGACCCCTCCAACCAGACCATGAAGTTCCGTGAGACCACGGGCGACTTCAACACATCCACTCCCCTGGGCCGCAACCTGCCCTTCGGCGTGCGCGAGTTTCCCATGGGCGCCATCTGCAACGGCATCGCCCTGCACGGCGGGCTGGTTCCCTTTGGTGCGACCTTCCTGATGTTCTCCGACTATGAGCGCAGCGCGCTGCGCATGTCCGCCCTGCAGCAGCTGCCGGTGCTGCACGTCTTCACCCACGACTCCTTCTGGGTCGGCGAGGACGGCCCCACCCACCAGCCCATCGAGCATGTCAGCTCGCTGCGGCTGATCCCCAACATGCTGGTGCTGCGCCCCGCCGAGGCCATCGAGACCGCCCTCTGCCTGGAGACCGCCCTGACCCAGACCACGCGCCCCAGCAGCCTGCTGCTCACCCGCCAGAACCTGCCCGTGTTCGACCCTGCCCAGCTTCCGGCAGTCACGGACGGCGCCAGGAAGGGCGGCTACGTGCTGCTGGACGCCCCCGGCGGCGAGCCTGACCTGATCATCCTGGCCTCCGGCTCCGAAGTGCACCTGGCCCTGGCCGCCGCCAAGGAACTCACCGAGCGCAAGGTGCGCGTGGTGAGCATGCCCTCGATGGAACTCTTCGACGAGCAGCCCGACGAGTACAAGCAGGCCGTCCTGCCCAGGCAGTGCACCGCGCGCGTGGCCATCGAAGCCGGACGCCCCGAACTGTGGTACAAATACGTGGGCCTGGACAGCCTGGTCATCGGGCTCTCCCACTTCGGCCACTCCGCTCCGGCCGAGCGCCTGGCCCAGGAATACGGCTTCACCGCGGAAAGCTGCATCGACCGCATACGTAAGAAGCTGGCCCAGGCCTAGCCCGGGTTCGTCAGACGCCCTCAAAACCGGGGAGGCCTGTGCCTCCCCGTTTTTTTTCTGCTCATATCCTCAGCTATTTAGATCGAATGGAATCTTATGAACTTATTAATCAATGACGGATGTTGACTTGTTCGCAAGAATGGTATAACTTAAATCTAATTCAGGCATCGGTCATCATTGAGGTTGGGTCTTAGCATGTGCTTCGCTCCTGGTCTGATGAGAATGAATGCCAACACTTAATTGGAGCGTATCGCACATGTCCAAGAAACTTTACGTCGGCAACCTTCCCTTTTCCACCACTGAGGACTCCGTCCGCGCCCACTTCTCCCCCTACGGCGAGGTTCTCTCGGTTGCCCTGATCACAGACCGCGAAACCGGCCGCCTGCGCGGCTTCGGCTTCGTCGAGATGAACGACGAAGGCGCTGTGGCCGCCATCGAGGCCCTCGACGGCCAGAGCTTCGGCGGTCGCACCCTGAAGATCAACGAAGCCCAGGAGCGCGCCCCCCGCCCCTCCTACGGCGATCGTTCCAACCGCCGCCCCTGGTAATCCCAGGTCAGCACAGCGATCACGGCCCCGCGCTCCCAGGAGCGCGGGGCTTTTTCTTGCCGGGCAGCCGCCCGGGCCACTTCGAGGCAGGCCATTACAGAGGGCTGCGGCAACTGGCGGCGCGCTGACCGACCGCCCTTTACTGCCCGGGCATTTTTAACTACCCTCCCGCCACAACATCACCCGGAGCACGCCATGGAAGCCCCTGACCGCAACCTCGCACTCGAACTCGTCCGCGTCACCGAAGCCGCCGCCCTGGCCAGCGCCCGCTGGCTCGGCAAGGGGGACAAGAACTCTGGAGACCAGGCCGCCGTGGACGCCATGCGCCTGAGCTTCAACTCCATCCAAATCCAGGGCCTCATCGTCATCGGCGAGGGCGAAAAGGACGAGGCCCCCATGCTCTTCAACGGCGAGGCCGTGGGTTCCGGCTCCGGTCCGGCAGTGGACGTGGCCGTGGACCCCGTGGAGGGCACCCGCCTGCTGGCTTACGGCCGCCCCAACGCCATCTCCGTGGTGGGCCTGGCCCCCAAGGGCTCCATGTTCGACCCGGGACCGAGCTACTATATGCAGAAGCTCGTGGTGCCCCACGGCGCGCGCGACTCGGTGGACCTGGACGCCCCCGTGGCCGACAACCTCAAGGCCGTGGCCAAATCCCTGGGCAAGGACGTGGACGATCTGGTGGTCTTCGTGCTGGACAAGCCCCGCCATCAGCGGCTCATCACGGATATCCGCGCCGCCGGGGCTCGCATCCAGCTGCACACCGACGGCGACGTGGCCGGGTCGCTCATGGCCATCGACCCCAAGGACATGGTGGACGTGATGATGGGCACCGGCGGCACCCCTGAAGGCGTGCTCTCGGCCTGCGCCATCCGCGCCCTGGGCGGCAGGATGCTGGCCCGGCTGGACCCGCAGTCCGACGAGGAGCGCAAGGCCCTGCTGGACGCAGGGTACGACCTGAAGCGCGTGCTCACCACCGAGGAGCTCGTCGCCAGCGAGGACACCTTCTTCGCCGCCACAGGCATCTCCGGCGGCACCTGGCTTGAAGGCGTCAGCTTCACGGGACGCGGCGCGGTGACCCACTCCCTGGTGCTGCGCGGCAAGACGGGCACCATGCGGCGCATCGAGTCGCACCACACCTGGGACAAGCTGATGAAGTTCAGCGCCGTGAAATACGATTGATTGTCTTTTTGTGATACGATCCGTCAGCGCGACAGAAGGAAATCCAGGACAGCGCTCGCGAAAGCTTCCGGGCGCTCCATGTAGGACATGTGGGCACACCCTGCCAGCAGTACGTGGCGGGCGTCGGGGAACGCCTCGGCCAAGCCGTTCTCGGCCGGCGGCAGCAGGATGTCCTCGTCGCCCGAGATGCACAGTGCCTGCGCGGTGACGCTGGCTTCCAATCCATGACCGTCGAAGGCTTCCAGGGCTTCGCACTGGGCTCCGAAGCCTTCGGCGTTCAGTGGATGCCTGCGTAGAGCGAACGCCCTCGCAAGCCGCCCTTCCGACAGAGCCCGGTCCCCCAACAGCCAGGGCAACATCGCCCCGAGAGATTGCGACATGCTGCCGCCCTCGGCCAGCAATTGCTGCGCCAGGCGCATGGCCATCACCCTGCCCGGACGCATCTTCATCCCTGTGGATGCCAGCACCAGCCTGCCGACCCTCCCGGCGTGCTTGGCCGCCAGGTCCAGGGCAGCCATCCCGCCCAGGGAGAAGCCCAGCACGTGGGCTTTGTCCACGCCTTGGGCATCCATGACGGAAAGGGCGTCCTCGGCCATCATCTCGACGCTGAACCCGGCCAACGGGGCGCCCGACCTGCCGGAACCGCGCGGGTCGTGCGTCAACACCAGGAAATGACGGGTCAACTGCCTGAGTAGGCCACTCCAGGAGGAGCCGTCCATGGTCAGGCCAGCAAGAAGCACCAGCGGCGGTCCAGCACCGTGCACTTCATAATGAATGCCAAGCGGAGTCTGAGCCATCAGAATACTATCACCTGAAATCCTTTCAGAACATAGTCCGCCATGCCCACATGCCCGTGCATGCCGTTGATCAGGGGCAGGCTTTCCTTCATCACGGCCTCCATCGACCCGGTGGCAAGGGCGCAGGCGCGGCACACCCCGGCGATCAAGCCGAGGGTCTTCGTCTTCTCGAACAGCGCGTGCATGGGGTGCTCCGCCCTGGAAAGCTCGGCCAGCACCAGGGGCGACTCTCCTTCAAGTACCACTTCAACTTCGCACCCCTTCTCGCGCAGGTCGATGGCGTTGAGCATCACATGGAGAAAGCAGGGAATTTCTGCCCTGAAAGCGAACAGCGCTATCTTGTTCATACCTTCTTCCTCCCGGTGCGGTGTCTGCCTCCGCGCCTGCCATGCACCCTAGACGTACTCCTCCAGAATGCTCTTCAACTGACCCATATCCGCCCTGGAGGTGGCCAGGGGCCGCCGCACCGCCGGATTGAGCCGGGACTCGAACGGAACCCTCTCCCCCTTGTAGATCACGCCGATGGGTATCCTCTCTCCGAACTCCTGGGCCTTGCGCATGGCCGCCCCCCAGTCCGTGGGGTCGTAGTCGGCCTCGAGCTTCTGGCAGCGCTCACGGTACCAGGCGTAGGTGTTCACCTTGTTGAACGAGACGCAGGGCTGGAGGATGTCCACCAGGGCGAAGCCCGGATGCCGGGCCGCCTGGACGATGATCTCCGCCAGGTGCTCAATGTCGCCAGCGAAGGCCCGCGCCACGAAGGGCGCGTTCATGGTCACGGCCACGGCCACGGGGTTGAAGGGCATGGAGGGCGCGCCGTCGGGCTGGAACTTGGTCTTCTGGCCCTGGGCCGTGGTGGGGCTGGCCTGGCCTTTGGTGAGCCCGTAGATCTGGTTGTCGTGCACCAGGTAGGTCATGGTCACGTTGCGCCTCAGCGCCGCCAGAAAGTGGTTGCCCCCCTCGCCGTAGCTGCAGCCGTCGCCGCTTTCGGCGAAGACGGTCAGCTCCGTGTTGGAGAGCGCAATCCCCTGGGCCGGGGGCAGGCTGCGCCCGTGCAGGCCGTTGAAGGCGTTGCAGCGCAGATAGTGCGGGGCCTTGGCCGCCTGGCCGATGCCCGAGGCGAAGAGCACCTTGTGCGGGGGAAGGTCCAACGCGGAGAGGGCCTTCTTCACGGCCTTGAGGATGGCGTGGTTGCCGCAGCCAGGGCACCAGGCCGTTTCGAATTCGCCGTACTGTTCCAGAGGTATCATAGCGACTCCTACAGCCTGTCCAGGATGTACCTGGCCGTGAGGGGCAGGCCGTCGTAGCGGGTGACGGTATCTTTGAAATGGTAGCCGGACTCCTGGCGGATCAGGCGCGCCAACTGGCAGCTGTGGTTGCCCTCCACCATCACCGCCCTCCCGGCACGCTCCAGGATGGGCAGGAACTGCTCCGGGTTCAGGGGATAGACCTGCCCGAAATGCAGCACAGCCGCGCTTTTGCCCGCAGCCCGAAGATCCTGCGCGGCTTCGAGCGCGGCGCCCACAGCCGACCCCCAGCACACCAGCAGGGTCGAGGGGGACTCGTCGCCTGTGAACGTGGGGGGAACCACGTCCGCCACGAGCCCTTCGAGTTTGCGCATGCGTTTGTCCACCATCTGGACGCGCACGGCCAGATCCTCGGTGATGTGGCCGTCCTCGGTGTGCTCGTCGCTGTCCAGCACCACCAGGTGCTCGCCGAAGCCGGGCACCAGCCTGGGGGAGACGCCGCTTGGGGTGAGAGCGTAGCGTTTGTATCCGGCGGGGTCCTCGCAAGTCAGGCCGGGCGCGCTCACTGCGGGCAGGGAGTCCAGGTCGAACGGAACCACGGCGCGGTAGGAATCCGCCAGGAACTGGTCCGTAAGCACGAACACCGGGCTCTGCCACTTCTCGGTCTGGTCCACGGCCCGGTAGGTCAGCTCGAAGCACTGCTCGGGCGTGCCGGGAGTGAAGACCGCCCGGGGGAAGTCGCCGTGTCCGGCGTAGAGCACCATGTTCAGGTCGCCCTGCTCGGTGCGCGTGGGCAAGCCGGTGGCCGGGCCCGGCCGCTGGGCGAGCACCACGACCACTGGGGTCTCTGTCATGCCCGCGAGGCTCACCCCTTCGACCATCAGGGCAAAACCGCCGCCCGACGTGGGCACCACCACGCGCGCACCGGCATAGGACGCCCCCAGGGCCATGTTGATGGCCGCGATCTCGTCCTCGGCCTGCTCGATGAGCATCCCCATCTTCGTTCCCTTGGCGACGAACGTCGCCGCCACGGAGGTGGCCGGGGTCATGGGGTAGTAGGAGCAGAAATTCGCACCCGCGGCCAGCGCGCCGAAGGCGATGGCTTCGTTGCCGTTCATGAACAGGCGCTTCTCGGTGCGCACCGGGGGGGCCATGCAGCTGAACGTGGCGTTCTGCCCGGCGGCCCAGCCCTGCGCGGCGGCGAACACGTCCAGGTTCTGGCGCAACACCTCATCGCCTTTCTTGGCGAACTCGCTCCGAATCAGCCCCTCCAGCCAGGAGCGCTCCAGGCAGAGCAGCTGCGCCAGCACGCCCAGGGCGGCCACGTTCTCGAACATGGGCTTGGGGCAGAGCGTCTTGAAGGGGATGGAGAGCCCCGGATGCCCCAGGCGGTCGATGGTTTCGTCCGCCAGCACCAAAGCCCGGGGGGTGAGCTGGGGGCGGTGCAGGGCCACCGTCTCGGCATTGAGGGCCACCAGCAGGTCGATGCTTTCCCTGGGGCCGTGGATGGCTTCGTGGCTGACCCGGATGGCGTAGGTGTTGTGCCCGCCCCTGATGCGGGACATGTAGTCCTGCGTGACCACGATCTCGTACCCCGCGCGCACCAGGGCCTTGGCCAGGAAATCGCCCACTGTCACGAGGCCCTGGCCGGCCTCGCCGCCTATGACGATCGAAACGCATGTGTCCGACATGAAATACCCTCCAGGTCGAAAAAAGGCGAAGCGGCCGCCGGTTATCCGGCGACCGCTTTGATGATGCATGCCGCAACCCGCCAAAGGGCTGCGCTGTGATGTGCGGGCCGCCGTGCTTACGCGTTGGCCCCGGTGGGCGGAGTGAACACCCGGGTGGCCAGTTCCTTGTCCAGCATGTAAAGCGCGGAGGGGTCGTTCTCAACCAGCTTGAGCTTGTTGATCACGTCCTGCACGCTGGCCTCCTCTTCCACCTGCTCGTCGATGAACCACTTCAGGTAGGAGGCGGTGGCGTGGTCGCGCTCGTCGATGGCGAGGTCCATCAGCGCGTTGATGCGCGCGGTGACGCCCTGCTCATGCTTGAGGGTCTCCAGGAAGGCGGCCAGAGGGCTGGCCCAGGAGTTCTCGGGGGCTTCCAGAGTCTGGAGCTTGATGCGGCCGCCGCGCTCGAAGGTGTAGTTGTAGAACTTGGTGGCGTGGAACTTTTCCTCCTGCTCCTGCACCTTCATCCAACTGGCGAAACCCATGAGGCCCATCTCCTCGAAGTAGGAGGCCATGGACAGGTACAGATAGGAGGACCACAGCTCCCATTTGACCTGGTCGTTGAGGGCCTGGTTCATTTTGTCGCTGAGCATGGGCTACTCCGCCTTCCACAGGCCGTGCAGGTTGCAGTACTCGCGGGCCACGATCTTCTCGGCCTGGATGCAGAACTCGGCTTCGGGGGCCATGCCGGGCTTGAGCTCCTGGCGGTAGACCTTGCCGTCAGCGAAGACCTCGATGAACTCGATCCAGTGCTTCTCTTCCATGGGATGGGCCACGCTGCCGACCTTGACCTTGAAGCCGTTGGCGGTCTTCTCGATCACGGGGACGTGCTTCTCCTTGGCGGCGTCAACGGTATTGGCCGCGAAATACTTCATGGGCTCGCCGCAACAGACCAGATCGCCGTCGCCGGTGTGCAGAACTTCAACGATGTTGCCGCAGAGCGCGCATTTGTAGATGCCGTGCAGTTCGGACATGGTGTCTCCTTTGCTTATGACGAAGGTGAAAGGCCGGCCGCCACGAAAAATGGGCGGCCGGGCATCTTCACCAGCTAAACCACTTTCGAGCGGTTTTCGCAAGGGCTTTCAGCGGGGGCTATTTGAGGAATTCGTAAACGTAGCGCGCCGCCAGGAACAGGATGCACGCCGAAAGAAAGGCCTTGATATATTTGGCCGGGACGTATTTCTGGCAACGTGCCCCCACGTACATACCCGCGAAGCCGCCCAGGCCGAAGAGCGCCCCGAGGGTCCAGTCCGGGGCCACGGCCAGTTCGGGCCAGAACGGGGCGATGGCCTGGTAGAACACCACGCCGGAGACGCTGGTCAAAAAGGTGCCCATGAGCGCCGCGCCCGCCACGGTGTAGACCGGCAGCCCGAAGAAGGCCACGAAGAAGGGCGCGATGATGGCCCCGCCGCCGATGCCGTACACGCCGCCCACCACGCCCACGATCAGGCTCATGAGCAGCACCCCGCCTGTGGAGAAGCAGTAGCGCTCGCCCTGGAAGACGAACTCCACCTGCTTGAACGAATACTTCGACTCGGAAACGGCCATGGAATCGATAAGGTTCCCCTGGGGGCCGCAGGCCGTGCCGCCCATTGCCACGGAGCTCTGCAGGGCGTTCTTCTGGGCGCAGCTCACCGGCTTGGCGGCGTCGCGCATGGAGCAGCCGGGGCCGGAACCCGGCGCGGGTTTTGCCGGGGCCTTCTTGAAGAAGGTGTCGCGCACGAGCCGCAGCCCGATATAGCCCAGCACCGCCGCGGCGAACATCTTGAAGTTCTTGGGATCCGGCAGATATTTGACGCGGATGTAGGCCCCCAGAAACACCCCGGGCAGCGTGCCCAGGGCCGTGGCGTATGTCAGGGGCCAGACCATGCGTTTTTCGCGGATGTAGCGGTACACCCCGCTGGGGATGGCCACGATGTTGAAAACCTGGTTGGTGGCGGAGACGGACGGCGAGACGTATCCCAGCACGCTCATCTGGAAGGGCAGCAGGAGAAAGGCGCCGGACACGCCGCCCATGGAGGTGCAGAAGGACACGGCGAAGGCCACCAGAGGCGGAACCCACACGGATACTTCGATGCCGGCTACCGGAAAATACATGGCGTCCTCGCTTGTTGTTCGAAGATAGTCACCAATTTCACAATGTCCGTGACCATTCTCTAGCCGCTCATGTGGAGCCTGTCTACAATCTCGGCACGGAGTTTGCGTTTTTATTCCAGCTAGGGCTACAGGGTAATTCCTGCCGCCCTCGACTAAAGGGTTTTGCTTCCCGGCCGATAGGACGGCAAACCATTGGAGGAACCGCCATGCGCGCGACAGTTTTCCTCGCGGCGCTCGCCACGCTGGCTCTCGGGGCCGTTACGGCCGCGGCCCAGACCGCGGGGCCGGTCGACCCCGGGGCCGAAGTGGAACTTTCCAAGCCCCAGGGTACGACGATCAACGGCGTGTCCGGCGTGCGGGTGCGCTCCACTCCCGGCGTCTCGCAGGGCTATCTGGTGCCGGACGCCTCGGGCGGCTACGTCAACTACGCGCCGGGGCCGCCCCTGCCGCCAGCATCCCCGTCCAGGGCCGACGCCGAGGAGTTGAGGCTCTACGCGCGTGAGCTGGCCTCCCAGATCACCAAGGGCATCACGGGCGATTCTCCCCTTGCGGGCGTCTCCAGCGTGCCCTCGGCCTTCGTGGACCAGGATTCGCGCCAGACGTCATCCTTCGGGCGGCTTCTGGGCGAGCAGATGATCTACGAGATGAACAGCCGGGGCTTCCCGGTCAAGGAGGCTCGCGGCAACGCGCCCGCAGCCGCCAAGGGCAAGAAGGGCCCGGTCGAGAGTCTGGCCGTGCTGGCGGGCTCCTACTACGTGGATCGCGACAACATCTTCGTCAACGCCCGGCTTGTGGAGCCATCGGGCCGCGTGCTGCGCACCGGGTCCGTGCTTATACCCATGACCCCCACCCTGCGCAGGATGCTCGGCCTGCCCGAACCCGGGGCCATGCAGCCGCGCCTGCCCACGCTCATCGGCGCGCGCGACGTGAACGACCCGCCCGGCGCCTACGGCAAGCCCGCCGCGCCGTACACGCCATCGCCCGCCAAGGCCAAGCCGGGCACGCGCACCGGCAGCAAAAAGG
The DNA here is from genome assembly GCF_022808695.1 of Fundidesulfovibrio soli. Taxonomy (NCBI): domain Bacteria; kingdom Pseudomonadati; phylum Thermodesulfobacteriota; class Desulfovibrionia; order Desulfovibrionales; family Desulfovibrionaceae; genus Fundidesulfovibrio; species Fundidesulfovibrio soli. The sequence goes on from NZ_JAKZKW010000001.1 coordinate 425,625, forward strand.
CCTCGTCCAAGAAGCCCAAGCAGCCCTGCCCGCCGGGCTGCGAGCCCATCGACACCAACGCCAAGGCCCAGGCCCAGCCCGCGCAGCCGGCCCAGGCTCCGGGCAAGTAGGCACGCCATGAGGAACACCATCGCCGCCCTCCTGCTCTGCCTAGCCCTTTTATCCGGATGCCAGGGCAAGGGCCTCGCCGTGATCCCGCAGGACCCGCACAGCCTGGACCGCTACGCCCTGGGCCTGCGCTACAAGCAGCAGGGCCGCTACTTGCTGGCCCGCGAGCAGTTCCAGCTGGCCCTGGCCACCTCCCGGGACATGGACATGTCCCGGCGCTGCCAGGCTGAAATAGCCGCCATGGACCGCGCCATCCGCGAGGAGCGCTGAAGAGACTTTTGACGTGTTGAGACGCGCTGTGTCCGTGGGCGGCCTGCCCGGCGCGGAGCGGAGCCGGCATTCTTCAAATATGCATGCCCGCTCCGTGCCGGGCATGCCGCCCACGGACATGGCGACATACGGCACGGACCCTGCATGGTTGCGGCCAAGGCAACTCCTGCACTCTGACCGGCCGAGGAAACGACCATGAGATACGCCGCCCTGCTCATCCTGCTCTCCATCAGCGCCTGCGCTCCCATGGCCAACGGCGAGATGGCCTCGCTCATCCCCTCCTTCGGCGGGGACAAGCCGGACATGAACGAATACTACCCCCAGACCGCCCGCATCATCGCCGACGAACTCGACGCGCAGCTGGCGCCTCGCCTTGGGGTGGGCCAGTCCACCACGCGGGGCCTGCAATGGCTCATCGTCACCACCCCGTCCGATCTGAACAACATGGGCCAGGCCACCCCGCTCTCCAGGGCCCTCGCGGAGGAGCTGGGCTCGGCCATGACCGCCAAGGGCTATTACGTGCAGGAGATCAGGAAGACGTCCGAAGTGGTCTTCAACAAGGCCCAGGGCGAATTCATGCTTTCCCGAGACGTGCGCCAGCTGGCCACCAAGCAGTTCCAGAGCACCCTGGTGCTCACCGGGACCTACGTGAGCAGCCCCTACGGCGTGCGCTTCAACATCGAGGTGCTGGACGCCCGCAACAACGATGTGCTGGCCAAGTCCAGCAAGGTCATCCCCATGAGCCGCCCCGTGGCCTACCTGAACCAGAGCCGGACGCCCGGCCAGAGCAACGTGCGGCCCACCGTGGTCACCACGCCCGGCACGGACACCAGCGCGGACCCGTATATGGAACCGCAGGGCGACTGGCGCACCACCCGACAGAAGGTGCCCAACTTCCTGCTGCCCTAAGGGGAGGAAGAAAGGGGACGGGTCGCCTCCGGCGGCCTAAGGAACTTCGTTCCTTAGGAATCCTTTACCGCTTCGCGCCGGGGTCGTCAGACTTCAGTACCGGCAGCGCCAACAAAGCTGGCAGCTCGACTACTGAAACCGCACGCATCCCCCTCGGCAGAACCCTGCCCTCTCTTGCCTCCCTATCTCGCCGCCCTGAAACGCGCCGGGGCCTGCGCCGGGCCGTCTGGTCGATATTATTCAAATATATCGGCGAAGACGGCCCTGCGCAGGCCCCGGCGGGACCCTACAACCACTATTCAAACGCCCTCGGCAACCCATCCGCTAAAGGACGGCGTCACCGCATTGACGCCCTCCTACGCCGTCTTGAACAGCCAGGACTTGTCCACCACGTCCTCCTGGCTGCCGAACACGTACGTCAGGTCGCCCGCTTCCAGCGTGAATTCCCCGTCGGGGTTCATGTGCATCTTCCCCGCGCGGTCCACGGCCACCACGGTCAGCGCGTGCTCCTTGCGGATGTTGGCCTCCATCAGGGACTTGCCCTGCACCGGCGACCCTTCCTCCACACTGAACACGGCCAGATCCATGCCGGAGAGCTGCGGGGTCATGAGCTTCTGGCCGTCCGTGGGCAGGTCCGGGGTGCGCAGCATCCGGTAGTTCTTGCCCCGCGCCTCCAATATGAAGCGCTCGATCATCTGGTTGGGCACCAGGTATTCCACCAGCACGCGGGTGAATATCTCGATGGAGGTCTCGAACTCCTCGGGCACCACCTCGCAAGCCCCTACGCGCAGCAGTTCCTCGGTTTCGCCCACGAAACGGGTGCGCACGATGATGCGCAGATTCTGGTTCATCCCTCGGGCAGTGCCCACCATGCGCCGCACCGCCGTCGGGTCCGAGACCACGATCACCATCACGCGCGCCCTGTGGATGCCCGCATGCTCCAGCACCGCCGGATAGGAGGCGTCCCCGTAGCGGATGGTCTCCCCGGCCTTGCGCTCGCGCTTCACGGTGTCGATGTTCATCTCCAGAATCAGATAGGGAATACCCGCCCGCTTGGCCGCGTTGGCTATCTGGCGGCCTCCCGGCCCGAAACCGGCGATGATGAGGTGATCTGTGAGTTCCGTCTCGTCGTGGGCTTTTCCGGCCTTGGCCTTGGGCGCGCCGCAAACGCGGTTGGCCACCACCGGGGCCAGTTGGATCAGCCAGGGCGTCACCGCCATGGTGATGACACTGGAGGCCAGGAAGAGCTGGTAGCCGAACCCGGTGATGAGCTCCTCCTGCACGCCCACCTTGACCAGCACGAAGGAGAACTCGCCCACCTGGGCCAGCCCCAAACCGCCCAGGATCGCCGTGCGCAGGGGGTAGCCCAGGGACATGACCGCCCCGCCCGCGGCCACGGACTTCAGCAGGATGACCGCCACAGCCGCGCCGAGCACCATCAGCGGGTATTGCAGCAGGAAGCTCACGTCCACCAGCATGCCCACGGAAACGAAGAACAGGCTTGTGAACACGTCCTTGAAGGGCAGCACGCCCTCCAGGGCGTTCTGGGCGTACTCGGACTCGGAGAGCATCAGGCCGGCCAGAAAGGCGCCCAGCGAGAGCGACAGCCCCACTCCCGCCGTGAGCATGGCCACGGAGAGGCAGAACACGATGGAGGCCATCAGGAACAGCTCCCGGCTGCGCGCCCTGGCCACGGCCAGGAACAGCCTGGGCACCACGTACCGCGCCAGCAACAGCACCAGGGCGATCACCGCGCCGCCCTTGAGCAGCATCATGCCCAGGGAGCTGACCAGGTCGCCCCCCGTGCTGCCCAGAAAGGGCGTGAGCAGCATCATGGGCACGATGGCCAAATCCTGGAAGATCAGGATGGCCAGGGCCACTCTGCCGTGGGGGCTCTCCAGCTCGGCGCGGGTCTGGAGCTGCTTGAGCACGATGGCCGTGGAGGACAGCGCGGCCAGGAAACCCAGGAACACAGCCTTCTTGAACCCGAAGCCCACGGCCACGCTGAGCAGCGCGAACATGGCGATGGTCAGCCCAATTTGTATGGAGCCGCCCATGAACACCGGGCGCTTGAGGCGCATGAGTTCAGAGGCCGAAAGCTCCACGCCGATGGAGAACAGCAGCAGGATCACGCCGATTTCCGCCATCATTTCGACCTGGTGCACGGAGCCCACCAGCTTGAAGCCGCCAGGGCCGCAGACCACACCCGCCACAAGGAAGCCTACGATGGGAGGCAGCCCCATCTTCAGGCAGACGAACATGACGCCCACGCTCATGGCAAGAATCAATACAAGGTCGGAAAGCAACGATATATCCATGCAATAACTCCACAAGTTTCTTGCGGCCAAGGATAGCGTAGCGGCCTGCCGCTGTCACCCCGGAGAGGTTGGATGCGCGGGATCGTACGTGCGGTTTCATTATGCCGGCTTGAATCGTTGCCGCGCTCCACGCCGCAATGCAGCTCAGGCGTTCCCCTGGCACGGGAGTGACCATTGGGCGCGATGCACATAGCCGATGAAGATTGCGCCGCGCGGGATGGCCTTCTGTTCTTGGGGAGAGCATGAGCAGCACCTTGAAACGGAGTTGAACGGCGCCGCCCGTTGCGGGCCACATTTCTGTCCTGGTCGCTTTGCGGCCGATCAGGGCTTGAGTTGTGAGGTCCAGATGACGGTTCCAGCCAGGATCAGGGGATGACGGATGATGACGGCGGATTCCCGGCTGCGATCGGACAAAGCGCGGGCCTGGCCGGACCGGACAACAGCAAGCATCCGCCGGGGCGAATCAGGCTAGGACATGGCCGAGAAAGGGCAATGGCCGGACAAGGGCCTGACAGAGAGTCCCCCGGAGCTTCGGCGTACCGAAGCTCCGGGGCGGGTCAGGCTATTTCAGGGGCGCGGTGGCGCGATCCACCAGATAGACGATGGACTGGTAGGCGATGTCGCTCTTTTTGGAGAGGCCAATCTCGCAGGTGCGGCTGTTGGAATAGCCCCCGGTGACGTCGGGCGGCAGGGCCTCGTTCAGGCCATCCAAGGCGGCCTCGTTGAGCTCGGGGATGTTGAAGCCCCGGTCGCCCGCGAAGCCGCAGCAGTTGATGCCGCGCGGCAGGGTCACGTTGCCTGCGCAGGCCTGGGCCACGGCCTTGAACTTGGCCGTGAGCCCCATCTTCACCGAGCTGCAGGTCACGTGGATGGCCACCGAGTCCGGCAAGGGTGTGAAGCGCAGTTTGTCCATGAGGTGGTCGTGGATGAACTCCACGGGCTCCAGCAGCGTGAGGTCCGGCTCGATCTTGCGGCGCATGGTGTAGAGGCAGGGGCTGGTGTCGCAGAGGATGGGGATGCGCCCGTTGTCGCTCACGCGGCGCAGCTCCGCCTCCAGGGCGCGGACCTTCTGGTCGGCCTGGTCGAAAAAGCCCTTCGATTCGAACGCCATGCCGCAACAAAGCTCATCCAGATTTTGAGGGAAACGCACGCCGTACCCGGCCTTGCGCAGCACCGAGAGCATGGCCTCGTACACGGCGCGCTGGTCCGGGTCGGCCTTGGCCGGGCCCATGGACCTGACAACGCAGCTGGGGAAGTAGACCACCTCGCGCTCGGGCTGGCCGGTGGTGTCCTTGAAGGGCGGGGGCGTGATGCCCTTGGGCATCCACTTGGTCCACAGCGGGATGCGGTCGCCGGAGAGATCCCGCACGGACTCGGCCAGCTGCCCCATGAGCCAGGTGCCCAGCACCCCGTGCAGGGCGTTGACCACCTTGAGGCCCATGCGCAATCCGCGCAGCACGCAGCCGAAGTTGTCCGCCACGCCCTGGGCTATTTTCCTGGACCGTGGCGTGGTCTGGCTGGCGCGGAGCTCCTTGGTGAACTTGCCCGTGTCGATGGCCACGGGGCACACCGTTGAGCAGAGCCCGTCCGCCGCGCAGGTCTGCTCGCCGAAGTAGGCGTACTCCTCCCAGAAACGCTTCATGAGGGCGTCATCGTGGGAGTTGCGGAGGCGCACCATGTTGCGTTGCAGGGCGATGCGCTGGCGCGGGGTGGTGGTGATGCTCCTGGAGGGGCAGACGGGCTCGCAGAAGCCGCACTCGATGCAGCGGTCGATGATTTCGTTGACCGCGGGCATGGGCTTGAGATTCTCAAGGTACACATGGGGGTTGTCGTTGATGATGACGCCGGGGTTGAGCAGGTTCTCCGGGTCGAAGGCATTCTTCAGGCGCACCATGGCGGCGTAGGCCTGCCTGCCCCACTCCATCTCGACGAAGGGGGCCATGTTGCGGCCGGTGCCGTGCTCGCCCTTGAGCGAACCGTCGTAGCGGCCCACCACCATCTCGGCCACTTCCTCCATGAGCTTCTGGTAGTTGTCCACCATGACGGGCTTGCTGAAGTCCGGGCAGAAGACGAAGTGCAGGTTGCCCTCCAGGGCGTGGCCGAAGATGATGCCCTCGGGGAAGCCGTGCTTGTGCATGAGCTGCTGCAGCTCCACCGTGCCGAGGGCCAGGGACTCGATGGGGAAGACCACGTCCTCGATGACCACGGTGGTGCCCGGGGTGCGCGCGCCGCCCACCGAGGGGAACAGGCCCTTGCGGATGTTCCAGAGCTTCTCGTAGTCCTCCCGGGCGTCCATGAAGGTGATGGGGTGCACGGTGGGGATGTCCGCCACCAGGGCCTGGATGGCCTCGATGTTGGAGAGCAGCTCCTGCTTTTCGGGCGCGCGGGTCTCCACCAGGATGGCCGCCGCTTCATCGCTCAGCCCTTTGAGGAAGGCGGGCATGCCGGGCTTGTCCTCCACGGAGCGCAGGGAGGCCCTGTCCATGAGTTCCACCGCGGAGACCGGGCCCTTCTTGAGCTTGATGGTGGCCTGGCAGGCGCTGAAGATGTCCTTGTAGTAGAGCATGGCCGAGGCCTTGTGCGGGTGCTCGGGCACGGTGCGGTAGGTCACCTCGGAGATGAAGGCCAGGGTGCCCTCGGAGCCCACCATCAGGTGCAGCAGGATGTCGATGGGGTCGTGGAAGTCCACGAAGGAGTTCAGGCCGTAGCCCGTGGTGTTCTTGATCTTGAACTTGCGGCGGATGCGCTCCATGAGGGCCGGGTCGGCGGCGATCTCGTCGCGGATGGCCTCCAGCTCGCGCACCAGTGCGGGGTGTCCGTCCAGGAAGGCGTCGCGGGAGCGCGGGTCGGCGGTGTCCAGGGTGGTGCCGTCCACGAAGATGAGCTTCATGGACTCCACGGTCTTGTAGCTGTTCTCGGCGGTGCCGCAGCACATGCCCGAGGCGTTGTTGGCCGCGATGCCGCCGATCATGGCCGCGTTGATGGAGGCCGGGTCCGGCCCGATCTTCTTGTTGAACGGCGCCAGCTGGAAGTTGGCCTCGGCCCCGATGACGCCGGGCTCCAGGCTGATGAAGTCCGCCTCGTCATGAATGTGCAGGCCCTTCCAGGCCCCCGCGAGGTAGATGAGCACCGAGTCCGTGACGGCCTGGCCGGAGAGGCTCGTCCCGGCCGTGCGGAAGGTCACGGGCACCTTGAGGGCGCTGGCATCGGACAGCACCTGGGAGACTTCCTCCGGGGTGCGGAGCTTGAGCACGATCTTGGGCACCAGCCTGTAGAAGCTGGCGTCGTCACCGTAGGCCAGATTGGTGAATGGGCCGCAGAAGATGCGCTCCTGCGGGATGAAGACCGCTACGCGGTCGTGAAATTCCTGATAGTTTCCTGGCAGGCGGTTGCAATCGTCGGTCTGGGGCATCATGAGGTGCTCCTTGTGCGGTCGGAAGATGCCGACGGGGGTGATTTTCAGAAATCTATCCTGAAAACGCCCATCTGGGAAGCGCCCCCGGAACTTCCGGCAAAGGCATCACCCCGAGGCGGCCAATGCGGCGCCCCCTCGAGGGCGGGCCGGGAATTCGGCTTTGAAGGCCGACTTCCCGCCCGCCGCGACCGAAGCTCGGTTCAGCCCTCGATGTTCTGGCCCTTGAGGAAGTTGCGCAGCATGAACTTCTGCGCGTACTCCTCCCTGCCCTCGCGGGAGAGCTGCTGCACGCGGACCAGGCGCAGCGCCCCGTGAGGACAGGTATGGACACATTCAGGGGTCTCTCCCAATGCCGCCCTGCCGTCGCAGAGGTTGCACTTCACGGTCGGGGTGTCCCCGAGCACCCTGGGCACGTGCCAGGGGCAGGCATGGGCGCAGCTGGCGCAGCCGTGGCAATTCTCCTCCGAGACCCGCACAACGCCCGTCTCGGTGCGTTGCATGGCCCCGTGCGGACATGCCGCGACGCACAAGGGGTTCTCGCAATGGTGGCAGGAAAGGAAGGCGAAATGGTGCGTGCCGACCTTCGTGTGGTGCGGCGACACCACGTCGGCCATGCGCACACGCGCAGGAAAGTGGTTCGACTTCATGCACTTGGCCACGCAGACCTCGCAATGACCGCATTTGTCCGCGTCCTGAATGATGATGTAGTTGCTCATGACAAATCCCCCCTATCATGAACAATACTACGTCCCAGGAATCTGTAAATGGAGACCGGCAACGTCCGGAATGTATCTCCCCGGTGCGACATTCCATACCATACCCGGTAGGTACGAGCCTGGTGCCCTGCCCGCATGCAGCATGCCCCGAATGGCTGCGCTCCGCGAGGTCATGACGGTAACCGGCAACTCCAGGGCGCTTGTATGCTTTCCACGTTTCAGACGCGGTGAGCCGAAGCGGGGCCAGCCCTGCAGAGGCCGCGGCTGGAACCAGCCAAACGGCAAGCCCGCAAGACGCGAAAAGGCCCGCGACGGATAACCGTCGCGGGCCTCATTTCTTCAAGTGATGCTTGATGTCCTAGTGGCGGGTCAAATCCTGGAACTGGGCCTTGAGCAGGCTCAGCGCCAGCGGCTGCACGCCCTCGTCCCTGCCGCAGAACAGCTTGGTGGCGTCGTTGCAGAGGATGGCCTGCTCGAGCACCTGGTCCATGTGCTTGACCTCCACGATCTCCAGCCCGTTCAGGATGGCCTCGGGCACGTCCTTCAAGTCCTTGGCGTTCTCCTCGGGGATGAGCACCTTCTTGATCAGGCCCCTGTGCGCGGCCAGGAGCTTCTCGCGCAGGCCGCCGATGGGCAGCACGCGCCCGCGCAGGGTGATCTCGCCGGTCATGGCCAGGTCGTTGCGGACGGGCATGTTGAGCAGGGCCGAGACCATGGCCGTGGCCAGCGTGATGCCCGCGGAAGGGCCGTCCTTGGGCGTGGCGCCCTCGGGCACGTGGATGTGGATGTCGATCTCCTTGTGGAAGTCCGGCTTGAGCCCGAAGGTCGCCGAGCGGGAGCGGATGTAGGAGAGCGCGGCCCGGGCCGACTCCTGCATCACGTCGCCCAGCTTGCCGGTGATCTCCACCTTGCCGGAGCCGGGCATCAGCGCCGTCTCCACCAGGAGCATCTCGCCGCCCACGTCGGTGTAGGCCAGGCCGGTGGAGACGCCCACCTGGGGCTCCTCCTCCATCTCGCCGTGGCGGAACTTGGGCACGCCCAGCAGCTCGGGCAGCTCCTTGTCCGTGATGGTGAAGTTGGCCTCGCGGTCGCCGCCTTCCACCAGCTTGCGCGCGGTCTTTCGGCACAGCGAAGCCAGCTCGCGCTCCACGTTGCGCACGCCCGCCTCGCGGGTGTAGCGGCGGATGACCTCGAGGATGGCCTCCTCGGTGATGGTCACGTTCTCGGGCTTGAGGCCGTTCTCCTTGATCTTCTTGGGGGCCAGGTACTGCTTGGCGATGGAGAGCTTCTCCGTCTCCAGGTAGCCTGGGATGCGGATGATCTCCATGCGGTCCTGCAGCGGCAGCGGGATGGTGTGCAGCGCGTTGGCCGTGGTGATGAAGAAGATTTTGGAGAGGTCGTAGTCCAGGTCGAGATAGTGGTCCCCGAAGGAGGAGTTCTGCTCGGGGTCCAGCACCTCCAGCAGCGCTGCGGACGGGTCGCCACGGAAGTCGGTGGACATCTTGTCCACCTCGTCCAGGCAGAACACGGGGTTGTTGTACTTCACCCGCTTGAGCGACTGGATGATCTTGCCGGGCAGCGCGCCCACGTAGGTGCGGCGGTGGCCCCTGATCTCGGCCTCGTCGCGCACGCCGCCCAGGGAGAGGCGCACGAACTCGCGGCCCATGGCCCTGGCGATGGACTTGGCCAGCGAGGTCTTGCCCACGCCGGGAGGGCCGACCAGGCAGAGGATGGGGCCCTTGAGCTGCTCCACCAGGCTCTGCACGGCCAGGTACTCCAGGATGCGCTCCTTGGGCTTCTCCAGGCCGTAGTGGTCCGCGTCGAGGATCTCCTTGGCCTTGGCCACGTCGATGTCCACGGGCTGGAGCACGTTCCAGGGCAGGTCCAGGATCCATTCCACGTAGTTGCGCACCACGGTGTACTCCGCCGAGGAGGGCGGGGTATGCTTCATCTTCTTGAGTTCGCGCAGGGCCTTCTCCCGAGCTTCCTCGGGCATGTCCTTCTCGGCCAGGCGCTGCTCGAACTCCGCGACTTCGGCCAGGGGGTCCTCGTCGCGGCCCATTTCCTTGTGGATGGCCTTGAGCTGCTCGTTGAGGTAGTACTCGCGCTGGTTCTTCTCCATCTGCTGCTTCACGCGGCTCTTGATCTTCTTCTCGATGGAGGAGATCTCGATCTCGCCCTGCAGCAGGGCGAAGGCTTCTTCCAGGCGCTTGTTGGGGTCGAGCTGCTCGAGGATTTCCTGCTTCTTGATGTAGTCCACCTTCAGGTGGGGCATCACGGCGTCGGCCAGGCGGCCGGGCGCGGTCTGGGCGTTGATGGCCAGGATGGTCTCGGGCGCCAGCTTCTTGTTGATGCGCCCGTAGTGCTCCATGGCCTCGTGGGCGGTGCGCACCAGGGCCTCGGCCTCGCTGCCTTCGCCGTCGTCCTCCTGCATGCGGGTGACGCGGGCGGTGGGGAAGTCGTCCTCGAAGCCCTCCATGCCGTCATCGTCCCACTCGGCGCGGTACAGGCCCTCGAAGAGCACCTTGATGGTGCCGTCCGGCAGGCGCAGCATCTGGAGGATCTTGCTCACGGTGCCCACGCGGAACAGGTCGTCCGGCTGGGGCTTTTCGGTTTCGGGGGCGCGCTGCGCCACCAGGAAGATCTTCTTGTCGTAGCTCGATACGGCGTTCTCGATCGCCTTGATGGAGGCCTCCCGGCCCACGAACAAGGGCACGATGGAGCGGGGGAACATGACCACCTCGCGCAGGCTCATCACCGGAAGGCGAAGGCGCTCCATGCGACGGGGCTGGTCATCGGAGAAAAAGCTGGTCATGCATGCCTCCTGGGCAGTGTTGTCCGCCGGATGAAAGCACCGGCGGAGCAGCGTAACTCACAAGGGCTGAGAGTAAGACAGGCGGGGAAAAAGTCAAATCTGGAGGATGAGTAGAAAAAATTTAGGCTCAACGGGCTACAATATCTGACAGAATGAAAAGCAGCTAGCCATTCAAACAAAGCAGAAAAGATACTAGCTAAAGGCCCGATGATTTCCGGCAAAATGAAGCAGCCTCGATAGATCCAAAAATTTGATTTAGAAAACCTAACGGGTAAAATTCATTCGTTTTTTTATCATAACTTGCAACAAAATCTAATTTTTCAATAAAGCTAACAGCATCGACAGGTTTAATAAGCCCTTCAGCGGGATCGATCACAACAAAATCATGAAAAAAAGGTACAAACCCGGTGCCTGCAGAGTGACCGACTGAGAACGTAGCCCCAACAACCAAAACCACATGCCCAACGTTTGTTCCAGACTGCCTCCTACCAGCCAACAGCATATGATTCTCGGAAAGTGCAGAAATAATCTGCGTAGCAGATGCAGGACTTGAAAGTCTTACATCTTTAGATGACGTCAACATTGACCAATAAACATCAAACGGACTACCAGCATCTGTTACATCTGACAAAGAATTTAAAGTCTTAATAGCGTAGGGATCGGAGGTTTTATCACCATATTCAGCAAGAATCACTGTCGATAGGCACGCTGACCAACAGTCACTTGCGCCAGGTTTCTGTGGAACATATTTGATTTTTTTTGCATCAGAACCCACATAGAATAAATTCGGTTCAAGTTGCCTAAGTAAAGTCCTACCACCTAACGCCAAGCCAATGACTTTATCATTGGGAACGCATCTTTCCCTTTGCCCTGGGAATTGATTATATGAATAGACTTTTGTTGCGAGTGAAACAACAGGAATCCTCCCGGAATTACCTGAATGTTCTACGCCGCAGCCAACAAACATGACAAGCAAACATAATAAGAAGAGAAGTCGTAAATATTTCATAACAGCTCACCAACGAGGAAAGCGACCCCTTCCAAACGCAAGGACTAGTTTAATTAACAAAATAACCACCAACGACCGGAGGACAATCATGGCATGGTGAGCTTAACTGTCCATACCTGGAGCATGAACAAAGAAAACATATGAATAATACGAACAAAAATCGCATAATAAAAACACGCATAAAAGCACCCTCCTTTGTTTACATATAAAACCATCTATCCCTATATTTCTCTTGAGACGACCGAATTGCAGCATACATGCACCCAATGAGTGATTGAAAAACAGACCTAACTTCATTTCCCGCAGCTTCTAATTCAGTGCGAGCGTCTTTAGAGCCTAGATTGATATTAACAAGTCTATCGGTTGCACTTAACAACTTAGATGCTTCGCTCGCAACTTGCGCCCCCTGCTCAGTCCCATCAGCAAAGATATGCGGCATGGCGGCCAGCAAACCCAGTGCACTCGACTTATTACAATACATCTCATAGAATTTATTCTTCAGCTCTTTAGCTTCGCCATCTTTTAAACCTTCATACTCAAACGGGATTACGCCAGCCTGTACTATTGAATACTTTGCGAACTTAATATATGCTGTATACATCGCTACATAATCCTCGATAAACGACTTCGCGGACGCTTGTCTATTCTCAGACTGAGCTCGCAACACTTGCTCACGTGCAGAATTAAGATTTATCATTGCAGGTATAATCACAGAAGCAAGTATTACGATTCCGGCTTGGGCAAGAGCCCCATAAAGCACCAGCTTTGTAGAATTATCAGACATCACCGCCTCCATATATATCTGCAATACTTCGCCAACTCGCAGAATGATTTTTGTTTATTTTTTTATCATACAGCACATAGCGCCACTGCGTCAACTAGCCCCCCAAAAAAATAAAGCCCCTCCCGCTGACTGCGGGAGGGGCTTCGGTCATTGCTTGGGTCACGGTCCGCTAGGCGCTCTTCACTTCTTGCTGGTAGAACAGCAGGGGCTCCTGCCCTTTCTCCACCACGGCCTTGTTGATCACGCACTCGGTGACCCCGGTGAGCGAAGGCAGCTGGTACATGATCTCCAGCATGATGGATTCCATCACGTTGCGCAGGCCGCGGGCACCGGTCTTGCGTTCGATGGACTTCTTGGCGATGGCCGTGAGCGCGTTGGTGGTGAAGCGCAGGCGCACCTTGTCCAGCTCGAAGAGCTTCATGTACTGCTTCACCAGCGCGTTCTTGGGCTCGGTGAGGATGCGGATCAGGTCCGCCTCGCTGAGCTCCGTGAGCGACGTGATGATGGGGATGCGGCCCACGAACTCCGGGATCAGGCCGAACTTCACCAGATCGGAGGGGTGAGCCTGGGACAGCAGCTTGGAGACGTCCTCCTCGCGGACGCCGTCCTGCTTGGCCCCGAAGCCCAGGGCGGCTCCGCGGTTGCGCTGCTGCACGATCTTGTCCAGCCCGATGAACGCGCCGCCCACGATGAACAGGATGTTCGCCGTGTTCAGGCGGATGAACTCCTGCTGGGGGTGCTTGCGCCCGCCCTTGGGCGGGATGTTGGCCTCGGTGCCCTCGATGATCTTGAGCAGGGCCTGCTGCACGCCCTCGCCGGAGACGTCGCGGGTGATGCTCGGGCTGTCGGACTTGCGGGCGATCTTGTCGATCTCGTCGATGTAGATGATGCCCTTGGAGGCGGCCTCGATGTCGTAGTCGGCGTTCTGGAGCAGCTGGACGAGGATGTTCTCCACGTCCTCGCCCACGTAGCCCGCTTCCGTGAGGGTGGTGGCGTCCGCGATGGCGAAGGGCACCTTCAGGATGCGGGCCAGGGTCTGCGCCAGCAGGGTCTTGCCGGAACCGGTGGGACCGATGAGCAGGATGTTGGACTTGTCCAGCTCCACGTCGTCGCCCTTGGCCCCGCCGGAATAGAAAACCCGCTTGTAATGGTTGTGCACGGCCACGGCCAGGATCTTCTTGGCCTGATCCTGCCCGATGACGTACTCGTCCAGGAGCCGCTTGATCTCGGCGGGGGGCAGCAGCTTGCCGTCCTCCGCCTCCTCGTTCAGGCTCTCCTGGGCGATGATCTCATTGCAGAGGGAGACGCACTCGTCGCAAATGTAAACGTCCGGTCCTGCGATGAGGCGCTGCACCTCGTCCTGGTTCTTGCCGCAGAAGGAGCAGCACAGGTCGGAGGAGACTGGGGTCTTCTTCTTGGTCATGGCGTATTCCCTGATGTCACCCGGGCGGCAGGTTCTGCCGGCCCCGGAGGAACAGAGCCTAGGTTGATTCTACAGCCAGGGTTTCGCGGGCTACGATGACCTTGTCGATGAGGCCGTATTTGCAGGCATCTTCCGGGGTCATGAAGTAGTCGCGCTCGGTGTCTTCCCTGATTTTTTCAATATCCGTGCCAGTATGTTTGGCCAGGATTTCGTTGAGCCTCTCACGCATGCGAATAATCTCGCGCGCGTGGATGTCAATATCCGTGGTCTGTCCCTGGAAGCCGCCGGAGGGCTGGTGGATCATGATCCTGGCGTTGGGCAGGGCCGAGCGCATGCCCTTGGCTCCTGCCGCCAGAAGCAGCGCGCCCATGCTTGCGGCCTGCCCCATGCACAGGGTGGACACGGGGCAGGAGATGAACTGCATGGTGTCATAGATGGCCATCCCGGCGGTCACGGAACCGCCGGGGGAATTGATGTAGAGCGAGACCTCCTTCTTGGGGTCCTCGGACTCCAGGAAGAGGAGTTGCGCGCAGATGACGTTGGCCACGTGGTCGTCTATGGGCGTGCCCAGGAGGATGATCCTGTCCCTGAGCAGTCGCGAATAGATGTCGTAGGCGCGTTCGGTGCGGCCGGTGGTCTCGATGACGATAGGGATCTGAGCGAACACCCTACTCTCCTTTGGCTCCCTCGGCCTCGGCCTTGGCGGGAACCTTCGTGATTTTGGCCTGAGAATAGATGAATTCCATGGCCTTGTCCGCCAGAATCTTGTCGCGCACGGGCACGATGAGGCCCTGCTGCTCGTAGTGCTGCTTCACGGCAAGCACGTCCTGCCCGGTGCGGGAGGCGACCTGCATGAAGTAGGCGTCCATCTCCTGCGGGGTGGTCTCGATGCTTTCCTTGTCGGAGAGCTTGAGCAGGAAGATCTGGGCCTTGACGATCTCCTTGGCCTTGGGCTCCATCTCCTGGCGAAGCTCCTCGTCGGTCTTGCCGAGGGCCTCGGGAGCCTTGCCCTGACGCTCGATCTTGTGCTTGGCGTCGCCCACGAGCAGGTTGAGCTGCTCTTCCACCAGGGCGGGCGGCAGCTCGAACTCGACGCCGGCCAGCAGCCCATCCAGGAGCTTCTTCTGCGCGGCGGCGCGGTGCAGCTGCTGGCGGCTCTGCACGTAGGACTTGGAGATGGCTTCGCGCAGCTTCTCAACAGTCTCGAAGTTGCCGGCCTGCTTGGCCAGCTCGTCGGTCATCTCGGGCAGCACGCGCTCCTTGGTGATGTGGAGGGTGATGTGCATGTCCACGGTCTTGCCGGCGAGCTCCTGGTTGATGAAGTCGGCCGGGAAGCTGATCTTGCCGGAGTTGGAGCCGCCGGGCATGGTGGCCTTCACAAGCTCCTCGAATTCGGGAAGGGCCTGCTTCTCGCCCAGAACGAGCTGGAAGTTCTCGGCGCTGACGCCGGGCACCTCGGCGCCGTCTTCGTCGGTGGCGCGGAAGCTCACGATGGCCACCTCGCCGTCCTTGGGCAGGTGGGCGTCGGTGATGACCTTGAGCTCGGCCATGTTGGTGCGGATGCGCTCGATGACCTGCGCGATTTCCTCTTCGCTGGCGGCGGCCTCCTCTTCTTCGACGGCCAGGCCCTTGTAGGCGGGCAATTCGAAGTTGGGGGCGTGTTCGAAGCTGATGGTGTACTCGATATCCTTGTTCTTCTCGAGTTCAACGGGAGAGACGTCCAGCTTGGCGATGGCCAGGTACTTCAGGGTGGACATGATCTCGTTGATGTGCACGTTCATCAGCTCGTTGGCCGCTTCGCGCAGGATCTGCTTGCGGAACTTGGACTCCACAAGGCTGGAGGGGACCTTGCCCTTGCGGAAGCCGCGAAGATCCAGGTTCTGGCGATAGATGGCCGTGGTGGCCGCGAGGGCGGCGTTGATCTCTTCTGCCGGAACCTTGACCTCGATCTTGGTTTCGACCGGGGATACTTCGGTGACGTTGTAATCCATGGGACCCTGTCTCCTCAAAATATGACTGTACGGATAAAGGGGCTTGTGTAGAGCAATTCCCCGCAAAAGGAAACCCCCCTTCCCGGCCACGCCGGAGAGGGAAGCCGGCAGGGTCAGCCCGCGTTGCCCAGAGAGGGCTGGGGAGGCTCGAACGGCAGCCTGACGCTTACGGTGGTGCCTACGCCGGAATCGCTGCGCACCGCCACTCTGCCCCCGTGCTGCTCCACCACGATGTAGTAGACCACCGAGAGGCCCAGGCCGGTGCCCTCCCCTGGCGCCTTGGTGGTGAAGAACGGCTCGAAAACTCTCTCGCGCGTGGCCTCGTCCATGCCTGGGCCGTTGTCAGTGACGTCGATGCAGGCCATGCCCTCGGCCGAGTGGGTGCTCACGGTGATGGTTGGGTTCTGCGTCCCGGCGGCTGCCAGGGACTGGGCCGCGTTCTTGAGCAGGTTGAGCACCACCTGTTCGATCTGCGTCGGCACGCACCAGACTGAAACCAGGTCCTGGGCGTCCTGGCGGATGATCTCGATATGCCTGAAATCGTACTTCTTCTGCAGGTCGAATTCACTCACGGCCAGTTCAAGGGCCTTGTCCACAATACAGCTGAGCTGCACATGCGCCTTGCTGGCGTCGGAGCGGCGGCTGAACTCCAGAATGTTGGAGACGATGCGCGATGCCCGGACGCCGGAGGACTGGATCGACTCCAGCAGCTCCGTGACGCCCCTGTCTTCCATGTAGTTCTTCAAGGCCGCCAGGTCGATCCCGGCGCGCTCGGCGCTGCGGCGGTTCGGCTCCAGCTCCTGCGAGAGCCTGCGCGTGACGGACTGCACGCCCTGCAGGATGCCCGCCAGGGGGTTGTTGATCTCATGGGCCATGCCCGCGGCCAACGCCCCGACCGAGAGCATCTTCTCGGTCTGCATGAGCATCTCTTCCAGACGGACACGGGAGGTCACGTCGTCCAAGCGCGCCGCAGCCTCGGCCTCGGCTCCGTCACCGAGCCTGAAGAGGGTGGCGTCGTACCAGGCGGGCTCCTTTCCCCGCTTGCCGGGCATCTTGCGCAGAACCCGCGGCTGGCCGTCCTTCAACGTTTGGCCCAAAGCCGGCCCGAGGTCAGGCAGCCAGGGCAGCACCTCCCCGAGCTGGCGCCCCTGTATGTCAGTGGTGTGCTGACCGAGCAACTGCGCTCCGTGAGCGTTGACCATTGTCACGGCGCCTTCGCCGTTTACCACCAACAACGTGGACGGCATGGCGTCCACAATGGTGCGCAACAGGTCGCGGGCGTGCCTGAGTTCGGCCTGGGCCCGCAGGCGCACGGTCACGTCGCGGGCCACCACCACGGCCATGGTCTGCTTGCCGACCCCGAGCACGCTCACGCTCACTTCCACGGGGAAGCGCCCTCCCCCGGGCTGGGGCAGGCTGGAGATGAAAGCCGCGCCGCGCCCGCCGGGCGTCTGCGGGTTGTTCAGGTCGGTCAGGGTCGAGAAGGAACGTTCCCCCAGCAGGGACGAGAGCCTGGAGCCAAGCAACTGTTCGCGGGCCAGGCCCGTCTTGTCGCAGGCGGTCCTGTTCAGGTCGGCTATGACGGTGGTGTCGGCATTGACCAGGAAGATCAGGTCGCTGGCGATGTCGAGCAGTTGCCGGAAACGCTCCAACTGCTCCATACGCTCGCGCAACTCCGGGTAGTAGCTCTTGCGCATGGAGCGCTCGCCCAGCCCGATGAGCTTGTCACGCGTCGCGTCGCGGTTGCCCGGAGCCTCCGGTCCGGGTCCGCCCTGCTCATCTTCGTCAAAGGGCCGACTCATAGATCGCCTCAATGTCCGCCCGTGTCGGCTTGCGGGGGTTGGTGAGCAGACAGGGGTCTTGCATGGCCATTTCGGCAAGTCTGGGGATATCCCCCCGGGTCACACCCAGGTCGCCCAGGGACTGCCCCATGCCCACGCGCTCGTTGAGGGAGCGCAGCGCTGCGTCAAGGGCTTCGAGCACCTCGTTGTCCGCGCCGTGCCGCACGTCGCACCCCAGGGCCAGGGCGATGTCCCGGTAGCGCAGCGGGGCCGATGGGAAGTTGAAGCGCGCCACCGGCGCCAGCAGAATGGCGTTGCACTGGCCGTGGGGCAGGTCGAGCAGGCCCCCCAGGCTGTGCGCCATGCCGTGCACCGCGCCCAGGATGGCGTTGGAGAAGGCCAGGCCGGCGTCAAGGCTGGCCAGGCTCATCTGGGTGCGGGCTTCCATGTCGGAGGGGTCAGCCACGGCCTGAGGCAGGTGTTTGCCCACCAGACGGACCGCCTCGAGGGCGAACAGGTCCGTCACGGGGGCGCTGGCGTTTGAGACGTAGGCCTCGATGGCGTGGGTCAGGGCGTCGAGGCCGGTGTTGGCAGTGAGATCCGGCGGCATGGTGGCGGTCAGCCTGGGGTCGATGAGCGAGACGTCGGGCACGAGCATCTTGCTGACCAGGGCGATCTTCACCTTGCGCCTGGTGTCGGAGACGATGGCGAACTGCGAGACGTCGGCCGAACTGCCTGAGGTTGTGGGTACGCAGACCAGGGGAGGCAGGGCGCGGGGAATCGTGTCCACGCCTTCGTAATCCAGGATGTCACCGCCGTTGGCCTGGACCACGCCAACACCCTTGGCGCAATCCATGGCGCTGCCGCCGCCGAGGCCTACCAGGGCGTCGCAGCCCTTGTCCCGAAAGATCTCCGCAGCCGCCATCACCTCGAAATCTTTGGGGTTGGCAGTGACATTGCTGAATACGACGCAATCAAGATCCGCAGCCCGCAGGGACGCTTCGACCATGCCGGCCCAGCCGGTGTCCACAACACCCTGGTCGGTTACCAGCATGGGACGCTTGGCGCCGAGGTTTTGTGCGTATTGCGCCGTCAATTCCGACGCGCCGAGTCCGAAAACGAATTCGGGTGCGACGAACTTCCTCAGCTCCAGCCCGGGCGCGCATTCCATGATCCACCCCTCGTTACAGGTGACTGGCTGGTGTTAAAGATACCACGGATGTTCTTGGTGAGTCAAAGCAATGTCCCACATGCACTGGGCATAATGACACTGACTTCATAAGAGCTGGAGCACAGCTGGGAATGTAGCGGACGCCTGGCGGGCCCGCGGGAGGAGAAACCGGGATGGGAAAAGCGCGGGCCGGAGCGATTTCCGGCCCGCGCGAAGCAAATCAGCCGACCTTGTCCACAAACCTGCTGCCAAGAGGAGAGACGCGAAGCGACGAGCGATATCCCGTCAGCCGCTGGTTCTCCTGCTTCGCCTTCAGCAGGTCGCGCTTGATGGCCTCGTGCAGCCTGCGGGCCTCCGAGGTGATCTGCCCCTGAAGGCTTTGAAGCTGGAGCAGCTTCTCCTTGAGTTCGCCGATGCGCTTCGGATCGCGCATGCGCCAGGCTTCCTCCATGAGGGAGAACCGCTCATGGGCCAGGCGTTCCGCCTCCTCGACTTCGCCTTCGCAGAGCTGGCCGAGTTCCAGGCGTCCGGTTTCAAGGGCCTGATCGAGGATGTCTATCTCATCCTTCATAGCGATGCCGCCTTTGGTTACGCCGCGCGGGCGACGTCCTTGATGTCCTCGCGCAGCTGGGCAACGATCTTCTTCCACCTCTCGACGGAAGGGGTGAACTCGTACTCCAGCAGGTCCGCCAGGAGGATCCAGTCCTCGCTCTCGATGACCTCCAGCATCTCCGAGAACAGCCCGGAGAGGTCGTCGGCGGCCTCGTTGAACTGGCGGGAGCGCTTCAGGCTGAATTCGTCGCGCAGCACGCCCACCATGCCCAGGAAGTCGCGGGTGACGTCCATGAGATCCTGGTAGACCTCAAGGGCCTCGCCGTCGTCGGCCTTGCGGAACAGGTCCGCCACGCGGCGCGCGCCGTGGTCCATCAGGGTGATGACCTTGTAGAGCTCGCGCGTGATGTTCACGGCCATCTCGGTGGTGGCCACGGTGATGAGCTCGACGGACTCGATGTCCGACGATTCCACGTCCTCGGCCTGGTGGGGGTAAATTTCGGAGAAAGGCTCGCTGTTGACCAGCACGTCGGTGACGATGCGGCCATCATACTGCTTGTCTTCCATCACTTTGACGAGAATCTGCTCCAGGTTCTCGAAGTCCTGGATGTGTAATCCGGTTTCCCGGCCGTCCACGGCGATCATGTCTCTCCCTCCTCAAGGATGTGACGGTGTGGCAAAAAATTCCTGCACCGTACCCATACAAGGAGCATGCCAACAGGCTCTTCAGGAGCGGGGGGAGACGACGGCGGACAGCGCGGCCACCAGGGAGGCTGTGCGCGCGGCGAAATCCTGGATGTGGTCCAGGCCCGTGGCTCCTTCCTGCGAGAGGCGCAGCCAGAGATGGGAAAGCGGCAGCAGCAGCGGATGGGAGGAGAAGACCGTCTCCAGACGCTGCCAGGTGGCCATGAACTTGGTGCGCATGGCCGGACGCGGCACGGCGCCAAGCACCCTGGCCTGCTGTATGAGAACGGCAAGCAGCCCTCCGGCCTGGTCCAGCGCGGGGCGCAGGGACGCTTTCAGGGATTCGGGCAGGTGCGGGGCTTCTTCCGAACCCAGCTCCACGGGGGCGGCGTCAAGAAATTGCCGCCAGAAGGTGCGCTGCACGCGGTTCCAGGCGGCGCGCTCCCCGTCGCCGTGCCCGGTGAGCGAACGGAGGTCGAGATAGCCGTGCTCGTCCACCACGGTCTCCCAGGCCCGCACCCCGAGCCCACGGGCCTCGGGCCATCCCCCGCCGCCAAGGTAACGCCCCAGGAAGTGCAGCACGGCCCCCGGGGTGACGCTGCCGTGGCAGGCCCAAGACTCGGCGCACTCATGGGAGAAGGAACACGGGTGGCAGGCCATGTCCGGCTCCAGGGAACAGGAGCCGGGGCGGTAGGGGCCGGTGTCGAAGGGCTGCGCCGTGGAGAGGAAGAGGCCCAGCACCGGCACGCCCAGGCCGGCCGCCAGATGCAGGGTGCCCGTATCGTTGCTGAGCAGCAGGCGCAGGCCGGATACCGCGGCGGCGAGCTGCGGCAGGCTGGTCTCGCCCACCAGGCTGGCGTGGGGTACGTCCGTGGCGGCGGCGAAGGCCTCCGCCAGATGCCTGTCATCCTTGGAGCCGAGCAGCACCGGCAGCAGGCGGTGTTCCCGCCAGACGGCCGAGGCAACCTCGGCGAAGCTGGCAGACGGCCACTGGCGTTTGGGCGCGCTGGCGCCCAACTGCAGCCCCAGGAGTCCAGCGTGCTCCACCCCCGCCTGCGCGGCGATCATCCCGGCCACATGCGCCGCATCGGCGTCAGCCGGGGAAGCCAGTTCGAAACTGCCGCCCGCGCTCCCGAGGTGTGCAGCGCGCCGGAAGAGGTCCACCACGTTGAAGGGGCTCGACCCCCTGTGCAGGGCGGAGCCTTCCAGGAACGCGGCCCAGGGCGTGGAGTAGGTGCCGAAGCCCAGCTCGTCCAGGCCGAACCCCATGATCGCTTCGGCGTTCATGGACCGGGCGATGAGCCTGGAGGGCAGCGAGGGCGTCAGGTTCACCACGCGCTGCGGCGCGAAATCGCGCCTGACGGCGTCCATCCAGGCCAGGCAGCCGCCAAGGGCCCGCGGCCAGGACTGGTCCAGGGCCGCCAGCAGGCTCGCGCCCGGGATGTCGTACACGGCGTCCACATGGCGCAGCAGTCCCGTGGCCTGTCTGAAGTTCTGCAGGCAGAGCAGACCAGTGGTGTGTCCTGCTTCCTTGAATCCGGCAAGCACCGGCTGTGTCTGGAGAAGGTCGCCGAAGCGCGTCAGGTTGATGACGAGGGTACGCATGGTTGTTTGGGCAATATGAAGAAAATTTCAGCTTTATGAAAGAAGTTGCAATATACCCTGGACTCACCTATTTTGCGCCCGTTCGCCAACTCGCCCGTTCCTTAACGCATGAGCCGCATTTTGGAGGTCGCTGATGGCTTTGTTCACCAAAGAGGAAGCACTTCTCTACCACTCCGCCGGTCGCCGCGGCAAGGTTGAAGTCGTTCCCGTCAAACCCTGCCGCAACCAGAAAGATCTGTCCATGGCCTACTCCCCCGGCGTCGCCGAGGCGTGCATGGCCATTTACCACGATCCGGAGAAGGTCTGGGAGTACACCAACCGCGCCAACCTGGTGGCGGTGGTCTCCAACGGCACCGCGGTGCTGGGCCTTGGCAACATCGGCCCCAAAGCCGGCAAGCCCGTTATGGAAGGCAAGGGCGTTCTCTTCAAGATGTTCGCGGACATCGACGTCTACGACATCAACATCAACGCCAAGACTGCCGACGAAGTCATCTCCTGCTGCAAGATGCTCGAGCCCACCTTCGGCGGCATCAACCTCGAGGACATCAAGGCCCCCGAGTGCTTCGAGATCGAACAGCGCCTCATTGAGGAGCTTGAGATCCCCGTCTTCCACGACGACCAGCACGGCACCGCCATCATCTCCGGCGCGGGCATCCTGAACGCCGCCGAGATCGCTGGCAAGAACATCGAAGACCTGCGCGTGGTCGTCTCCGGCGCTGGCGCCTCGGCCAACGCCTGCTCCCGTTTCTACGAGAAGCTGGGCGTGCAGCTCGAGAACATCGCCATGTTCGACTCCAAAGGCCACATCAACACCACCCGCAAGGATCTGCACCCCACCAAGCAGTACTTCGCGGACAAGCAGAAGAAAAACTTCGCCAGCCTGGCCGAAGCCATGGTCGGCGCCGACGTGTTCCTGGGCCTCTCGGTCAAGGGCATGGTCAAGCCTGAGATGGTCCAGAGCATGGGCAAGAACCCCATCATCTTCGCCATGGCCAACCCCGACCCCGAGATCCCTTACCCCGACGCCAAGGCCGTGCGCCCCGACGCCATCATGGGCACCGGCCGCTCGGACTTCCCCAACCAGGTCAACAACGTCTCCGGCTTCCCGTTCATCTTCCGCGGCGCCCTCGACGCCGGCTCCCGCAAGATCAACGAGGAAATGAAGCTGGCCGCCGCCCGCTCCATCGCCGCCCTGGCCAAAGAGCCCGTGCCCGCCGAGATCCTGGCCATGTACGGCATCAAGGAAGCCACCTTCGGCATCGACTACGTGATCCCCAAGGCCCTGGACTTCCGCCTGCTTGAATGGGAAGCCCCCGCCGTGGCCCAGGCCGCCATCGACACCGGCGTGGCCACCAAGAAGCTGGACATGGCCCAGTACAAGAAGGACCTGCGCGCCCGCATCGACGCCGAGCACAAGCGCATCAACGCCTTCATCGACACCTACAACCTGGGCTTCTAGCCCCGGTTGCCGACCTCGCCTTCACGGGGCGCGCCGCAGGGCGCGCCCCTTTTTTCGTGCGTTGCGCCTGCCTGTTCCGTTCCCGCCCGGCATCGTGTAGTGTCGCGACAGAGGGAGTCCGCATGAAACTCTATTCTATCGCCCTGCTCACGCTCGCATTGCTCTGGAGCCCGCTCACACCCGCCCCGGCCTGCGCTGCCGAGCCATCCGTGGATGCCCTGCTCGCCTCCATGAGCCTGGAGCATAAGATCGGCCAGATGATGCTCGTGGCCTTCAAAGGGCCCGGCCTGTCCCCCGAAATATCCGAGATGATCCGCCAGCGCAGCTTGGGCGGGGTGATCCTCTATTCCTCCTGGGGCAACGTGGAGAACGTGCAGCAGGTGGCGGACCTCAACGCCGCGCTTCAGGCGGACGCCGCCAAGACACCGGCCGGGATCGGCCTGTTCGTCGGCATCGACCAGGAGGGCGGCCCCGTGGTGCGCCTGCGCGACGGCGTGACCCTCTTCCCCAGCCAGATGGCCATCGCGGCCACGGGCAACCGCGAGCACGCCCGCACCGCCGCCAGGATCATGGCCAAGGAGCTTGCCGCGCTGGGCATCAACACCACCTTCTCTCCCGTGGCGGACGTCAACTCCAACCCGGCCAACCCGGTCATCGGCATCCGCTCCTTCGGCTCGGACCCCAACACCGTCTCGCGGCTCACGGCGGCCACAGTGGAGGCCTATGCGCAGGCCCGCATGATCTGCACGCCCAAGCACTTCCCCGGACACGGCGACACCTCGGTGGACTCCCACTTGGGCCTCCCCCTGAACGACCACGACAAGAAGACACTGGAGCGCGTGGACTTCGCGCCCTTCCGCGCGGCCTTCGCGGCCAAGGCACCCGCTGTGATGACCGCCCACGTGGAGGTCCCCGCACTGGACCCGCGCCCGGACACCCCCGCCACCCTCTCCCAGCCGGTGCTGGAGGGCGTGCTGCGACGCCAGATGCGCTTCGACGGGCTCATCGTCACGGATTCGCTGGGCATGGGCGCGCTCTCCAAGGGCGTCGGCACCGTGCGGGCCGCCGTGCTGGCGGCCAAGGCCGGAGCGGACGTGCTGCTCTTCGGGGCCGACATCGGGCACGAGCCGCAGCAGCAGATCGAGGCCTACGAGGCCCTGTTGGCCGCCGCCCGCTCCGGAGAACTGCCCCAGGCCCGCATCGACCAGGCCGTGGGCCGCATCCTGGCCGTGAAGCAGCGCTACGGCATCCTCCAGGCCGCCTCCATTGGCGACAAAAGCGCTGCCGTGGCCTTCCAGGTGGGCCTCCCCGAAGACCGTCAGGCCGCCCTGGAGATCGCCCAGGACAGCATCACCCTGCTGCGCGACCGCACCCGGATGCTGCCCCTCAAGCCCGCCGACAAGGCCCTGGTGCTCTGGCCCGAGCGCAACGGCTTCGACCCCGTGGCCTCACTCTCGCTGCCCAAGGGCGCGACGCTCATGCGCACATCGCGCGAGCCTTCGGCCCAGGAACTGCGGGAAGCCGCCGACGCCGCCGCCGGGATGGACAAGGTGGTGGTGTTCACCTACGACGCCACGCGCAACCAGGCCCAGCAGAACCTGGTGCGCACCATGCTGGCCATGAAGCCCCAGAACGTGATCCACGTCTCCCTGGGCGGACCTTACGACGCGGGCTTGTTCCCGACCGCCCCCACCTGCCTGGCCACCTACGGCGACGTGCCCGTTTCCATCGAGGCCCTCTGCCGCGCCCTGGCCGGGACCTCCCCCATGCCCGGACGGCTTCCGGTGCGCTTGCAGTGATCGTCAGCGCCACCCGGCGCGCCGACCTGCCCGCGCACTACGCCGCGTGGTTCCTGGAGCGGGCGCGGGCCGGGTGGTGCGCGGTGCCAAACCCTTTCAACGCCCTCCAGGTGAGCCGGGTGAGCCTGGCCGCCAAGGACGTGGAAGCCATCGTCTTCTGGACGCGCGACCCAAGACCCATGATCCCGCATTTGGCGGAGCTGGACCGCTTGGGCCTGCCAAGCGTCTTCCAGTTCACCCTGTTGGAGTACCCTTCCGCCATCCACCCCGGCATGCCTCCCCTGGTTGAACGCATCGAGGCATTCCGGCGGCTGGCGGGCGAAATCGGCCCGGAGCGCGTGCTCTGGCGCTACGATCCCGTGCTGCTCTGCGCGTCGGCCGGGACGGACTACCACCTGCGCATGTTCGAGGCCCTCTGCCGGGAGCTGGAGGGCAACACCCGGCGGGTCACGGTGAGCCTGATGGAGCCCTACCGCAAGGCGCGGCGCAGGCTGGCGGCGGCGGGAGTGGATCTTCTCGCCCCCGGGGAGGGGGCCGTTGGCGCTATGTTCAAGGATATGGCGGCAATGGCGCACGGCTGCGGCATGGAGCCGGCATCCTGCGCGGACGAGGCGGGGCTTGAGGCGCTGGGATTCGTCCCGGGGGCCTGCATCGACGCGGGTCTCATCAAGCGATTGTTCGAAGTGGAAACATCCGCTGGCAAGGACGCCAGCCAACGCCCGGCCTGCCGCTGCGCACCCAGCCGCGACATCGGCATGTACGACGCCTGCCCGGCGGGCTGCGCCTACTGCTACGCCACCCGCGATTTCGCCCTGGCCCGGCGCAACCGCGCCGCGCACGACCCGGCTTCGCCCTCCATGCTGGGCCGTTGGGAGCCCCAGGCGCAAGAACAACGCCAACTCCTGCCCGGCATCTGAGGGATACGCCAAGCCTCGGAGCAAGGCGGAAATGCCCGGCCTGCGCCTTCCGACGCATCGATCCCGGCATCGCACGAGGGCTGCCGCCGCCACCCAGCTTGTGCCCGCCCGGCATATGAACCTGGTGCGCTTCCCCGGAAGAACTCTCACCGCCGCCCCGCCCGCACCCGCCCTGCCCCTGAAGGCAGTCGGGCTGTACAACCCGGCAGGCTTTCGGCATGGTCCGCCCCATGTTTTCCGCAGTTCCTTCCAAGGGTCCTGTCCACACCGGCTTGGCTGTTTTCCGCAGCTTCTCGCCTCGGGGCGGCTGGTCCCTGTCGTTCGACTCCCCCCGGGAAATCATCGCCGCGCATGACGCTTCGGGCGTACTGGCAGGCATCGAGCGCGTTCAGGCGGCCACCTCCGAGGGTTCCTGGGCCGTGCTGGCTCTGGCCTACGAAGCTGGCCAAGCTTTCCATCCGGCCATGCCCGGCAGGAACACCGCCCCCCTGCCCCTGCTCTGGGCCGCCATATATTCCCACCCCACTTCAAGGCCGGAAACGTCACCGGCCTTGCCCTGGCGCGTTGGCCCCTGGCGCGCGGCCATCAGGCCGGAGGAATATGGAGCCGGGGTCCGGCGCATCCGCGAATACATCCGCCAGGGCGAGACCTACCAGGTCAACTACACCTTCCCGCTGGAAGCGGAATTCCAGGGCGACGCTTTCTCCTGGTTCCAGGCTGCAGGCGAAGCCCAGGGCGCTCCCTGGTCCGCCTACTTGGACATGGGGCCCTTCGCCCTGCTGAGCTTTTCGCCGGAGCTGTTCTTCCGGCGCAGAGGCCGCGCCATCCTGACGCGGCCCATGAAGGGCACCGCCCCCAAGGGCCGCTTCCGGCAGGAGACCGTGGAGGCGATGCGCCATCTGGCCGCCTGCCCAAAGAACAGGGCCGAGAACGTGATGATCGTGGATCTGCTGCGCAGCGACCTGGGCAGGATTTCCGTGCCGGGCGGGGTGAAGGTGGAGCGGCTGTTCCAGGTCAGCGAGTACCCCACGGTGCTGCAGATGACCTCCAGCATCAGGGCGCGCCTCAAGCCCGGAATGGGCCTGGCGGACATCCTCGGCGCGCTGTTCCCCTGCGGCTCGGTCACGGGCGCGCCCAAGCTGCGCACCATGGGCGTCATCGACGAGTTGGAGCCGCACCCGCGCGGCGTCTATTGCGGGGCCCTGGGCTACGTGGGGCCGGGGGGCGACGCGGTGTTCAACGTGCCCATCCGCACCGTCCAGCTGGACCGGGAGCGCGGCAAGGCCGTGTTCCACGTGGGCAGCGGCGTCACCTACGATTCAACCCCTGAGGGTGAATACGAGGAGTGCCTGCACAAGGCCCGCTTCCTCACCGAGCCAGGCCCGGAGATCACCCTGCTGGAGACGCTGCTGCTGGAGAACGGCCGTCTGGCCTACCTGCGCGGGCACCTGGACAGGCTCTCGCGCAGCGCGCGGCACTTCGGCATCGCCTTCAGGCGGGAAGACGTGCTGGCCGCACTGCGGGATGCCATCGCCGGGTATCTGGATGGCTCATGGAGGGTGAGGCTGCTGTACGGGCGCGACGGGGGAGCGACGGTCGAGGTCCACCCCCTGGACCCCGCCCCGGCGACGGTCACGGTGGGTTTCTGCCAGGCGCCCGTGAACAGCGCGGACACGCGCCTTTTCCACAAGACCACGGATCGCGGGATGTACGACGACGCCCTGCGCGGCGTGACGGACGCCTGGGACATGCTGCTCTTCAACGAACGGGGCGAACTGACGGAAAGCACCCGCGCCAACGTGGTGTTGGACGACGGCCAGGGGCTCTGGACCCCGCCGCTGGAATGCGGGCTGCTGGGGGGCGTGTTCCGGGAGCGGCTGCTGGGCTCGGGGCGCGTGCGGGAGCGCGTCCTGTTCGCGGATGACGTGCGCAGGGCGAAGCGCCTCTTCCTGGTCAACTCCCTGCGCCGCTGGATGCCTGCCCTGGTGCGCGAGCGGGACCGCTGAGCGGCCGGGGCTCGTCGCGATTTTGAAAAACATGAATATGTTTTTCAAAATTCAACTCAATGGTTTTTGTACATTCTCCGGCTGATTCGTTGAGCATTAATCCGAGAACGCCACACTAGACCCTCGCGGCCTTGGGGTCGGTGGGATACTTTCCGCAGCAGAACTTCTCGCCCTCGGGGCAATAGCCCAGCTTCTCGCACTTGGCCCCGGCGGTGCGGAACACCTCGGGCAGCACGTAGCGGCAGAGGGTGAGCATCCTGTCGGCCAGGGCGCGGATCTCCCACTGGGCGCGACGGCAGCAGCGGTGCTCGAAGAAGTTGAACAGCGAACGGCAATTCATGGTGGCCACGATGCGCGTCTCGGCGGCCTGGGGCAGCACGAAGCGGGCGTCCTCCTTGGCCTTGGGGCCTTTGCCCGCCCCCTCCAGCATGTCCTTCAGGTCGCGGTAGGCGCTGCCCACCTCGTCCATGAAGGCCTCGAAGCGGGCTTTGGCCTCTGGGATGGCCGCGATGGCGGGAGGCAGGACGTAATCGAAATTGGAGGCGTCCACGTAGCGCTGGGACTGCTGGGAGTAGCTGGCGATGCGGTGGCGCACTAACTGGTGGGTCAGCGCGCGGGACACGCCCTCGATGGCGAAGGTGAAGCTCACGTGCTCCACCGGGCTCACGTGGCCCGAGAGCACCACCTTGTCCACGAATTCGGCCTGCTGCTCGCGGCTGATCTCCCCGGCCATGAGCCTGGGCCACATGTCGCCCACGAAACCGGCGTGGTAGCACTGGCGGAAGGCCGCGTAGATGACGGAAAGAGGCTCGGGCGTGTGGGCCAGGAGCGTGACGTCCAGGGATTTGGCAGGCATGTGGTCAACCCAGAAAATTGGTTTTGAGGTGCTGGTGGGCCTTGGCCGTGGCCACGCGCCCGCGCGGGGTGCGCTTTATCAGCCCGCACTGGATCAGGTAAGGCTCATAGATGTCCTCGATGGTGCGCACTTCCTCGGAGCAGGCTACGGCCAGGGTCTTCACGCCCACGGGGCCGCCGCTGAACTGCTCGATGAGGCAGCCCAGGATCTTGCGGTCCATCTGGTCCAGGCCGTGGTCGTCCACGTCCATGCGGCCCAGGGCCTGGCGGGCCAGCTCCTTGTCCACCACCGGGCAGGACTGCACCACCGCGAAGTCGCGCACGCGCCTGAGCAGCCTGCCCGCGATGCGCGGGGTGCCGCGCGAGCGCTTGCCGATCTCCATGGCGGCCTCCGGGGTGAGCGTGACCCCGATGATGCCCGCGGCGCGGGTGACGATGGTGGACAGCTCCTTGGGGGAGTAGAAGTCCAGCCGGAAGATGACCCCGAAACGGTCCCGCAGGGGGGAGGTGAGCAGCCCGAGGCGGGTGGTTGCTCCCACCAGGGTGAAGGGCTCCAGCTCGATCTTAACGGTGCGGGCGCCCGGGCCCTGGCCGATGATGAGGTCCAGCTTGAAGTCCTCCATGGCCGGGTAGAGGATCTCCTCCACGGCCGGGGGCATGCGGTGGATCTCGTCGATGAAGAGTACGTCGTGGCGGCCCAGGTTGGTCAGGATGGCGGCCAGGTCGCCCCCGCGCTCCAGCACCGGGCCGGAGGTGGTGATGAGGTTCACGCCCAGCTCCGAGGCCATGATCTGGGCCAGGGTGGTCTTGCCCAGGCCGGGGGGGCCGTAGAACAGAGTGTGGTCCAGGGCCTTGCCGCGCTCCGCAGCGCTGGAGAGGTAGACCTGCAGGTTGGCGCGCAGGTCGTCCTGCCCGATGAAATCGGAGAGCCGTTTGGGGCGGATGGTGTCGTCGCCGCGATTAACTTGTGCGGGTGTGCTCATGCTTTCATGGCCGCGATTTTCTTGAGGCTTGTGCGGATGGCCTGGGCCACGTCCAGGTCCGGCTCGGCCTCCAGGGCCTCGCGCAGCATCTGGCCCGCCTCGCTCTCAGCGTACCCCAGATTGGTCAGCGCCGCCAGGGCGTCGCGGTACACGGACCCGGCCGGAGCCTTGCCCGAGGGGATGGACACGGCGGAGGAGAAGTCCGCCAGGGCGTATTTCAGCTCCAGAATCATGCGCTGGGCGCTCTTCTTGCCGATGCCCGGCACCTGGGACAGGGCCGTGGCGTCCTCCCGGGCGGCGATGGAGGCCAGCTCGTGCACCGCAAAGCAGGAGAGCATGGAGAGCGCGGTCTTCGGCCCGAGTTTGGGGATCTCGATCATGGCCCGGAAGACCCTTCTATCTTCGCTGGTGTCGAAGCCGAAGAGGCGCGTGCCGTCCTCGCCGGTCTGGGCGTGCACGAAGAGCGAAACCTGTTCGCCCTTGCCCGGCAGGTTGGCCGCCGTGCCCGTGGAGACGGTCAGCTCGTAGCCCACGCCGGATGGCGTGAGGATCAGGCAGCCCTTGTCCGTCTTCTCCAGCAGCTCGCCGCGCAGATAGGCAATCATAGCTCCCCGGAGAGACGCCTGAAGCGCCTCTGGTTGAGATGGCACACGGCCACGGCCAAAGCGTCCGTGGCGTCGGCGGGCATATCCTTTCGGCATGAGAGCACCTGGGCCACCATGAAGGCCACCTGCGATTTCTCGGCCCGGCCCACGCCCACCAGGCTCTTCTTGACCACCGAAGGCTCGTAGGCGTGCACCCGCAGCCCGGCGACGGAGCACCCGGCCATGGCGGCGCCGCGCGCCTGACCCAGCTTGAGCGCGGAGGACGGGTTTCGCGAGACGAACACGTCCTCCATGGCGGCCTCCTGGGGCGAGAGCCGGGCCACCAGCTCGGCCACGCCCTTGAAGATGGCCCCCAGGCGCAAGTCCATGTCGCCAAGCGACTGCACCCGCAGCACCCCGGCGTCCACCAGGGTGAGCACGCCCGACTCCTCCCGGACCACGCCCCAGCCCGTGAAGCGCGAGCCTGGGTCCAGCCCGAGGACGGTCAGAGAGGCCACGCGGCCCTTAGTCCATCTCCGCCAGGAGTTCTTCGGGCAAGTCGAAGTTGGCGTGGGTCTTCTGCACGTCGTCGTAATCTTCCAGGGCGTCCAGGAGCTTCAGCAGCTTGCGCCCGGTCTCGACATCCACGGCCACGGTGTTCTTGGGAACCATGGTCAGCTCCACGGAAAGGAGCTCCAGCTTGGCGTCCTCCAGGGCCTGGCGCACGATGTCCAGCTCCTCGGGGGCGGTGGTCACTTCCCAGTTCTCGCCGTCGCCGGATACGTCCTCGGCACCGGCCTCCAGGGCGGCCTCCATGACCTGATCCTCGGCGTACTTGGCCTTGTCCAGCTCGATGAGCCCCTTCTTGTCGAACATCCAGCCCACGCATCCGGCCTCGCCGAGGCTGCCGCCGTTCTTGCTCATGATGGAGCGTACCTCGGCCACGGTGCGGTTGCGGTTGTCCGTGGCCGCATCCACCAGGATGGCCGCGCCGCCCGGCCCGTAGCCCTCATAGGTGACCTCGTCGAAGTTGCCGCCGGCCAGCTCTCCGGTGCCCTTCTTGATGGCCGTCTCGATCTTGTCCTTGGGCAGGTTCACGGCCTTGGCCGCCGCGATGGCCGAACGCAGGCGGGCGTTGATGCCGGGGTCTCCGCCACCGGCCTTGGCGGCGAGCATCAGCTCCTTGGTGACCTTGGTGAAAACCTTGCCCTTCTTGGCGTCCTGGGCGCCCTTGCGCACCTGGATGTTCTTCCATTTCGAATGCCCAGCCATTCTATCCTCCGGCTATTTCTGGAAGACCCCGGAAGCCGAGGCCCACGATGAACTGTTCGAAGCTCTCCGAGCGGGAGCTTTTGGGTTTGGCGGTCTTGACCTTTTCGAAGCTGCCGCGCATGGAGTCGGTGAAGGCCTTGACGTCAGGCCCCATGAATATCTTGGCGACGAAGTGGCCGCCGTGTATCAGGCAAGTCCCGGCCAGCGCAAGGGCCTGCTCCACAAGCTCCAGGGAGCGGGCCTGGTCCGTTATGCGCTGGCCTGTTGTTTTCGGGGCCATGTCGCTGATGACCAGATCGAAGGGCTTCACCGAGTCCAGCAGGGCCGTGAATTCGGGGCCGGGCTCCAGGGCGTCGGCCACCAGGAAGGTGACGTTCTCCGGGAAGGCGGTCTCGGTGGGGTTCAAATCCACCGCGATCACCCGGCCCGAAGGCCCCACCTTCTTGGCGGCGTAGAGCGTCCAGGAGCCGGGGGTGGCCCCCAGGTCCAGCACTTTCTGGCCAGGGCGGAGCAGCTTGAAGTTGTTGTCCATCTCCTGGAGCTTGTAGACGGAGCGCGCGGGATAGTTTTCCTGCTTGGCGCGCTTGAAGTAATGGTCTTGAACTTTTTTCATGGGCCTCCCCGAAAGAAGAACCTGTAGCAAGGCTCCCAACACATGCCAAGCCCTCCCCGGCGCATGCGCCTGACGGACGAACTGGGCCAGCCGAAAACGCCCGGCACCGCGCGGGAGATTCTCGCCAGCGCGGACTCGCCGGACTGGCTGCTGCTCGGGCTCGGGCCGGACCCTGCCGCTCTGGCCGCCGGGCTGCCCCCCGAGGCGCGCGTGGCCTGGATCGAATGCCCGGACTTCGAGGCCCAGGCCGGGCCGGACTGGCTTGCGGCCATCCCGCCGCACTGGACGCGCCTGGAGGGGCTGCCCTCCCCGCCCGGCGGCAACATCTCCTTGTGCGTATCGAGCCTCCGGCTGTTCCCAGGCTTCTGGGGCCCGTTGATGGCTCGTCTGCGCCTACCCTCCCAGGCGGCCCCTTCGACAAAGCCGACGGTGCTCATGCCCGCATCATGCGGACGGCTGCTGCGCCGCGAGCTGCTGAAGGCATTCAGGGCGCGTGGTTTCCGCGTCCTGGAGATCCAGCCCGGGGAACTGGCGGCCGTGCTGCGCCGGGAGAGCCCATCCCTGTTCCTGAGCGTCAATTTCGACGGCCTGGACGAGTCGGGGTTCGACTACCACCTGCTCAGGCGCGCCGGGGTGCCCGTGGCCGTATGGTGCGTGGACAACCCTTTCCACGCCCTGAGCCGCCTGAAAGGCCTGTTCTGGCGGGAAATCCATATATTCGTCACCGACGGCTGGTTCCTGGAGTCCCTGCGCCGCCACGGAGCAGAACACGCATACCATTTGCCTCTGGCCGCCTGCCAGAGCTTCTTCGACGCAAGGCCCGACGCCCCGCAGCTTCAAGGCAGGTTGCTCTTCGTCGGCCGCAGCGGCTTTCCCGGGCGGGACGACTATTTCGCGGGCCTGCGCCCGCCGCAGGAGCTTCTGGATGAAGCCCTGGCCATGCTTCCGCAGGGCCAACGCCCGGACTACGCCTGGTGGCTCAAGCGCCTTGGCTGCGAAACCCTTTGGCCCGGCAGGCAGGCTCGTCTGGCCGGGCTTGGCGCGGAGTTGTGCGGCCAGGCCTGGCGCGCCGCCGTCATCGAGGGCGCGGCAGCGGCCGGCCCCCTGTCGGTCTGCGGCGACAAGCGCTGGCCGGAGCTGGCGCGGGCCACCTTCGAGCTGCTGCCCCCTGTGGACTACTACGGCCCCCTGGCCGGGATGTACGCCTCCTGCCGCTGCGTCATCGGGGCCACAAGCCCCTTATTGCCACGCGGTCTGAACCAGCGCCACTTTGACGTGTGGGCAGCGGGCGGCCTGTTGCTCTCCGACGACACCCCTGGCCTGGACATCTTCCCCGCCGATCTCATGCGGGAGATCGTCTTCCGCACGCCCGGCGAAATCCCCGAGGCCCTGCGCCGCCTGGAATCCGCGGGCGAGGCCCTGCGCACCGCCTGGCGGGAGCATATCGCCTCCCAACACACCTACGATGCCCGGGTGGAAACCATATTGAATCACGCCACCCCTTGACCGCCCCTGCAAAAAGGCTTAACTAGCCTGCCTCGCACGGGGGCGTAGCTCAGCTGGGAGAGCGCAGCGTTCGCAATGCTGAGGTCGTGAGTTCGATCCTCATCGCCTCCACCAAGAATATCGGGCACTCGGAAGTCATTTCCAAGTGCCCGTTTTCTTTGTGCATACAGAGCGGGCATACAATTGGCGGAACATGGCTTTGCCGCCAACTCTAATGTGTCCCTTGCATGCTCAGGAAATATGCGGAAGCCTTGTTCTACCCAAACGACACGATACATCTCCAGGAAATTCCTGACAAAACCAGCTAATTCGCAATCAGCAGGCCAGTGGTTCGATTCCCCTCGCTGGCTCGAGAAATACCAATGCCTTACGTTTGAATGAACGTAAGGCCTTTGCTGTTTTTGCTAACGTATTGCGAGACCTGGTTCACAACGGCCGACCCCTTCAGGCACCAAATCTTGCCCTGAATCCGCCTGTTGCCTTACAGGCGACTGGATTGCCCTAGGGTTTTCTTGGACACCAACTTGGACGTATGGAACGGACGTCCTGGAGGTGTCAGATGGGCAACGAATCGGCAGGTCGGAAGCGGCCAGGACGGACGCCGGCACGGCGATAATGAAGCGGCGCTTCATCATACTGCCTCTGGCCAAGACAGGTCGCCAACGCACGACATGCGCAAGTAATTTTGGGATATTTCATTTTGCCGCCCCCGGTTTGAGTTCAAGGGTGAGCTTTCGGAGATCCCTGGGGCAGGACATGAGGTTCGGCCAGAAATATCCCGGATTCCATCACGTTCGTCCGAGAAATGGGAGCAGGGGGGACAGCGTCATTGTGCCTGGACTATGAATTTAATTTTTATCATTAATGTCTGATTTGTAGCTTTTCCAGACGTCATTTTTCCCGCGTAATTCGTGAAAACCTCCGTCACACATTCGTGTTTCCCAGGCTATCTTGCGACTCGCAACGATTATATACAGACACAATGCGTCAATCCCTCTCTAGCATTGTTCATATCAGACAAACGTAAATTCGAGATCGTTCACCGGCTTCAACAGGCACTCCGAAAACACGCGAGGAATGATGCAGTGAAACGCTGGGCTGATTTCTCATGTCCTGCTGCCCGCTCCTTGTCTGGCGTACAGGTGAAGAGCAGGTGTGAGAGGAGTTCGCAATGAAATCTACGTCAAAGGGCAACCATAAACATGCTCCGGCAACATGCCACAGGGCATGTTGCCGGGCAGGCCTCACACCCTCCTGGAGGCGGCATTGCCATTGACCTTCTCGACGCTTTCGCTGCCGGCCAGCGACTCGCGGAGTTTGGTGCTGACCCTCACCTATTTCGTGATGTTGCTCTCGATACTTGCCCAAGGCCTGACGTTGGGCTGGATCGATCGAAAGGTTAGCATGTAGACTGGAGTCCTCATGCCTTCTTCATGCCAGGATGGCGGCAGGCCATAGCCTGGCGTAGAGATCTCGCAATTCGTACAACCCGCGGCAAAACAAAGGTGGAAGGCCCTCTATGGAACCAAATGTCCAGCCCGGAGTTCCAGTGGCGGAGCCGGGATCGAAGCCCGACAGGAAGGACGATACCAAAGGCAATTTGAAATCCCTTTCCATGCCGGAGTTGCTGGAACGGCTTGGATCGTCTCCGGATGGCCTCAGCCAAGCTGAAGCGCGGAGCCGGCTGGCCCAACACGGACCGAACGAGATACAGGAAAAGGCGACCAACGCCTTCCTGAAATTCCTCTCCTATTTTTGGGGGCCTATACCCTGGATGATCGAAGCGGCCGTGGTCCTGTCGGCGATTGCCCGCCACTGGCCGGACTTCGCCATCATCCTTCTTCTGCTACTGGCAAACGCCGTGGTGGGATTCTGGGAAGAACATCAGGCGGGCAACGCCATCGCCGCGCTGAAGGCCAAACTGGCGATCAGGGCTCGTGCGAAACGTGATGGAAAGTGGGTCACCCCGGAGGCGAGAGACCTTGTGCCCGGCGATGTCATCCGCTTGCGTCTGGGGGACATCGTGCCGGCGGATGCACGCCTCCTGGAAGGCGACCCGATAGAAGTTGATCAGTCCGCGCTTACGGGAGAGTCGTTGCCCGCCACGTGCGCATCCGGCGAGGCGGTGTTTTCGGGGGCGATAGTCCGGCAAGGCGAAATCGATGCAATCGTCTACGCCACCGGCAAGGACACCTACTTCGGCAAGACCGCGCAGCTGGTGCAGGTGGCCCGCACGGTCAGCCATTTCCAGCGAGCGGTGCTGAAGATCGGCAATTACCTGATCATCCTCGCAGTGTCCCTGGTGGTGCTGATTCTTTGTGTCGCGTTCTTTCGCGGCGACCAGATGCTCACCACGCTTCAGTTCGCACTGGTGTTGACGGTGGCCGCGATTCCCGTGGCCATGCCCACGGTGCTTTCTGTGACCATGGCCGTCGGCGCAAGGCTATTGGCCAGGAAAGAAGCCATCGTGACACGCCTGGCTGCCATCGAGGAGCTGGCGGGCGTGGACATCCTGTGTTCGGACAAGACCGGCACCTTGACCCAGAACAAGCTGACCTTGGGCGCTCCGTTCGCCGTTGACGGCGTCACCGCCGTCGACGTCATACGCAACGCCGCGCTGGCATCCCGCGCCGAAAACAAGGACACCATCGATTTGGC
The DNA here is from genome assembly GCF_022808695.1 of Fundidesulfovibrio soli. Classification (NCBI taxonomy): domain Bacteria; kingdom Pseudomonadati; phylum Thermodesulfobacteriota; class Desulfovibrionia; order Desulfovibrionales; family Desulfovibrionaceae; genus Fundidesulfovibrio; species Fundidesulfovibrio soli. The sequence goes on from NZ_JAKZKW010000001.1 coordinate 461,828, forward strand.
CGTGTTGGGCGGCCTGAGCAACGGTGAGGAATTGAAAGGCTATGAGGTGGTTCATTTCCAGCCGTTCGATCCGGTGCACAAGCGCACCGAGGCCACGGTCGTTGGCGCGGACGGAAAAGAGTTCAGAACGACCAAGGGCTCTGCACAGGTGATCATGGCGTTGTCGATCAACGCCGGGCAGGTGGAGCCAGCCGTCGAGAAGGCCGTCAATGAATTCGCGGCGCGGGGCTTCCGTTCGCTGGGCGTGGCGCGGGACGATGGAGGCGGTGCGTGGCGGTTTCTCGGCGTGTTGCCCCTGTTCGACCCGCCCCGGGAGGAAGCTAAGGCGACCATCGCCGCTGCTCGCCAGATGGGCGTCACGGTCAAGATGATCACCGGCGACCAATTCGCCATCGCCCAGGAGACAGCGGGGAAACTGGGGCTGGGCAAGAATATTCTGGACGCCTCCGGGTTCGGCGGCACGGATCATCCTGAGACGCCCCAATTGGCCGATGCCATAGAGCAAGCGGACGGCTTCGCCCAGGTATTCCCCGAACACAAGTTCCACATCGTGGATGTCTTGCAGAAACGAGGCCACATTGTGGGCATGACGGGCGACGGGGTGAACGACGCCCCCGCGCTGAAAAAGGCCGACTGCGGCATCGCCGTCTCAGGGGCGACGGACGCGGCGCGTGCGGCGGCGTCCATAGTATTGATGACATCAGGCTTGTCGGTGATCATACATGCCATCACTGAGAGCCGGAAAATCTTTCAGCGGATGAACAGTTACGCCATTTACCGCATCGCTGAAACCTTGCGCGTGCTGCTGTTCATGACGCTGGCGATTTTAGTTTTCAATTTTTACCCTTTGACTGCGGTGATGATCGTCATGCTGGCCCTGCTCAATGACGGCGCAATACTATCCATCGCCTACGACAACGTCCATTACAAGAACACGCCAGAGGCTTGGAACATGCGATTGGTGCTGGGGGTCTCCACTGTCCTGGGCGTCATAGGAGTCGTCTCCGCATTCGGCTTGTTTTATCTTGGCGAGCGGGTCTTTCATCTCGACCGTGCGCACATCCAGACCTTGATGTATCTGAAACTGTCCGTGGCTGGACATTTGACGATCTTCCTGACGCGCACGCGCGGGCCATTCTGGTCCATTCGCCCCGCACGGGTTCTCTGGATAGCTGTTCTTGGCACGCAAATACTGGCGACTCTGATCGCGGTGTATGGTGTGTTCATGACACCGCTCGGCTGGGGCTGGGCGCTGTTCGTATGGGGTTACGCTTTGATCTGGTTCGTCGTGAATGATAGACTGAAATTGCTCGCCTACCGGGTGCTTGATACAACTGCAACCGCCGCTGCTGGCTGAAACATGAATGTATATTCAATACTATGCGGTCACGCCCTTCAGCGTGATGTGGATTCTCATGCTCTCGATGTGGAACAGTCATGCCGCCTTGGTTGAAATATGTGTGGGTTCGACATCGTCGATCTTGGCGCTGAGTTCTCCCAAGGCAATCCACCCGTTAACTTGTTGCTCTGAGGTAGAATTGCCTCGCGACTCCAAACGGGGAGATTTTACATGAAGACGTCCCCTTACCTCGACAGCCCAGATTCCGAGCATTCTGGAGCTGGCCCAAAGCGGCGCACCCGTGCCTGAGCTTCACCCTGGCGCCCGGTCTTTCGTAGACAACCCGCACGAGGTTTCGGCCATCCGTTCAAGTTCCCGAAGCCCGGCCCCTCTTTTAGTTGACTGTCCTCCAGTCAAGAGTGTTATGTATGCTTAAGTCCTAGGACCGACATAGCATCCACCCATGAAGATTGAGGGCGTCGGTACTTTTGCTTTTTGCTGTGGTGCGGGCAGTTCCCAGAAGTCCGTTGGCCGATCCTGAATGACTTTGAAAAGGAGAGACACTATGAGCGAAATCGTTGCCGTGGCTTACGGAGAAGCGAGCAAGGCCGCCGATGTGCGCCGCCAACTGCTTTTGATGGAAAAGGAATACCTCTCGGAAGTCGAGGACGCCGTGGTAGTTGAAAAATTGCCCAACGGGAAGATCTTCCTCAATCATATGACACCGCTCAACATGGGGGAGTCACTCGGCAACACGTTCCTCGGAAACCTGCTCTCTCTGGTCATCCATGGTCCTGAACCATACGACGCCATCGAGCATCTCCCGGGTGCGGTCCAGGGGGCCCTTCGGGACGCGGGGGTCACCGACGCCTACATGAAAGATCTGGCAGAAGCGCTCAGGCCCGGGCAGTCCGCGCTCTTTGTGATGATCCGCCCTGGCGGTTCAGGCAAGGTCATTGAAAAGATGGGAGAGACCGGAGGAAAAATCGTCCACCTCAACCTGGCGCACAAGGACAAGAGCAGGCTGATCGTCTCTGCCTAGTGCGGCATCCTCTGTTTACTACGAACGCAAGGGGGGAATGTGCGGTCAGGCCATTACTGGCGGCTTGTTCCCCCTTTGTGATCTGCAGCCTAGGGAGGCCTCCCGGGCCAAGCCCCAGTGCCCATGAGCCCATGCCGGTTGCCGGGGGAGCCCCCCGCGATCTTCCGGCTGTCCTCAGCCCGACGCGGCCGGGTGCCGCGCGAGGAAGCAGGAGAATTCATACGCAGCGAGCCGCAACCATTCCAGAGCATGACGCTTGTAAGCGCCCCACAGCCGGACGGTGCGCCGTACACGGAGGCTGACCATGGATGAGAACGGATTGGGCTTGCCCGGCAGCATCCGCGCCTGTCTCTTCGACCTCGATGGCGTCCTCACCAAGACGGCGAGGCTTCACGCCGAGGCATGGAAGCGGATGTTCGACGACTTTCTCGCCAGCCGCGCCCGTGCGGACGGGCAACCATTCGTCCCCTTCGATGCGGTTGGCGATTATGACCAATACGTCGACGGCAAGCCGCGTGAAGACGGAATACGTTCGTTTCTTGAATCGCGCGGCATAAAGCTCTCCGAAGGGAAAAACGACGACCCGGAAACAGCGGAAACCATTCATGGGCTCGGAAAGCGCAAGAACGGTATTTTTCTCTCCCTGATGCGAGAACGGGGTGTGGAAGCATACCCCGGTTCATTGCGCTATGTGCGCGCGGTCAAGGCAGCCGGACTTCGCACCGCGGTGGCATCGTCGAGCACGAACTGCCGGGAGGCGCTCATTGCCGCCGGCATTGCGGAACTGTTCGACGCTCGCGTCGACGGCATCGTGGCCAGGGAGCGGCATCTCCCGGGCAAGCCGGCCTCGGACACCTATGTTGCGGCGGCCCGCGCTCTCGGCGTCGATCCTGCCGGGGCGGCGGTCTTCGAGGATGCCCTTGCCGGTGTGGCCGCAGGCCGCGCGGGCAAGTTTGGATTCGTGGTCGGCGTGGACCGCATGGATCAGGCCGACGAGCTTCGCAGTCACGGCGCCGACATTGTCGTCAACGACCTGGCTGCGCTCCTGGTGTCGAAGTGATCCTCCATCCTGCATTTCGCCTTGAGCCTTGGGCTCTTCACGAGACGGAACTCCACCTCGACCACCTGGCTCAGAGCGAATCGCTCTTTGCGCTTTCGAATGGCCACATCGGCTTGCGTGGCAACCTTGACGAAGGCGAACCCCACGGGCTGCCGGGAACATACCTGAACGGATTCTACGAACTGCGGCCCCTGCCCTATGCCGAGGCTCAATACGGGTTGCCTGAGTCCAGCCAGGCGCTCGTCAATGTCGCCAATTGCAAGCTGATGCGACTGCTCGTCAATGACGAACCTTTCGATGCCCGCTACGGCATCCTCCGGAGCCATGACCGCGTGCTTGATTTTCGCGCCGGCACCCTGGCGCGGACGGTCGAATGGACCTCACCGGCAGGGCAAACGGTGCGTGTGACCTCGACCAGGTTCGTTTCCTTCACGCATCGAACGATTGTCGGCATATGCTACGAGGTCGAACCGTTGGACTGGCCCGCCAACATCGTCGTGCAGTCCGAACTCGTCGCCAACGAGCAAATGCCCTCCTTCGACGGAGACCCCCGCGTTTCCAGCGCGCTGGAATCACCCCTGCTGCCTGTGGACCACCAAACACGGGATGCGGAGAACGTGCTGATCCATCGAACCCGCAAGAGCGGGCTGCACGTCGTAGCGGCGATGGATCATGTTGTCACGGGCACTTCCGGGGTGCATGTCGCTTCGGAAACCTCTTCAGATTCGGCCCGGATCGTCGTCACTGACGAACTCAAGCCGGGACAACGCCTGCGCCTGGTCAAGCTGGTGGCCTACGGATGGTCGTCCAAGCGCACGGTGTCGGCGCTGCGCGACCAGGTGGCCGCCGCCATAGCGGCGGCGCGACAGACCGGATGGGACAGCCTGCTCGAGGGACAGAGACAATACCTCAATGACTTCTGGGCGCGCGCCGATGTCGAGATAGCCGGAGATCCAGGGCTGCAGCAGGCTGTCCGCTTCGCCCTCTTCCATGTGCTCCAGGCGGGCGCACGGGCAGAGAGGCGCGCCATCCCCGCAAAGGGCCTGACGGGAAACGGCTACGACGGCCACTCGTTCTGGGACTCGGAGACGTTCATCCTGCCTGTCCTGACCTACACCATGCCGGCTGCCGCGGCCGATTCATTGCGCTGGCGCCACTCAACGATCAATGCTGCCCGGCGGCGGGCCGACGAGCTGGGCTTGGCCGGGGCCGCCTTCCCATGGCGCACCATCAACGGCGAGGAGTGCTCGGGGTATTGGCCCGCTGGAACCGCCGCATTTCACGTCAACGCGGACATCTCCGACGCGGTTATCCGCCATGTCAACGCAACCGGCGATGAAACTTTCGAGCGTGAAATCGGCATGGATGTTCTCGTGCAGACCGCGCGGCTGTGGCGCTCCCTCGGCCACCACGATCCGCACGGACGGTTTCGAATCGACGGCGTGACTGGCCCCGACGAGTACAGCGCCCTTGCCGACAACAATGTCTACACCAACCTCATGGCGGCCCGGAACTTGGCCGGCGCCGCCGACGCGTGCGAGCGCCACCAGGACAGGGCGAGCGATCTCGGTGTGACAGCCGAGGAAATGGCCGACTGGCGCGCCGTCGCGGACCACATCTATATTCCCTACGATAAACGGCGAGGCGTGCATCCACAGGCTGAAGGCTTCACCGACCACGAGGTGTGGAACTTCGCCGAAACGAAACCAGAACAGTACCCACTCATGATGCATTTTCCCTACTTCGACCTCTACAGAAAGCAGGTCGTGAAACAGCCTGACCTCGTACTTGCCATGCAGCTTTGCGGATATGCATTCACTCGCGATAAAAAATCAAGGAACTTTGAATACTACAACAAAATTACTGTCCAGGATTCTTCCCTGTCCGCATGCACGCAAGCCGTAATAGCCGCAGAGGTTGGCCATCTCCGGCTTGCGCTCGAATATGCCGCGGAAGCTGCGTTCATTGACCTGCAAGACATAAATCACAACGTACGGGATGGCCTGCATCTCGCTTCCCTTGCAGGGACATGGATTGCACTGGTCAACGGTTTCGGCGGCCTGCGAGATCACGCAGGCATATTGTCTTTTGCCCCGCGCCTGCCTGAGCACCTCACATCACTGGCCTTCTGCATTGTGTACCGCCAATTTTATCTTCGGGTGGAGGTGACAACGACCACCGCCACCTACAGGCTCACGCGGGGATCAGGCACGATGCAGATCACGCATCACGGAGAGCCGCTGACGCTGAACAATTTCGATCCAATCGAACGGCCGATTCCGGCTTCTATGCCAACCGAGTCGCCAACATTGCCTCCAGGCCGTGCGTTGTGCCTCCGCGAGCGGGGATCGGGCCTGTGGAGCCGGACGCAGCAGAGGAAGGGGTCTCCAGCGGGGTGATTGTCTGTCGGCCAGCGCCAGCTTTTGAAGGGCTTCGCGTCCTGGTGGCCGAGGACGACCAAATCAACCGGTTCCTGGCGGTCAATCTCCTTGGGCGGCTCGGCCACCAGGTGGAGGTAGCGCACAACGGACAAGAAGCCGTCGAGACGCTCAAGGCCGGGAACTTCGACCTGGTTCTCATGGACGTGCGCATGCCGGACATGGACGGGGAAGAAGCCGTAGCAGCCATACGGCGCGGTGATGCAGGAGAAGAGAAGGCCAAAGTCCCGGTGGTGGCCTTAACGGCCAACGCCCTGCGCGGAGACCGGGATCACCTCTTGGCCGCCGGCATGGACGATTACCTGGCCAAGCCCTTGGAATTAGCGGAGCTGGACCGGGTGCTGGCGGAGTTGCTGGCAAAACGGGACGGCATAAAGGCGCCCTTGGCGTAAACGCTCGCCTGGAGTCCTTTGGAAAGATCGGAGAAGAACATGAATACCTGTTCGATCCTCATCGCCTCCACCAAAAGAAACAGGGCCTCGCGGCAATAGCCGCGAGGCCCTGATTTTTTTGGGCTTCAACGCTCTTGTCCCGCCCTAGAAACATTGCCATAATTTCCCTCAGACTGTTATATCCCTCATGAACCCCGTTCTGGCTGCGTACCCCTGACGCCTGACCGCATCGAAGCCATGCTGGAGCCCGGCCCTGCCGTGCCCCCCGTGCGACCCACAACCAGGAGCATGTTATGGACAACGTACGCTTGCAGACCCTCTCCGGCGCTTCGGCGCTCGTGGACGGAACCGAAGTGGAGGCCCTGCGCGCCGCCCTGCGCGGGGGCCTGCTGCTGCCCGGCGACCCCGGCTACGACTCGGCCCGGTCGATCTGGAACGCCATGATCGACCGTCGGCCCGCCATGATCGTCCAGGCCTTGGGGGCAGTGGACGTGAAGGCGGCAGTGGATTTCGCCCGCAGGCACCAGGCGGTCCTGGCGGTGCGCGGCGGGGGGCACAACATCGCGGGCAACGCCGTCTGCGAGGGCGGCGTCATGATCGACCTCTCGCGCATGCGCTCCGTACGGGTGGACCCGGAATCCCGAACCGTCCGGGTCGACGGCGGCGCGATCCTCTCCGACGTGGACAGGGAGACCCAGGCCTTCGGGCTGGCCGTGCCGGTCGGGATCAACTCCACAACCGGCATCGCCGGGCTCACCCTGGGCGGCGGATTCGGCTGGACCAGCCGCACCTTCGGCCTGACCATCGACAATCTGCTCTCGGTGGACATCGTCACCGCCGACGGTGAGCTGAGGCGGGCGAACGCAAGGCTGAATCCCGACCTGTTCTGGGCGGTGCGCGGGGGTGGCGGCAACTTCGGGGTGGTGACGTCCTTCGAATTCGAACTGCACAGCCTCGGCCCGGAGGTCATCGCCGGGCTGCTGCTGCACCCCATCGCCGAGGCTCCGGCCCTGATGCGCGAGTACCGGCGGTTGGCGGCCGAGGCCCCGGACGAACTGAGCGCCTGGCTGGTGCTGCGCAAGGCGCCTCCGGCCCCGTTCGTACCAGTGGAGTGGCACGGCAAGGAGGTTATGATCATCGCTCTCTGCCACACCGGGACGCTCACGGCCGGAGAAAAGGACGTGATCCCATTCCGTAAGCTGGGCAAGCCCATCGTGGACCTTGTCGGGCCGCATCCCTTCGCCGGTTGGCAGGCCGCTTTCGACCCCCTGCTGAGCCCCGGGGCACGCAATTACTGGAAGAGCCACGACTTCAAGGAGCTTAGCGAGGGGGCCTGCGACGCGCTTCTAGACGCCGTCAAACGCTTGCCGGCGGACGAATGCGAGCTGTTCGTGGGGCACCTGGGCGGGCGGGTCAACCGCATTTCGCCCGAGGCCACAGCCTACACCCGCCGCGACGTGCAGTTCGTCGTGAACATGCACACCCGCTGGCGCGACACCGCGCAGGACGAAGCCTGCATCAACTGGGCGCGCGGCCTGTTCAAGGCGCTCACCCCCCACGCCCTGGGCTCGGTGTACGTCAACTTCATGCCTTCGGACGAGTTGGACCGCATCCGTGGCGCCTTCGGCTCCAACTATGAGCAGCTTGCGGAGGTGAAGCGCCGCTACGACCCCATGAACCTGTTCCGGTTGAACCAGAACATTTCCCAGGCGGGCTGAGGGGGCACAGGATGGAAGCTCCGGTCAAGGCTGGGCATCGGTAGTGATGGCTCGATTTGCGGTGTGCGCCGGAGGGATGACCTCCGGCGCTTCGTCATTCGGTGGGATAATGCTGATTTCAGTTCACGGGCATGGGAATCACCGTCGCGCTGCGGGCCGTTGCATACGTCAGGGGCAATTGCAGCGGCACGGCAAAGGGCAGCGGCGTGAGATACTCGTTCACGACCGCATAGGTGCCGGGGGCCGGTGAGCTGTAGATACCGCAGGTGCCGTCCGGGTTCTTGTAGCTGTGCGGAGTGGCTGTCTTGTTGGAGACTATTTCATAGAGTTTCGGGCCGAAACCGTACACCACACCCGGAGGAGCGGCGCTCAAATGCAAGGCTTGGCCGGTGCAGTCCGCCGATTCGTAGATCAGGCTTCCGGCGACGAGGGTTCCATCGAGATTGAACGACAGAAAGCGTTTGATTTTCTCGTTATAGAACGCATAGCCGCCGAACTTGAGCAGGACCCCGATCTTCACCCCGGCGGCGTCATACGCGTAAAGCTGAGCCCGGGCGGAACCGGCCGCCCCCAAAACCGCCAGGAAACAGGCCAGGATGACGATGTTCTTCATAGCCAACCCCTTGATGTTGGGGCGCACGTACCATGCCTCCCGGCATGCCTGCAATAATCCTGGCAGATCGACTGCAACACCTTCTGTTAACTCGATATGTTAACACCAGCCAACGAGGGACATGCGCCCAGATACAACGTTAATCCCGCACGGAATTGCACTGGCGAAGCATCCATAGCATGCGAACTGCGGCACAACTTAGCCTAAATGTGGTACGATTACGACATGATAACTTCCGACCTGCGGCCGGCCTGATGGATGCTTCCTGGTAGCCGAAGCCGGGAGCATCGTGGGGGCTTGAAAGGAGACATGGCTCCGAAGGCTGTTCCCACGTCAGGAGGAGGGCTGCGCGAGAGGGGTGCGAATGGTTCAAGGAGGAAGGATTCAAGGCCGGGCAAGTGCATCGCGCCTGAAGGCCTGCGGAGAGACGCTTGGCCCCGGGCGAGATGGCGGAGGCGACCTGCCCTAGCCGAACACGGCGCTGCGCATGGAGATCGAGGAGAGGTCGAACCCCTCCGCGAACCAGCGCGGCTTCTCGTCGTGGCTGGCCGCGCCCAGGGCGTAGAGCAAGGGCCAGTAGTGCTCGCTGGTTGGCACCGAGAGTTTGCCCGCCTTGCCGAACCTGGCCGGATCGAAGAGTTCCTCGTCCGCGCAGCGCTCCACGGCGTCCCGCACGGCCTCGTCGAACTCCACGGCCCAAGCGTGGGGCGGCTCGGAGCGACGCAACATGCCAAGATTATGCACGATATTTCCGCTGCACAGTATCAAGACACCCTCTTCTCGCAGGGGCGCCAGTTCGCGGCCGATCGCATGGTGCGCTTCAGGAGCCGCGTGCATGTCGATGCTCAGCTGGCAGACCGGGATATCCGCTTCGGGGTACATGGCGCGCAGCACGCACCAGGCCCCGTGGTCCAGCCCCCACTCCGGGTCCGGGGCGACGGAGGCGGATTTCACGGCCCGCATGGCGGCCCCGGCCGTTTCAGGCGACCCGGGCGCGGGGTAGGTGATGTCGTAGAGGGCCTGGGGGAATCCCCAGAAGTCGTGGATGGTTTCCGGCCGTGCCGCGGTGGCCGCGAACGATCCTTCGGTCAGCCAGTGGGCGCTTACACAGAGGATGGCTTCGGGCCTGGGCATCTCGCGGGCGGCCTCGCTCCATTGGGGCGAGAAGGGATTGGCCTCCACGGCGTTCATGGGGCTGCCGTGTCCGATGAAGATTGCAGGCATGCGTCGCATGGTTCGTCCTCTCATCTCCCGGCTCGCAGCATCCGGGTGTCCACTGTTGCGGCCAGGATCCCGCCCACCACCAGCACGCCGCCCAGCACGTGGGCGGCCCTGACCTGCTCGCCAAGAATCACCAGCGAAGCCACCGCCGCGAACAGCGGCAGCGAATAGTACACCACCCCGGCCATCACGGGGCCGATGGCCGCGATGGCCCTGGTCCAGAGCAGATAGGCCGCGAAGGAGCAGCCCACCCCCGCGTACAGGATGGCGGTGATGACCGGCATCGTGAAATCCGGCCTGGGCATGACCAGGGCCTCCCAGATCACGAAGGGCACGGTGAAGGCCAGGCCCAGGCCGAAGGTGGCGGCGTTGAAGCCTTCCACGGATATCTCCGCAGGGCGGTTGCGCACCAGCAGGGAATAGAGTGCGAAGCAGGCCGCGCCTGCCAGGGCCCAAAAGTCGCCTGAGGTGAACTGCACGGAGGCCAGCCTGCTCCACTCCCCCCGGGAGATGAGCACCAGCACGCCGGAGAGAACCACCACAAGCCCGAAGAGCCTGCGCCGGGTGATGGGCTCGCCATAGAATATCCGCGACATGATGATGATCATGATCGGCGCGGTGGGCACCAGCAGGGCCATGTTCAGGCTCTCCGTGGTCTGCCCGGCCTTGTAGATGAGCGTGTTCAGGGCGCTGACGCCCACAAGGGCCATGACGCACAGATAGCGCCAGTGGCGGCGCATGTCGGGGAGGTCGGCGCGCAGCCTGGGCAGGGCGAAGGGCAGCAGGCAGGCCAGGGCCACGACCCAGCGCCAGAAGTTGAGCTGGAATGGGGGGATGTTCTGGGCGACGCCCCTGGCCAGGACGAAATTGCCCGCCCAGATGATGGTTGCCGCCAGCGCGGCCGCCATCCCGGCGTTTTTTGTCTTCATGGAGTTTGCGGCTTCTCTGGGATTCGGGTCGGACGATGCTGTTTCGAAACGATGCGTCATGATAATCGCATCGATCCGGGGAGGCAAGCTCCGGCCGTCCTGCGGCTTCGCACCTTCGCCCCCCTGGACAGGCGCGGCGAATTCGGGAAAAGGTTCCCGAATCCGGTTGGGCGTTCAAGCGCCGGACAATTCGTGCACGCGGAGGAGCCCATGAAGGAATTCGACCATTTGACCCAGATGTTCACCGCCGCCCTGGAGCGCGTGGACCCCTACAAGATGATCGTGAACCATGTGCGGCTGGAGGGCTCCCGGCTGGCCGTCGACTTCGAGGGCGAGCACCACGAGGTCAACCTGGACGATTTCAGCCGCGTGCTGGTGCTGGGCGCGGGCAAAGCGTCCGCGCGCATGGGCAAGGCCCTGGAGGACATCCTTTCCGACCGCATCACCAAGGGCCTCATCTCGGTGAAGTACGGCCACGCGGAACCGCTCAAGCACATCGAGGTGGTGGAGTCCGGCCACCCAACCCCCGACGAACAGGGCGTGGGCGCGGCCCAGCGCATCGCCGACCTGGTGCGCGGCGCCGACGAGAAGACCCTCATCCTCAACCTGATCTCAGGCGGCGGTTCGGCCCTGCTGCCCTGCCCCCTGGTGCTGGACCACCCCGACGGCCCCATCAACCTGACCCTGGCCGACAAACAGAACATGACCAAGGCCCTGCTGGCCTGCGGCGCGGACATCGGCGAGATCAACTGCATCCGCAAGCACATCTCCGGCGTGAAGGGTGGCAGGCTCCTGCGTCTGATGCAGCCCGCGCGCAGCCTGAACTTCATCCTCTCCGACGTGGTGGGCGACCGGCTGGACACCATCGCCTCCGGCCTGACCAGCTTCGACGAGACCACCTTCGAAGACGCCATGTCCATCATCGAGAAGTACCAGCTCTACGACAAGGCCCCTCCGGGCGTGATGCGCACCCTGACGCTGGGCGTGCAGGGCAAGATCGAGGAGACACCCAAGGCCGGCGACCCGGCCACGGAGCTGGCCACCAACATCCTCATCGGCTCCAACCAGGCCGCGCTGCTGGCCGCCTGCGAGACCGCCAGGAGCCTGGGGTACAACACCACTGCCCTGACCTGCGCCCTCACCGGCGAATCCCGTGAGGCGGCCAAGTTCCTCTGGGGCATCGCCAAGGACGTGCGCAAGTCCGAGATGCTGGTGAAAAAGCCCGCCTGCATCATCGCCGGGGGCGAGACCGTGGTGACGCTCAAGGGCGAGGGCAAGGGCGGCCGCAACCAGGAGATGGCCCTGGCCTTCCTGGCCGAGATTGCCCGCGACGAGCTCAAGGGCAGGGACATCTACTTCCTGTCGGCCTCCACCGACGGCACCGACGGCCCCACGGACGCCGCGGGGGCCTACGCCTCGGCCGAGCTTATCGAGCTGGCTGCCAAGGCCGGGCTCTCCATCAACGGCTCACTGAAAAACAACGACTCCTACCACTTCTTCGACAAGATCGGATACCTGCTGAAAACCGGTCCCACCATGACCAACGTTTGTGATTTGCACATGGTGATTGTTATTTAGGACTACGAAGAACAACTTTGGAAACAGGAACAGCCCGGGCGGAAGCCTGGGCTGTTTCGCTTTCGAGCGCCTGTCGCGCTGTGCGATCCCATCCGTCGGGAACGCCTCCGGGGGCCAAAGGGGCACCGCCCCTCTGGACTCCCATAGCGCTGCGCATTAAAATCCGATTCATCCCTTCCACTTTGACGCAATGAACCACATTGTCTGTTCATTGGGACTGTTCCGGGCGGCGCATGACGTTATTCTTCCGATATGTCGGCGTGCGCCGCCCGGTAGAGGCACAATGAACAGACTCAAACCCCATCGGCTGCCATCGATGCCGCTCGGGGTTCAAAAGGGCGAAACCCATTGGCCGCCGTAGCCATTACCCCACTCGTCACGCGAGAATAACAAAACGCCCCCAGGCGGAGCATACCGCCAGGGGGCGCGTTTCATCCATACAACCGGACGGCCAGACCGGATACGGCTACGGCTCTATGCTGAACAGGTACGCCTTGTTCGCGTCCAGGTACTTGGCCGCCACCTTGGCCACCTGCTCGGGGCTCAGCGCCGCCACCTTGCCCAGCATTTCGCGGTCGTAGTTGAGGGGCAGGTCCATTATGAGGTTGCCCGCCGCCTCCAGGCTGCGGCTGGCAATGCTTTGGTGCCCCTGGTAATAGTCGCCCTCGATGGAATTACGGGCCCTGTCCAGTTCGTCCTTGCCCAGCCCCTCCGCGGCCACCTGCCCGGCGATTCGCCTGAAGCCCTCCAGGGCCTCGCCGGTCTTGTCCGGGGTGGTGCCGATGTAGAAGGCCAGGAAGCCCGCCCTGGGCGCCTGCCACAGGAAGGCCGTCACAGTGTAGCCCAGGCCGCGCTGGTCGCGCAGGTCCTGGAAGAGCAGCCCGCCCTGGCCGGCCAGCGCGGTCTTGAGCACCTCCAGCGAGGCGGTGTCCTCGCTGTCGCGGCCCTCCACGGGGAAGATCATGAACAGGTGGGACTGGGTCCTCTCCGGCAGCTGGATGGTCTTGGAGCGCTCCGGACCCCAGGCTGGGGCGTTGATGGCCGGGGCCTTGGCCGCCGGGGCCTTGGCCAGGCGCGCGGCCGTCTCCAGCACGGCCTTGCGGTCGAACACGCCGCACACGGACATGACCCAGGGCATGGAGCGCTGCTTCTCCCAGTAGGCGCGGGCCTGCTCCCGGGTGAATGCCGCCACGGCGTCGGGCTGCCCGGCCCGGAAGTAGCCGTAGTGGCTGCCGGGGAACAGGAAGGGGTAGATGTTGCGGAAGGCCAGGCTGGTGGGTTTGTCCGAGGCCTGGTCGATCTGGGCCAGCTGGAGCTTCTTGGCGCGCTCCAGCTCGGCGGAATCGAAGGCGGGCTCCAGCACGGCGTCGGCCAGCAGGGCCAGCACGTCGCGCTCGAACCGCGAAGGGTAGCGCGCGCTGAGCAGGAAGGCGTCGCGCCCGGCGGAAGCCCCCAGGGAGGCGGCCCTGTTGCCCAGGAATTCGTCGATCTCGGGTGCCTGGCGCTTGCCCACGGAGCGGGTCAGGCTCTTGGAGACCAGTTCGGAAAGCCCCTGCTCTCCGGGGGAGAGCAGGCCGTCGCCGCCTCGGTAGGCCAGGGTCACTGAGGCGTAGGGCATGGTGGGGTCGGGCTGCAGCACCAGGATGTGCCCGCCGCCCAGTTCCACCACCTCGGGGGCGGAGGCCTTGCCGCCCTGCCCCGCCGCCTGGGGTGCCACCGGCGGAGCCGGCCAGGATGCCTTCAGCCCCGCAAGCAACTTCGCGGCCAGGGTGTCGGCCTCGGCCTGCTCCTTGCCGGGCACCAGCAGGGAGAGCGCCGCGTTGCCGGGCTGGACGTACTCCGTGAGCAGGCCCTGCAACTGGGCGCGGTCCACGTTGCGCACGTCGTAGACCACGTTGGCCTCGCCGTCCGGGCCGTAGCCGTTGAACTGGTAGTAGGCCAGCTTGGTGGCCAGGCCGCCGATGGTCTCCTTGGCCCGGAAGAGATGGTCCTCGATATTGAGCTTGGCCCGGTCCAGCTCCTCGTCGGTGAAGCCGTCGGCCTTGAGCGAGGCCAGGTCGCGGCCCAGCTCGGCCCAGAAGGCCTCCAGCTTGTCCTGCTTGAGCGTGGCGTCGATGGTCAGCATCCCGCCGCGCTCCAGGGTGATGGAGGAGACGTCGATGTCGTTGGCCAATTGAAGCTCATAGACGTACTTGCGGTGGAATTTCGAAGTCTTGCCGCCGCCGAGCAGGTCGGAGAGCACCTCCAGGGGCACGTCCTTGGCGGAGTGCAGGCCCGGCACGGCGAAGCTCACGCGCAGGTAGCAGGTGTTCCAGTTGCCGGGCACGGCGCGGGCCACGGGGCCGCCGGTGTTGGCGGGCATGTCGCGCATGTCGGGCGGGGAGACGGAGCGGTCGTTCTCCAGGGAGCCGAACACGGCCTGGGCCTCGCGGTAGACCTGCTGGGCGTCCACTTCGCCCACCACCACCAAGAGCATGGACTGGGGCTGATAGTGCTTGGCGATGTAGTCCTTGAGGTCCTGGGGGGTCACGGCGTTGACCGTCTCGCGCGAGCCGATGATGGGGTGCTCGTAGGGCGTGCCCTTCCAAGTCAGGGCCTGGCTCAGCTTGAACAGTCGCTGGCCCGGGTCGTCCAGGCCGCGCTCCATTTCGGAGATGACGACCTTCTTCTCCTGCTCCAGCTCTTCGGGCAGGAATTTGGCCCCGAAGATCATGTCCTGGAAGGCGTCCAGGCCCAGCTTCCAGTGTTCGCTGGGCAGGTCGGCCATGTACTGGGTGTAGTCGAAACTGGTGGCGGCGTTGGTGTCGCCGCCCACACCCTCGATGTCGGCGGCTATGCCGCCCTTGGGGCGCTTGGCCGTGCTGTTGAAGACCATGTGCTCCAGCAGGTGGCTGATGCCCTCCTGGGCCTTGGTCTCGTAGGAGGATCCGGCATGCACGTAGAGGCGCTCAGCCACCAGGGGGAAACGCTTGTCCTCCACCACCAGCACGGTGAGCCCGTTGGGCAGCCTGGCCAGGAGGCGGCCGTCCGTGACGGGCATGTTCAGGCTCTCAGTGACCGTGGAGGGTGCGGCAGCCGCCTTGACGGGCTGGGGCTGCACCGGCTGCGGGGTGGGTGTGACCTCCGCCTGGGCCGGGGGCTGCGTCTGCTGCCGGCCGCCCAGGTGGAAATGGTAGACGAGCCCGGCCGCCAGGAGCGCGGTCACGAGCAGGTATCCGAAAAGCCTGCGGTTCATCATGGTGCGACCTCTTTGGATAAACCGGCCGCCGCAGGGAGCCAGCGCCGCCTAAGCGCTGGCCCCCACGGAGCCACAATCGGCTATCCATAATACATTCGCACCCTTGCGGCTAGTGCGCCGAACATGAAACCTCCGTCATGTTCGCCGCCCAACCAGATGGGATCATTCGAATATCTGGCGGATCTTGGTCAGGGTAAAGTCCTTGAAAGAAATGTCCTCGTTCACGGCCTTCACCAGCTTGAGGGGGCTGACGTAACGGTTGCCCGCCCAGGAGAAGGTCAGGCGCAGCGTATTGGGGGACTCCTGAGCCATGGCGGCGGCCAAGGGACGGATGTCCACCGTGCGGGAGCCCTTCTTGGTCACGCTGAACCAGGGGAAGTTCTCCCGGGCCCAGAAGGCGCGCCACTGCTCCATGCGGGCGGCCAGTTCGTCGCCTTCCAGCAGGAACTCCAGCAGGAACTCCTCGGCCACGGGCTGAGCCACCTTCTTGCCCATGCCCAGCTCGTCCACGCGCGTCACGCGCAGGCCCTCGGGCAGCGCCGCGTCCAGGCGCGAGGACACCTCGGCCGACGCGGCCGGTTCGCGCAGGAACAGGGCGAACCACTCCTCCAGGCTCTCCACGCCAACGGGCAGGGCCCATCCGAAGGTGATCATCGGCATGGGGTGGAACCCGGCGGAGAAGGCGGGCTTGAGCTCGGAGCGGCGCAGGGCGCGCTCCAGCACGTTGGCCAGCTCCAGCTGGCTCAGGTAGGCCGCCGGGCCGGTCTTGGAGAACCAGACCCGGAAGTGGGCGGCGCGGTGGGTCAGCTCCTCGCGGGGCTGGGGCTGGCCAGGGCGTTCGGAGGCGCGCTCCACGGCAACTCCGGCTTCCAGCTCACCGGCTTCCCGATCCCCGGCCGCCTGGGCGACCCTTTCCGCCTCAAGCGAAGCCTTCCACTCGGGCTCGGGTAGATTCACGCGCGGGCGCACGCCGGGGGTGTGCAGTTCCGGCTCGGGGCACAGCTCGGGGCAGGCCCCGCACTGGCGGCAGGACCCGAAGCGGCAGTCCTGGGTGTATTTCTCTTCCAAGGCGCGCTTGCGCTCGCGCAGCTGATAGGCCTTGCCCACGCCGCAGCGCAGGTGGTCCCAGGGCAGGGGCCGTTCCGGGTCGCGGGCGTCCAGGTAGGCCTGGGCGTCGATGGAGCATTCCTCGAAGGCCTGCTCCCAGAGCGAGACGTCGAGCATGTCCACCCAGCTGCAGAACAGCGCCCCCAGGCGGTAGGCGCGCTCCACGGCCGGGGCCAGGGCCCTGTCCCCGCGCGAGAACACGCCTTCAAGCCAGCTCATGCCCGGCTCGTGCCAGCGCATGGTGATCTTCTTGTAGGGGGCCAGCGCCTGGCGCACCAGGGCCAGCCTGCGCTCGGTCTCCTCGCGGCCGATCTGGGCCTCCCACTGGAAGGGGGTGTGCGGCTTGGGCACGAAGGTGGAGAGCGCCGCCGTGACCTGCAGCCGCTTGGCTCCCGGCGGGGCGCAGCGCAGCACCTTCACGGCCAGGTCGGCGATGGCCAGCAGGTCCTCGTCGGTCTCGGTGGGCAGGCCGATCATGAAATAGAGCTTGATGGACTGCCAGCCAGAGGCGAACAGCCGCGTGGCGTGGGCCAGGATGTCCTCTTCGGTGATGCCCTTGTTGATCACCGCGCGCAGCCTGGCGCTGCCCGCCTCCGGGGCCACGGTGGCGCCGGTGCGGCGCAGCTTGGCCATGAGCGAAAGCATCCTGGGCGTGAGCGTGCCCGCGCGCAGCGAAGGCAGGCTGATGGCCACCTGGTCGGCCAGGCAACGCCCGGCGGACTGCTCGAACAGGCTCTCCAGCGAGGAGAAGTCGCCGGTGGACAACGAGAGGAAGGAAAGCTCCTCGTAGCCGGAGACCGTGAGCCCCTCGTCGGCCAGCCGCGAAAGTTCCGGCAGGCTGCGCTCGCGCACGGGGCGGTAGATCATGCCCGCCTGGCAGAAGCGGCAGCCCCGCGTGCAGCCCCGGGCGATCTCCAGGCTCATGCGGTCATGCACGGCCTGCCCGCAGGACACCGTGGGCAGCAGCGGGAAGGGCGCGGCGTCCAGGTCGGCCACCACGGCCTTCTCCACACTGTCGTAGCCTTCGAGCAGGGGTTTGCCGTCCTCGAAGAACGAGGGCACGTACACCCCGCGCACCTTGGCCAGCTCCTCCAACTGCTCCCGGCGGCTTAGCCCGCGCGCCTTGAAGCCCGGGATCATCTCCAGGATGTCCGGCAGCACCTCCTCGCCGTCGCCCAGCACGAAGGCGTCCACGAAGGGGGCCAGCGGCTCGGCGTTGAAGGCGCAGCCGCCGCCCGCCAGCACCAGCGGGTGGGAGGCGTCGCGCTGCGCGGCGTGCAGAGGCAGCCCGGCCATGTCGAGGATGAAGAGCACGTTGGTGTAGCAGAGCTCATGGGTCAGGTGGAAGGCCAGGGCGTCGAGTTCGGCCAGCGGCGTGTCCGATTCCAGGGTGCACAGGGGCGCGCCGTGCTCGCGCATGATGGCGGCGGCTTCCTTGGAGGGGGCGTAGACGCGTTCGGCCCAGAGCCCCTCGCGGCGGTTGACCGCCTCGGAGAGGATTTTCTGGCCGAGGTAGCTCATGCCGACCTCGTAGAGGTCGGGAAACGCGAGGGCGACGCGGGCCGAGACCCGGGCGGGGTCTTTGCGGACCGCGCCCCACTCGGCCCCGGCGAAGTGGCTGGGCTTCGGAAGAAGGCGCAGGATATGGCGCATGGTGAAAATAATGGACCGGCGCACGGATGCGCCGGTCCGGTAGAGGTCGGGGAGTTATTTCAGGATCAGGCCGGAGGGGCTCTTGCCGCCGGCGGCCATCTTGTTCAGGGCGGAAAGATCGCGCGCGCTGGAGATGGTCAGGTTGGAGGTGGCCTCGATGTACTTGTTCTTCAGCTCTTCAGGGAAGGTCTTGTACGTGTAGAGGATGTGCTCACCCTTGACTTCGCCGGCGATCTCCGTCTCGAAGGGGTAGCCGAAAGGCATGAGCATCATCTGCACGCCCTGCTGGGTGGGCACGGTCTGGAGGATGGCCAGATCCTTGAGGCACTTGGTCTCTTCGTCCCATTTGCCCAGGACGGTCTCTCCGTTGATGAGCTTCGCGAGGCGGATATCGTAGGACATGTGTTCGTCTCCTTGGGGATCGGCCGGAAGCGGCCGGAAAATCATAGCGAGAAACTGGTGTTAGGTATGTTCGCGGGCCGGGCATGTCAAGGCGCGGGATTGCGCTTGGGCAGCGAGAGCGCCGCCTTGTACGCCTCGGCGGCCACGCGCGCGGCCTTGTCCCACCCGAACTCCGCGGCGCGTTGCAGGCTGCGGCGTGAGAGCGCGGCCCGAAGTTCCGGGTCGTTCTCCAGGCGGCGCATGGCCTCGGCGATGGATTCCGGGTCCAGCGGATCGGCCAGCAGCGCGGCGCCGCCCGCCACCTCCGGCAGGGAGGATACGCTGGAGGTCACTACCGGAGCGCCCAGGCTCATGGCCTCGAGCACGGGCAGCCCGAAGCCCTCGAACAGCGACGGATACACGAAGCCCAGGCAGTTGGCGTAGAGCCAGGCCAGCTCCGCGTCGCCCACGTAGCCCGTGAGGCGCACCCGCGAGCCGAGCCCCAGTTCGGCCACAAGCCGGGCCATGTCGTCCATGAGCCAGCCCTTGCCGCCCGCGAGCACCAGCGGGGCCGAGCCCCCTGCCCTGGCCAGGGCCTCCACGAGCCGGACTTGGTTCTTGCGCGGCTCGATGGTGCCGACGCTGAGCCAGAATGTGCCCGGCTCCACCCCGCGCAGGCGCTTGGGCGGCTCGGCCGGGCACCCGGGCGCGAAGCGGCTGGCCAAGTGCATCACCCAGGCCCTCTCGCGCGGGAAATGCGGGAAGACCCGCAGGAAGTGATCCAGCGTGGCCTGGGAGTTGGCCAGCAGGGCGTCGGCCAGCAGGCTGGCCCGGAACACGCCCTCCATGCAGCCCACGCGGTTCTGCTCCGTGCTCCACTCCGGGTTCTCCAGGAAGCTCAGGTCGTGCAGGGTGTAGACCAGCCGCGCCTTCCCGAGCCCCCTGGGGCAGAAGAAGTTGTTGGAGTGCACGATGTCGGGGTTGCCCAGGCGGGCCTCGAAATCCTGCGGGGGGTTGCGCCAGAAGCCCCTGGAGCTGTCCAGCCACTTGAACATGGGGCCGAGCTGGCCGCCACCGGGCCTGGCGCAGGAGGCAGGGACCGGCTCCCAGAACAGGTCGCCGAACTGGGGGTAGAACACGAAGTCTATGGGGTCCGGCCCCGCCGCCAGGGCGTGCACCAGGCCATGGGCCAGATAGCCGCAGCCGGTCTTGCCCGCACCGGTCTGGCTGACGTCGAAGCCTACGCGCATCGGCCGCACCGCGAACAGTTCAAGCGAAACATGAAGTTGTTGCAGATATACGGAACAGTTACGGCACGTTCCAGACAAACCATCCTGACGACGAGCCTCACCACCCCATCCAGGATCGCACCGTACGCCACAGCGTGCGGGAGACGCCCTTGTTCCACCACAGGCTGGCCCCCAGGGTGAACAGCGAGATGAGCGCCGTGGTGGACTTGCGCTCGGGCTTCAGGCCCCAGGAGTCGCGCAGCAGGGCGTGGGCCCAGTTGGCCAGCCAGCGATCCGGCACGTAACCCAGGGTGTCGGCCATCATGGAGTTGATTTCGGCGTGCACCTGCAGGCGCTGGCCCAGGGTCTTGGTGTCGGGATAGAAGCGTGACCCCGCCAGCTTCACGGGAATGTAGTCGAAGCGCGCCCCGCCCAGCCCCAGGCGCAGCCAGTACTCATAGTCCATGCAGTAGCGCAGGTTCACGTCCGGCAGGCCCCATCGGGCCACCACCCGGCGGCGGAAGAACAGCGCGGGCTGGCAGATGAAGCAGGTCTCCTCCAGCCGGTCGATGTCGAAGGGCTCGCTGGGATACGGCTCGATCACCCCGTCGTTCACGTCGATGTGGTCGGCCATGCCGTAGACCACGTCGCACTCCGGGTTGGCCTCGAAGTGCTCCAGCACCGCCTGGAAAGCCCCGGGGTAGTAGACGTCGTCGGAGTTGAGCCAGCCGATGACCTCGCCGGTGGTCACGGCGATGCCCTTGTTCACGGCGTCGGTCTGGCCCTTGTCCCGCTGGGAGACGAAGTGCAGCCGCCCTTCGTAGGGCTTCACGTGGTCGGCGGTGTCGTCGCAGGAGTCGCCGTCCATGACCACGTATTCCACGGGCACGCCCTGGCCCAGCACCGATTCGATGGTGCGCACGATGAAACGGCCCTGATTAAACGAAGGGGTGACAACGCTCAGCGTCAACATTGGGAGCTCCGAAGCAGGTCGCAGGTTTGCCCGCCCGTGAGGCGCAGGGCCAGGCAGTGGACACCGGGCACTGTATCATGGCCCGGCGGTATGTCGAATACGATTTCCAGGCAGCCGCCGTAGGGGCTGGCCAGCCGGTCGAATTTCCATTCCCCGCCGGGGGCGATCTCGCGGCGCGGGGAGACAAGCTTGCCGTCCAACAGGGCCTCGCAGGCCACGGGCCCGGAGCCCTCGTTGCGGAAGCGGGCCTCGATCCACTGCCTGCCAGGTGCGGGGCCGAAGGCGGCGAAGACGCGCCCGGCCACGCCGTCCGCGCTCACGCCTTCGCAGACGTGGCTCTGCGCGCCCAGGCCGCGTATGGCTTCGTCCAGAAGGTCCAGATAATCGCGCGCCATGCGTTGCGAACCGCCGAAGGAGGCCGCCCTGGCCCTGCCCTTTTGCGACAACTCGGCGGCAAGCCCCGGCTCGGAGGCGATGCGGGTCATGGCCGCGGCCACGTCCTCGGGCTTGCGCGGGTCGAAGAGTAGCACCGCGTCGCCGCCCACCTCGGGCAGGCTGGTCACGTTGGAGCACAGCACGGGCACGCCCATGGCCATGGCCTCGGCCACGGGCATGCCGTAGCCCTCGAAGAGCGAAGGAAATATCAAGGCCAGGGCCACGGAGGTGAGCGCGGCCAGGTCTTCATCGGATACGTAGCCCGTGAACAGCACGCGCTCACCCAGGTTCATGGCCTGGGCGGCCTGGCGCAACTCGGCGGCAGCGCCCGTGTCCGCCCCGGTGAGCACCAGCTTGAGCCCTGAACCGGGGTTGGCCGCCGCGTGCAGGCCCAAGGCGGTGAGCAGCACGGCGTGATTCTTGTGCGGCCAGAAGTTGGCCGGGTAGATCAGGTAGCCCTGGCGCGCCAGGCCCAGCCGGGCCAGCACGGCCGCGACCTGCGCCTCGCCGGGCGGGTTCAGGCGCTCGGGCAGGCGGGTGAACACGGTGCGCACCTTGCGCGGGGGCAGATTCGTGTAGTCGAGCACGGTGGAGCGCACATAATCCGACACGCAGGCCACCAGCGTGGCCCGCCTGGCCACCAGCTGGTAGGTCTGGTCGCGGCCCCGGCGCTCCTCCTCGCTGAAGAACTGCGGATAGTAGTGGTGCTGCAGGTCATGCACCAGGGAGACCAGGGGGGTGTCCGGGTGCTGGAAATAGGGGCGCGTGAAGGGGCAGAACCAGGCGTCCACGGGCCTACCCAGGAGCCTGCGCGGCGGCTTCACCTGCCAGGAGCGCTGCGCCGCGACCACTTTGAGGTTGGCGCACTCCAGTTCCTTGAGTTCTGTCACGCTGGCCTCGCCCGTCACCAGCACGAAGGTCCAGTCAGGAGCCAGGGCGGCCATGGCCTCCAGGGCGTTGATAGCCAGCACCTTGGCCCCGCCGTTGGCCCCGCCGGGCAGCAGGGGCAAGAGGTCCACGCCGATCAGCGGGTTCTCGCCGGGCCTGCGGTCCACGGCCAGGGCCGGGACCAGGCGGCGCAGGGCCCGCCAGCCCAGGTCCCACCAGCGCCAGAGCCGCTGGTTGAGCATGAGCAGCCTGTCGAACCAGGCGGGCAGCGGGGCCTCGGCGCGAAAGCCCGTGGTGATGTCGCGGATGACGTCCTTGAAGGACTCGGTGTTCATGCGGGATTGTCTCCGCCGGGGAGGAACGCGGCGCGCGCCGAGCCCGGCAGGTTGGCCACCCCGTGGTGCGTGAGCTGCACGGGGGAGGTGTCGGCGGTGCGGAAAGTCACGGCCAGGGAGCCCACGTTGGAGAGCGTGGAGAGCACCGTGTTGCGCCCGTCCAGCTCGGGGTGGGTCATCTCGGAGCGGCGGGCGAAGTCTGCGGCGCTCATGGCGGTCATGCCCGCGCCGAAGGTGTACTCGCCCACGGCCAGGTCCAGCTTGACCTCGTAGACGAAGCGCAGCAGCGACCCGGCGGGCACGTACTCGGGCACCCGGCAGTCGTACTGCAGGGTGTTCTTGCCGAACACGATCACGCCCTTGTCGCTGACCAGCTCCACCCCGGCCACGGGTACCTCCAGGGGCTCGTGAACGCGGTACTCCACGTGGAAAAACGCCTTGTCGCCCTGCTCGAAGGCCCTGGCGGGCAGACCCTGGGCGTCCAGCACCGCCACGCCCAGGCACTCCACCCGGCCCGACTCGGCCCGGCCCGCGCCGGAGATGTCCAGAAAGGCCGACGGCTCGGGCCAGAACCCCTCGGAACCGAACCCCTCGACCGCCACTCCTTCGGGCGGGGCGGCCCCCGGCTCCAGAGAGGTGTCCCCGGCTGCGCGCAGCATGAAGAGCTTCACCGCGTCCATGGCCGAGCCGAGGAACACCGTGCTCCCCCGCTCCAGATAGAGGGCGCGGGTGCAGAATTGGGCCACGTCGTTCATGGCGTGGGAGACGAGCACCACGGCCACGCCCTTGTCCATGAGCGACTGCAGGCGCGCGTAGCATTTCTGACGGAAGAACACGTCGCCCACGGCCAGGGCCTCGTCCACAATGAGCACTTCCGGCTCCAGGCAGATGGTCACGGCGAAGGCCAGGCGCAGGAACATGCCCGAGGAGTAGGTGCGCACGGGCTGGTCGATGTGTTCGCCGATGTCGGCGAATTCGAGGATCTCGTCCATGCGCCGCTCGGCCACCTTGCGCGGCACGCCCAGCACCGCCGCGTTGACGAACACGTTCTGGCGGCCGGTGAAGTCGGGCTTGAAGCCGCTGCCCAGCTCCAGCAGGGCGGCCACGCGCTGGGGCGTCTCCACGCGGCCCGTGGTGGGCGACAGCACCCCGGCCAGGATCTGCAGGAGCGTGCTCTTGCCCGCGCCGTTGCGCCCGATGATGCCGAAGGCCTCGCCCGGGTTGATGGCGAAGGAGACGTCGCGCAGGGCCCAGTGCTCCTTGTAGTAGGTGCGCCCGCCCGTGGCCAGCAGCTGGCGCAGGCGGTCCTGGGGGCGCTTGTAGAGATGGTAGACCTTGCCCAGCCCCTCCGCCGCGATGAGCGGGCTCGTGTTGCGTCCTTGCAATCCGCTCATGCGCATTCCAAGCGTAAAACATTGAAACAATTTATTTTAATTTTGAAAAACATATTCATGTTTTTCAAAATCGCCACGCTAGAGCACATCGGCGAACACCTTCTTGAGCTGCATGAACCAGGCGAACCCGAGCAGCGCGAAAACCAGGGCGACGAGGCTGGTCAGCCCCAGGGCGGTCCAGTCAGGGGCCTGGCCCCAGAGCAGGGTGCGCCGGAAATGCTCGATGACCACGTGCAGGGGGTTGGCGGCCAGCAGGAAGCGGTAGCGCTCGGGCACGGCCTCCAGCGGGTAGACGATGGGCGTCAGGAAGAAATAGAGCTGCATCACGGCGGTGACCATATGGCCCACGTCCTTGGCGGCCACGCCGATCGGGGCCAGCCAGAGCCCGAGGCCCGAGGCCAGCAGCGCCAGCGGCACGTAACCCAGGGGGGCAAGCACCGCCGTCTCCGGGATGCCGTCCCCGGTGACCAGGCGCGCAACGCAGACCAGGCCCAGGGTGAGCAGGGACTGTGCGCACAGGGCCAGGGCCACGCTGACGGGCAGCACCTCCAGCGGGAAGACCACCTTCTTCACGAAGTTCACGTTCTCGGCCATGAGCGTGGCCCCGCGCGCGGCGGACCCGGCCACCACCTCGAAGCAGGCCAGCCCCGCGAGCAGGGCCAGGGCAAATTCCGTCACCCCGCCCTTGCCGCCGCCGCTCCAGGAGGTCTTGAAGACCACCGAGAACACGAAGGTGTAGACGCCCAGGGTGATGAGCGGGGTGATGAGGCTCCAGAGCATGCCCAACTGGGTGCCCTGGAAGCGGCCGGTGAACTCCAGCCTGGTGAACTCGCGAAGGATTTCGCGGTGGCGCAGGAAATGACGGAAGACTCCCGCGGGCGACGCCAGAGCGAGGCTTTGCCGCAGGGTGCTGGCCAGGCTGGCCGGGGGCTGTGCTGCTATGGTCTTTCGCATGAACAGACTTGCTTATTCCACAAAATTGACGCATGTCAACGCGTCGGAGTCCCGCTCATGACCAAGGTCCTGCGCGTCGGAATCGACGCTAGCCCCCTCGCCTACCCCTTCCGCACCGGCATCGGCCGGTACCTGGAGTCCATCCTGCCGCGCCTGGTGGAAGCCTCCGGGGGGCAGGCCCGCTTCACGCTCTTCGCGGGCAGGCCGCTGGTGAACCCCGCCGCGCTGGCCCTGGTGGAACAGGGGCTGGCCAAGGCGGTCACCGCCAAGGTGCCCTCGCTCTACGCCTGGCAGCAGACCGGCATGCTCCTGCAGCGCCTGATGCACCCGCAGGACGTCTTTTTCTCCCCCGACGGGCTGTTCCCGCCGCTCCTGCCGGGCAAGGCCGTGGGCATGTACCACGACGTGCTCTGGCACGCCCACCCCGAGACCCTGGCCTTCCACATCCGCACCGTGTTCCGTCTGCGCCACAAGGCCGGGCTTCGCCGCGCGGACAGGGCCGTCACCGGCACCGAGGCCTCCCGCCGGGAGATGCTGCGCGTGTTCGGCAAGGTGGCCGATAAGCTCGAGGTGCTGCCCAGCTACGGGGTGGACATGGCCCACTTCCGCCCCCCGCGCGAGGACGAGGCGGGCCTGGAGGGCGACTTCCGCACCCGCATGAACTTAAGCGAGCCCTTCCTGCTCACGGCGGGCAACCTCCAGCCGCATAAGAATCTGGCCGTTGTGCCCCAGGCCCTGGACATCCTGCTGCGCCAGGGCCGCGACGTGCCCGTGCTGGCCGTGGCCGGCTTCGGCGACCAGGAGGCCCTGCGCGCCTCGCTGCCCGAGGGTTTCCCGGCGGACAAGGTGCGCTGCTTGGGCTACCTCTCCGAGTCGGACCTGTGCCAGGCTTACCGCCTGGCCGTGGCCTACGTCTTCCCCTCGCTCTACGAGGGCTTCGGGCTACCCGTGGTGGAGGCCCAGTCCTCAGGCGCGCCCGTGATTTACGCCGACGCCACCAGCCTGCCCGAGGTGGCCGGGGACGCGGGCCTGCCCTTCTACCCCGAATCCCCCGAAGACCTGGCGGCCAAGATTTCCATGATCCTCGACCATCCGGACCTGCGCAAGCAGATGGTGGCCAAGGGCTTCGTGCAGTCGGCCAAGTTCCGCTGGGACCGCGCCGCAGAGACGCTCTGGCGCGTGCTGCGCGAAGCGGCGGGAGCGTAAGGCCGTGCCCGCCCTGCCCCGCATCACGGTCGTCACGCCGTCCTACAATCAGGCGCAGTACCTGGCCCGCACCCTGGACAGCGTGGCCATGCAGAAAGGCGTGGACGTGGAGCATTTCGTGCTCGACGGCGGTTCCACCGACAACACTGTCGAAGTCATCCGCAAGCACGGCGGCCACCTGGCCTGGTGGCGAAGCGGTAAGGACGAAGGACAGACGGCGGCCCTGATCGAGGGCTTCGACCGCGCCACGGGGCAGGTGCTCTGCTGGCTCAACTCCGACGACTATTTCTGGGACGACCAGGCCCTTCTGCGCGTGGCCCGGGCCTTCGCCGCCAACCCGGACGCGGCCATGGTCACCGGCGACACGGTGCTGGTGGCCGAAGACGGCAGCCCCGTGATGATGGACATGGTCTGGCGGCCCTCGGCCCGGCAGATGCGCTGCAACATGGCCGTGCCCCAGCAATCCACCTTCTGGAGCGCGGAGGCCTACCGCGCCGTGGGCGGCATCGACCCGAACTTCCGCTACTGCATGGATTTCGACCTGTTCCAGCGCATGAGCCAGGGCAGGCGCATCGTGCGCATCCCGCACGTGCTGGCCGCGTTCCGGCTGCAGCCCGCCTCCAAGACCGCCACCTGGGGCGACGTGTTCCGCAGGGAGGTGGGCATCTGCCAGAACCGCTACGGCACGGGCTTCGCGCACGCCCTGGCGGTCAAGGCCGTGACCATGGAGATCAGGCTCGGCGCGGCCTGGGCCGAACTCTGCGCCCTGGCCACGGGCCGCAAGCTGCCCTGCCTGGCCAACGCCCGCTGGGAGCCCTGCCGGGCCTGGGTGCGCAAGCAACACGGCCTGCAATTCTAGGGGGGAGCAAACCATGCGCATCGGCGTCAGCTGCCGCAGCCTGGAGTACGCCTCCGGCGGGGTGAAGGAATACCTGGTCAGCCTCCTGCGAGCCCTGCTGGAGCAGAACAGGCGCAACACCTACGTGCTGTTCCACTCCCAGCCGCATTTCTTCGGCTCCTTCGAGAGCGCGGAGGAATACGCCCTCAATTGCTCCAACCGGCTGCTGTTCGACTGGGTCATGCTGCCCTCGGCCCTGGCCCACCACGGCATCGACGTGGCCTTCTTCCCCTCCTCCAACATGCCCCCGCGCGTGCCCTGCAAGGCCGTGGCCGCCATGATGGACCTGGGCTACTTCCAGCCCGGGCCGCGCATGTACAAGCTGGCTGACACCCTCTACATGAAGTGGGCCATGCGTTACACCGCCCGCCGCGCCGACGGCTTCATCGCCATCTCCGAGCACACCCGGCGCGACATGACCCGCATCCTGGGCATCCCTGCGGAGCGCATCGCCGTGGCCCACCTGGCGGCGGACGACATCTACCACCAGCCCCTGGAGCCCGAGGATGTGTTCCGCTTCAAGATGCGCCACGGCCTGGAGCGCCCCTTCTTCCTCTACACGGGCAACATTTCGCCCCGGAAGAACCTGCGCGCCCTGCTGGAGGCCTTCGCCAAGGCCAGCGTCGGGATGGACGCGGACCTGGTGGTCACGGGCGGGCTTTCCTGGGACGACGACTGGAGCAGTTGGGTGCGCTCCCTGGGCATAGAGGCACGGGTGCGCCGCCTTGGCTACGTGGAACGCGGGGACATGCCGCTGCTCTACGCGGCCTCCTTGGCCTACGTGTTCCCATCGCTGTTCGAGGGTTTCGGCCTGCCCGTGCTGGAGGCCCAGGCCATGGGCGTGCCCGTGATCTGCTCCGATGCCACGAGCCTGCCCGAGGTGGCGGGCCAGAGCGCCTACATGGTCAACCCCACGGACGTGGCCGGGCTGGCCCGCGCGCTCGCGGAGGTGGCCTCCGACCCCGCGTTGCGCCAACGCCTGAGTGAACAGGGCAAGGCCAACGAGGCGCGTTTCTCCTGGAAGGCCACAGCCGAGAAAACGCTGGCAGTGTTCGAGGCCGTGCACTCCGGCCGCCAGCCCGCCTGAGCCCTGTTCGATCGCCGTCTTAACAATCTTGCCAATTCAGAGCCTAACGAGTAACAATCATCGCTCATTCCCGACAAGGAGCTCGGTTCCCTCAATGTCCCATCTCGTTTTCGAAGACGTGTCCGTCCGTTTCGGCGGCCTGCAGGCGCTCTGCGACGTCAGCTTCGAGCTGCGCCCGGGCGAAATCCTCGGGCTCATCGGCCCCAACGGCGCGGGAAAGACCACGGTGTTCAACGTCATCACCGGGGTGTACTCCATCAGCGGCGGCCGGGCCTCTTACAACGGCGCGCCCCTGGCCGGCACGCCCCCGCACCGGATACTGCGCATGGGCCTGGCCCGCACCTTCCAGAACATCCGCCTGTTCCCGAACATGACGGCGCTCGAAAACGTGATGATCGCCCAGCACAGCCGGACCAAGAGCGGCGTGGCCGGGGCCATGCTGCGCCTGCCCTCGCAGCGCGCCGAGGAGGCCCGCATCCGCGAGAAGGCCCGCTGGGCCCTGGACTTCATGGGCCTGGGCGAGCTTGCCGACGAGCAGGCCAAGAACTTGGCCTACGGCCTGCAGCGCCGTCTTGAAATTTCACGCGCGCTGGCCAGCGAGCCGCGCACCATCCTGCTCGACGAACCCGCCGCGGGCCTGAACCCCACCGAATCCTCCGCCCTGATGCAGGACATCGGGCGCATCCTCGACCAGGGCATCAACGTGCTCATGGTCGAGCACGACATGAAGGTGGTCATGGGCCTGTGCACGCGCATCGTGGTGCTGGAGCACGGAGAGAAGATCGCCGAGGGCCTGCCCTCGGAAATCCGCAAGGACCAAAGGGTCATCGAGGCCTACCTCGGCACGGCCCACTAACACTCAGGAGGACCACATGGCGAAAAGGATCATCTGGCTGGCTGTCCTGGCGCTCACCCTGGGCGTGGCGGCCGCGCACGCGGCTCCGCTCAAGATCGGCGTGCTCGCGCCCATCTCCGGCTCTTCGGCCGCCGACGGCAACGACATCGTGAAGGGCGTGAAGACCGCCGTTGAAGTGGTCAAGGCCGAGGGCGGCATCCCCGGCTTCGACGGCATCCAGGTGGAAGTGCAGGACGGCGCGTGCGATCCCCGCCAGGCCGTGGCCGCCGCCAACAAGCTGGCCAACATGAAGGTCGCCGGCGTCATCGGCGAATACTGCTCCTCGGCCACCATCCCCGCTTCGGAGGTGCTCAACGAGGAGAAGATTCCCATGATCACCCCGGCCTCCACCAACCCCAAGGTCACCCAGCGCGGCTTCAAGTACATGTACCGCATGTGCGGCCTCGACGTTGATCAGGCCATCGCCGCCACCAAGTTCATGAAGGACGTGCTGAAGGCCAAGACCATCTTCATCGTGGACGACAAGACCACCTACTCCCAGCACCTGGCCGAGTACGTGGCCGAGGAGGCCAAGAAGGCCGGCCTGAACGTGGTTGCCCACGAGCACGTCAACGACGGCGACATGGACTACTCCGCCGTGCTGACCAAGGTCAAAGCCGCCGCGCCCGACGTGTTCTACATGAGCCTGCAGAGCTCCTCCTCGGGCATCCGCATGATCAAGCAGTACCGCCAGATCGGCATCAAGAGCGCCGTCGTGTCGCAGGACGCCGTGTACCATCCGAACTTCATCAAGGAAGCCCCCGAGGCCTCCCAGGGCGTGTTCTTCACCTTCGGCTACGCCGACAAGAACGCCCCGGTCTACAAGAAGTTCCTGGAGAAATACACCGCCATGCACGGCGAGCCCGGCGCGTATTCCGCTTACGCGTTCGACTCCGCCTACGCCCTGCTCTCCGCCATCAAGGCCGCCAAGAGCGCCGACCCGGACAAGATCAAGGCCGAACTGCACAAGATGAACACCCAGGGCGCGTCCAAGATCATCCGCTTCGCCGAGAACGGCGACTCGGGATCGAACTACGCCATCTACAAGGTCGAGGGCGACAAGTACAAGGAGTACTGGAACCCCGAGACCGGCAAGATGTTCTAACCCCGAATTGCCAAGCCTGGAGCCCCGCACGGGGCTCCAGGCCTTTTTCCATCGCCCCCGCCAGACGGGGGTGTTTTTTATGGAGGAGGCCCGCTCCATGAACGCCGCCACATCCGCCTACGCAGGCACCATCACCCGTCGCAGCGTCCTGCTCTCTCTCGCCGCGCTGCCCCTGCTGGGGGCCTGCGCCAGGTTTTCGCCCGTATCCGGCCGGAGCGTGTTCACGGGCCAGCTCGCGCGGCTGGAGGCCGAATCCGGCGGGCGGCTGGGCGTATTCGGACTGAACACGGCCGACGGCTCCACCCTCACCCATCGCGCGGACGAACGCTTCCCCATGTGCAGCACCTTCAAGCTGATGCTCGCCGCCGCCGTGCTCAAACGCGGGGAGGACGACCCCGGCCTCATGGAGCGCGTCATCCCGATAGCCCCCGGCGATCTGCTCAAATGGGCGCCCGCCGCCAAGGAGCGCGTGGGCCAAGGAATGACCGTGACGGAACTTTGCGCCGCCTCCATGCAGGTGAGCGACAACACGGCCGCCAACCTGCTGCTGCGGCTGCTGGGCGGGCCGGAGGCGCTGACGGCCTACGCCCGGTCCATCGGAGACGAAGCCTTCCGGCTGGAGCGTTGGGAGCCGGAACTGAACACCGCCATCCCCGGCGATCCGCGCGACACCACCACCCCCGCGGCCATGGCCCTTAGCCTCCGGCGCCTGGCTTTGGGCGATGCGCTGGCCCCGGCCCAGCGAGGGCTGCTGATGCGCTGGCTGGAGGGCAACGCCACGGGTGCCGGGAAGATTCGCGCGGGCGTTCCCAACGGCTGGCGCGTGGGGGACAAGACCGGCTCCGGGGATTACGGCACCACCAACGACGTGGCCGTGCTGTTCCCTCCTTCCGACGCGCCGATCATCCTGGCTGTCTATCTCACCCAGCCCGTGCAGGACGCCACATACCGCATCGACGTGCTCGCTTCGGCGGCGCGCATCGCGGTCCAGGCGTTCAGCTAACCCCGCGAAGCCGTGTGGGATTGCAAAGGGAGGAACTCCCTTTGCCCGCCGGAGGCACTCTTCATGTTGTAGGGTCCAGCCGTGGGGGCCCCCGCGGGCGGGGGGGGGGGGGGGGGTGGTGGGCCGCCCGTGCCCGGGGCGGGCGGATGTTCTTCAAATACAGCGGCCGTCCCGGCGCAGGGGAGGCCAAGGCTGGACCAGCTACGGTTCACCGCGTCGGAATGACGGGTCAAAGGTATTTCAGAAGGCATCTCTTCCGCTCACTCCCGGCACTTGCGCTGGCTGATGGGCGGGACAATGCAGCCTGCATCTTCATCGCACCCTTCACCCAACTGGAAAGCATCACATAGCAATGTTCACCCGGACCTTCTTCCTCACCGTCGGAATGCTCATCGCCTCCAACGTGTTCATGACCTTCGCCTGGTACGCGCACCTCAAAAACCTGCACTCGCGGCCCTGGTGGATCGCGGCGCTGTTCTCCTGGGGCATCGCGCTCTTCGAATACCTCCTTCAGGTGCCCGCCAACCGCATCGGCTTCAGCCAACTCAGCCTGCCGCAGCTCAAGATCATGCAGGAGGTCATCACGCTGTCGGTGTTCGCGCCGTTCTCCATCTGGTACATGAACCAGCCTCTCAAGCTGGACCACCTTTGGGCCGGACTGTGCCTGCTGGGCGCGGTCTACTTCATCTTCCGATCCTGACCTTGCCGGTCGAGTTTTCAAAAAATAAGGCAGAAAACCGCCCCGGGCCTTGACGAAAGCGGGTTTCGTCTGCTCAAACAACGGGCCTCGACGATACCCGCCGCCACGGCGGGGCCGAACCATCCATACGACAGCAGCAAAGGCAAGCCCGGCAGACCATGGACTTTTTTCTCCAGCAGCTCATCAACGCCCTGACCCTGGGAGGCTTCTACGCCCTCATCGCCCTGGGCTACACCATGGTCTACGGCATCATCCAGCTCATCAACTTCGCCCACGGCGAGTTCTTCGCGGCGGGCGGCTACATGGGCGTCATCCTCCTGGCCTGGATGAACTCACAGGGCTACATGCAGACCCACCCATGGATCTGCCTGACCATCGCCTTCGTGCTGGCCATGGCCTACTGCGCCATCCTGGCCATGGGCGTGGAGAAGATCGCCTACAAGCCCCTGCGCAAGGCCTCCAAACTCTCGGTGCTGCTCTCGGCCCTGGGCATGTCCATCTTCCTGCAAAACGGGCTCATGCTCACCCAGGGCGTCTACGACAAGACCTACCCCGGCGTGTTCGCCAAGGGCGCGCTCCAGGTGGGCGGCTTCAACATCACCTACCTGCAGATCATCGCCATGGGCACCACCGGGCTTTTGCTGGTGGGGCTCAACCGGCTGGTCTACAAGTCGCGCCTGGGCAAGGCCATGCGCGCCACCGCCCAGGACAGGGTGATGGCCACCCTGGTGGGCGTCAGCTCCGACAGGATCATCTCGCTCACCTTCGCCATCGGCGCGGCCCTGGCCGCCGCCTCGGGCATCCTGGTGGGGCTTTACTACGGCTCCGTGCGCTACGACATGGGCTTTGTGCCGGGCATCAAGGCCTTCGCGGCGGCGGTGCTTGGCGGCATCGGCTCCATCACCGGGGCCATGCTGGGCGGGCTCATCATCGGCATGACGGAGATCTTCTCCGCAGCCTACATTTCCGGCGAATACAAGGACGTCTTCGCGTTCATCATCCTCATCGCCGTGCTCTATTTCATGCCGACCGGCCTTTTGGGCGAGAACATCAATGATACCCGCGTCTAAGGCCATGCTCACCAAGGTCGTGGTGGGGGCCGTGTGGCTCTTCGCCGTGGTCTGGCCCATGACGGGCATCACGCCCCAGGGCTTCGAGTTCGGCAAGGCCTTCTCCATCGTCGGCTTCGCCATGACCGCCGTGCTCGCGGGCCTTGGCCTGTGGAAGCTGCGCCAAAAGCTGGGCGCGGCCGGGTTCAAGCCGTTCACCGCCCTGGCCAAGCGCTCGAGCGCCATGCCCGCCTGGCTCTGGCGCGGACTGCTGCTGGCGGTGCTGCTGGGCTTTCCCTTCGTGTCCTCCCGCTACGGGCAGGACGTGGCCATCAACGTGCTGGTCTACGTCACGCTGGGCCTTGGGCTCAACGTGGTGGTGGGTCTGGCCGGCCTGCTGGACCTGGGCTACATCGCCTTCTACGGCGTGGGGGCCTACACCTACGCCCTGCTCTCCATCCACTACCAGCTCTCCTTCTGGCTGGCCCTGCCCCTTTGCGCCGTGATGGCCGCCGCGGCGGGGGTGGTCATCGGCTATCCCACGCTGCGCATGCGCGGCGACTATCTGGCCATCGTGACCCTTGGCTTCGGAGAGATACTGCGCATCATACTCAACAACTGGATGCAGCTCACCGGCGGGCCCAACGGGCTGCTCGGCATCAAGCCCGCGGCCGTGTACCTGCCCGACCCCCAGAACGGCTGGGAGTTCGCCCGGGTGCTGCTCAAGAGCCCGGAGGCGCAGTATTTCCTGGTCCTGGCCATCGCGCTGTTCACCGTGGTCTCCGTGCGCAGGCTGGCGGATTCGCGCATCGGCCGCGCCTGGGAGGCCATCCGCGAGGACGAGACCGCCGCCTCCATCATGGGCGTGAACACCTTCGCGATGAAGCTCCTGGCCTACTCGCTGGGCGCGGTGTTCGGCGGACTGGCTGGCGCGTTCTTCTCCGCCAAGATGCGCTTCGTTTCGCCCGGCTCGTTCACCTTCATCGAGTCGGCCATGGTGCTGGCCATGGTGGTGCTGGGCGGCATGGGCAGCGTGCCCGGCATCGTGCTGGGCGCCCTGGCGCTCATCGCGCTGCCCGAGGTCTTCCGCGATTTTGAGAACTACCGCATGCTGGTATTCGGCGCGGCCATGGCCCTCATGATGCTCTTCCGCCCCGCCGGGCTCATCCCGGCCAAGCGCGTGGGGCGCCGCTCCGAGGAGGCGCACTCGTGAGCGCCCCCATCCTGGAGCTGCGCAACCTGAGCGCGGGCTGGGGCACCGCCCCGGCCATCCGCGAGGTGAGCCTCACCGTGGAGCGC
Source organism: Fundidesulfovibrio soli (assembly GCF_022808695.1). NCBI lineage: Bacteria > Pseudomonadati > Thermodesulfobacteriota > Desulfovibrionia > Desulfovibrionales > Desulfovibrionaceae > Fundidesulfovibrio > Fundidesulfovibrio soli. The sequence goes on from NZ_JAKZKW010000001.1 coordinate 495,987, forward strand.
GGCGAGATCGTGACCATCATCGGGGCCAACGGCGCGGGCAAGTCCACCACGCTCATGGCCATCAGTTCCATCCTGCGGCCGATGGCCGGCCAGGTGTTCTACGAAGGCGCGGACACCGCCTCCGTGGCCGCCGAGAAGCTGCCCGCCATGGGCCTGTGCCAGGTGCCCGAGGGCAGGCGCATCTTCCCCCGGCTCACCGTGGCCGAGAACCTGGACATGGGCGCCTACTTCCGCAAGGACGCCGACGCCGTCCGCCACGACCTGGAGCACGTGTTTGAGCTGTTCCCGCGCCTGCGCGAACGCCGCGACCAGAAGGGCGGCACCCTCTCAGGCGGCGAGCAGCAGATGCTGGCCATCGGGCGCGCGCTCATGGGCAGGCCCAAGCTCCTGCTTCTGGACGAACCCTCCCTGGGCCTGGCCCCGCTCATCGTGGAGCACATCTTCGCCATCATCCGCCGCATCAACGAGGAGAGCGACATGACCGTGCTCCTCGTGGAGCAGAACGCCAACCTGGCCCTGGGCCTGGCGCGCCGGGGCTACGTGATGGAGACGGGCCGCATCTCCATGACCGACACCGCCGAGAACCTGCTGCAAAATCCCGACATCCGCCGGGCCTACCTGGGCGAGTAGCCCCGCCGTGACCCGCTCCCGCGCGACGCTCGCGCTGGCCCTCACGGCCTGCCTGTGGTCCGTTGGCGGGGTGTTCATCAAATCCGTCGAATGGAACCCCCTGGCCATTGCCGGGGCGCGTTCCGCCATCGCCGCAGCCACCCTGTTCGTGCTGCTGGGCAGGCCTCGCGTCAGCTTCAGCTGGCCGCTGCTCGGCGCTGCGGTGAGCACCGCCGCCTGCATGCTGCTCTTCGTGACGGCTACGCGCCTGACCACGGCCGCCAACGCCGTGGTGCTGCAGTATCTCGCGCCCCTGCACGTGGCCATCCTGGCCCCCAAGTTCCTGGGCGAGCCCACCAAGCCGCGCGACTGGGCAGCCCTCGCCGTGGCCATGGCTGGCATGGCCCTCTTCTTCTGGGACGACGTCTCCCCCGACGGCAAGCTGGGCATCCTGCTGGCTCTCGGCTCCAGCGTCGCCTTCGCCGGGATCCCCCTGTGCCTGCGCCGCCTGGGCGGCCGCGGCGGCCAGACCGAGGCCGTGCTCCTGGGCAACGCCCTGCTGGCCCTGGTCTGCCTGCCCTTCTATTTCCAGGGCTCCCCGCCGGACATGAAGGGCGTTGGGGCGCTCATGATCCTGGGCGTAATCCAGACAGGACTGGCCTACTACATCTACACCCGGGCCGTGCAGCACGTGCGCGCCCTGGAGGCCATGCTCATCCCGGTGATCGAGCCCATCCTGAACCCCGTCTGGGTGTTCCTGTTCATCGGGGAGCGCCCCAGCCTGCACGCCACCATCGGCGGCCTGATCGTGCTGGGCGCGGCGGCCGTGCAGGGCATCCTCGCGGCGAGGGGCAAATGAGCCTGACCACCCTCAAGCTGTTCGTCACGGCCGTGATCTGGGGCGGCACGTTCATCGCCGGGCGCGTGCTCGGGCCGGAGATCGCGCCCTTCTCGGCATCCTTCCTGCGCTTCGTCTCCGCCAACGTGTTCCTGCTGGCCTTCTTCCTGCTCAAGGAGGGCCGCCTGCCGAAGATCACGCCCGGCCTGGCCCTGCTTGTGCTGGGCCTGGGGGCCACGGGCGTGTTTGGCTACAACGCCTTCTTCCTCTGGGGCCTCAAGACCGTGCCCGCCGGGCGCGCGGCCATCATCGTGGCCGGGAACCCGGTGTTCATCGCGCTGTTCTCCTGGCTTTTGTTCAAGGAGCCCATGGGCTGGGCCAAGGGCCTGGGCATCCTCACCTGCCTGACCGGAGCCGCGCTGGTGATCGGGCACGGCAACCCGCTGGGGCTGTTCACCGGCGGCATGGGGCTTGGCGAGCTCTCCATCGCAGGGGCGCTGTTCTGCTGGGTGGCGTATTCGCTGCTGGGCAAGCAGGTGATGGGCAGGCTCACACCCTTGGCCGCCGTGACCCTCTCCTGCCTGGCGGGCATGTGCATGCTGCTGCCGCCCGCCCTGAACGAGAATTTGGCCGCCCAGGCCGCTGGGCTCAGCCTCAAAGGCTGGGCTTCCGTCGTCTACCTGGGGGTGCTGGGCACGGGCCTGGGCTTCGTCTGGTTCTACGAAGGCATCCAGAGCATCGGGGCCTCCCGGGCGGCGGTGTTCATCAACTTCGTGCCCGTCTCCGCAGCGGCCTTGGGGGCCTGGATGCTGGGCGAACCCGTGGACGCCACCCTGATCGTGGGTGGCGCCCTGGTGCTGGGCGGCGTGGCGCTGACCAACCGCAAGGCCGCCCCGATCTCCGCACGCGTCAGTTCGTAGGGCTTCCCAAATCCCGCCCAGGTGTTTACCTTGCAAGGATGACGTTGCGAGGTGAGAGCATGACCAGACCGACCCGCCTTGTTTCCCGGCTCCTGACCGGTTCCGGCTGTCTGCTGGCCCTCTGCATCATGCTGGGTGCCGCCCATGCCGGGCCGTATGAGGTCCGCAAGGGCGACACCCTCAAGTCCTTCGCGGCCGCCAACAACATCTCCGTCAAGGATCTGACTCAAGCCAACAAGCTGCCCTCCGGAGCCAGGCTCAAGCCCGGCCAGATCATCCAGGTTCCGGACGCCCCGGCTCTGCCACGGCCCGACATCACCATCCCCGGCGAGAACCTCAACTCCCTCACCGGCCAGAACGCACAGGGCGGCCAGGGCTACTCGAAGATCGAGCCTCCGAAACCCGCCGCGTCCGGCAAGCCCTCGAAGCGCGGCGTGACCGTGGCTCCCGAGTTTCGCCCAGCCGTCGACGCAGTGACGCCCAAGACCGACGTGCAGAAAGAGCCTAAGACATATGACCGCAGCGCCCCCGGCGTCTCCGCAGTGATCCACCAGGATGACAAGACCGAAATACGCGGCGTGGTCAACCTGCCCGGCGGGCAGAAGCAGCCGGGCCAGCCGGACCGCGAGGCCTCCTCGCCTTCGGCGGGGGTGCTGCTGCGCCGCAGCTTCTGATTTCCGCTTTCCATCCCCGGGCGAAGCGTATAGTCATTTTGCCCACCATGTTCACAGGTTACGCCCTGGTGGCCGCCGCCGCCCTGATGTGGGGACTCATCGGCCCGCTCTCCAAGTTCGCCTTCCAGGCCGGGATGGCCCCCCTGGAGGTGGCTTTCTGGCGCGCCATGCTGGCCTGGGTGCTCTACGCGGGCCAGGCGGTTGCCACGGGCCGCTTGAAGGTGGAGCCGCGCGACGTGCCCTGGATTCTGGGCTTCGGCGTGGTCTGCATCGCCGGGCTGTTCGTGAGCTACGTGCTGGCCGTGCGCGAAGGCGGCGCGGCCCTGGCCTCGGTGCTGCTCTACACAGCGCCCGCCTGGGTGGCCCTGCTGGCCTGGCGCATCCTCAAGGAGCCCATGACCCGCATCAAGGCCATCGCCGTGGCGGCCACGGTTCTGGGCGTGGCCGGGGTCAGCCTTGGCGACGGGCTGGGCTCATCCGTCAATGTGGCGGCCATCGGCCTGGGCCTCACGGCGGGCCTCACCTATGCGCTCTACTACATCTTCGGCAAGGCCTTCCTCACGCGCTACGCCACGCCCACCATCTTCCTCTACGCGCTGCCCACCGGGGCCGCCTGCATGGTTCCGTTCATCGATTTCGGCCCACGCCCGGCCACGGCCTGGATCTCCTGCGCGGTCATGGCCGTGTGCAGTACCTACGGGGCCTACTCGCTCTATTACGCGGGCCTGCGCCGCATCGAGGCCAGCCGCGCCGCCGTGGTGGCCTCCCTGGAGCCGGTGGTGGCCGCGGTGCTGGCCTTCATCCTCTTCGACGAACGCTTCTGCGCCCTGGGCTACGCCGGCTCCGCCCTGATCCTGGGCGCGGTGCTGCTGACCATCCTCGCGGGGAAACGCTGATGTACACTACCCATCCCGTTCCTGACGGCCTTGTCCTGCTTGATACGTGCGAACCGCCCTCGCCCTCCGCGTCCGCGCTTGAACGCGTGGAGGCGCTCTGGGCCGAGGCCCTGGCCCGCACCCCTGGGCTCTTCAACGGCCGCCTGTTCAGCCTGGTGGACCTCGACGGCGCCCGCGCCCTGGGCTTCATGGCCCAGTACAAGTGGTACGTGGCCCAGCTGGCCGAGCCCTCCCTCTACGAAGAGCTGCGGGTGCGCTCCCTGGCCGTGAGCGGCCTGGTGAACGTGCGCGGGCACCTGGTGTTCGGCAAGCGCCGGGCAGGACTCTCCCTGGAGGGCGGCCTGTGGGAGCTGGCCCCCTCGGGAACGCTCTCCGACGTCAGCCGGGAGCCGGACGGCTCGCTCTCCTGGCGCGGCCAGTTCGCCCGGGAGCTCACGGAGGAGTTGGGGCTCACCGCGCCCCTTGGCTCACTCAAGGCCTTCGCCCTGGTGGAGGACACTACCACGAACATCTGGGAGCTCGGTGTCTCCGCGGAGCTGGACATGGACCCCGGCGACGTGCTCGCCGCCTACGCCGGGCTGGAGCGCACCGAGCACGACCAGCTTTCCATCGTGCCCCTGGCCGACGTGCCCCGCTTCCACACGACGCGCCGCAAGGAGCTCACCGGCGTCACCGGCCCGTTGCTGGCCGCCGCCGGGTACATCGAACCCTGAGCGCAGCCGCCTCCCTGCCCGCCACAGCCGGGCCATGGCCCGGATCATGCATGCACGAGCGGGCACCGTATACGCAAGCAACCGGGAGGACCCAAGCGTGACCTTCACCTACCTCATCGTCGGAGCAGGCCCCACCGGCCTCGGCGCGGCCCGCCGCCTCAAGGAACTGGGCGTGGGCGACTTCGCCGTGCTGGAGGCCAACCCCTATCCGGGCGGCCTGTCGGCCAGCTTCACTGACGGCCAGGGCTTCACCTGGGACGTGGGCGGGCATGTGGTCTTCTCCCATTACGACTATTTCGACCGGATGCTCGACGAGGCCCTGGAGGGCAAATACCTGGAGCACCAGCGCGAAGCCTGGGTGCGCATCGCCAAGACCTGGGTGCCCTACCCCTTCCAGAACAACATCCGCTATCTGCCCCCTGAGCTGGTCTGGGAGTGCGTGCGCGGCCTGATGCCCGGCGCGCGGCCCTTCTGCGCCCCCGGCGAGGCCCCGGCCGACTTCATGCAGTGGATCGAGCACATCTTCGGCGCGGGCATCGCCCGGCTGTTCATGATGCCCTACAACTTCAAGGTCTGGGCCACGCCCCCCGAACTCATGAGCTACAAGTGGATCGGGGAGCGCGTGAGCGTGGTCGATCTGGAGCGCGTGCTCAAGAACGTGCTGTTGCAACTCGACGACGTGTCCTGGGGCCCCAACCACCTGTTCAAGTTCCCCCTGCACGGCGGCACGGGGGCCATCTACCGGCACGTGGCAGCCAAACTGGACGAGCACATCCGCTACAACCGCCGCGTCGTCGGCATCGACCATGCCGCCAAAGAGGTGCTCTGCGACACGGGCGAGCGCTTCGGCTACCAGCACCTGCTCTTCTCCGGCCCGCTGGACCTGCTGGTGCACGAGAAGCTCGGCGCCGTTCCCGACGCCGTGCGCGAGGCCGCCGGGCAGCTGGCCCACAGCGGCGGCTGGATCGGCGGCGTGGGCGTGGACGGCCCCAAGACGGACTCGCGCTGCTGGATGTATTTCCCCGAGTCGGACAACCCCTTCTACCGCGTCACCAACTTCCACCACTATTCGCCCAACAACACCCCCGACCCCGACGGCATGACCGTGCGCAAGCGCGCCTACATGACCGAGGTCAGCTTCTCGGAGCACAAGCCCGAACCCACCGGGCATCTGGACAGCGTGGTGGACGGTCTTGTAAACGTCTCGCTCATGACGCCAGCCGAGCGCGACGCCGTGGTCTCCACCTGGGAGATGCGCCTCGACTACTCCTACCCCGTCCCCACCCTGGGCCGCGACAAGGCCCTGGGCCTGATCCAGCCCTGGCTGGAGGAGCGCTCAATCTACGGGCGCGGCCGCTTCGGGGGGTGGAAGTACGAGGTGAGCAACATGGATCATTCCGTGATGCAGGGCGTCGAGTGGGCCGAGCGCATGGTCACCGGCAAACCGGAAACCACCTATACCCTCTGAGGTTCCCCTTGTCTGACGCCTTTTTCCCCCCCGACGTGTACGCCAAACGCCGCGAGGCCCTACGCGCACGCATGCGCGATGCGGGCCAGAGCGCCCTGCTGGTCTCCCACGCGGCCAACCGCTTCTACCTGAGCGGCTTCGAACTGCACGATTCGCAGTGCAACGAATCCTCGGGGATGCTGCTCATCCTCCCCAATGGGCGCGACAAGCTGCTCACCGACCCCCGGTTCCACGACGCCGCGCGGCGCGTATGGCCCGAGGAGGACATCTTCATCTACTCCGGCCACCGCCACACCCGCATCGGCGAGTTCCTCAAGGGCGCGCACAACGGCCCCATCGGCATCGAGACCAAGGCCATGAGCGTGGATTTCCACACCCGGCTGCGCGAGAACCTGGACCTGGCCCCCAGCGACGGGCTGGTGGAGGGGTTGCGGCGCATCAAGGAGCCCGCCGAGATCGATGCGCTGGAGCGCACCACGGCGCTCAACGAGCGCGTGATGCTGGCCGCGCCCGAGGTGCTTCAGCCCGGGCGCAGCGAGGGCGAGGCCGCCTGGCGGCTGGAGCAGCTCTTCCGTGATTTCGGTGCCAGCGAACTCTCCTTCGCGCCCATCGTGGCCGTGGACTCCAACGCCGCCCTGCCCCACGCCGAGCCGGGCCGCACGCTCATCACCGATGAGTGCATGGTGCTCGTGGACATGGGCGGACGCCTGGACGGCTACTGCTCCGACCAGACCCGAACCTTCTGGGTCGGCTCCAACCCGCCGGACCACTTCCTGCGCGCACTGGAGCGTACCCAGGAGGCCCAGGCCAAGGCTCTTGAGGTCATCCGCCCCGGCCTGCCCATAGCCGACGCCTACCGCGCGGCCTACGCCAGCTTCGAGCGCCACGGCGTAGAGAAGGCCTTCACCCACGCCCTTGGCCACGGCATCGGGCTGGAGACCCACGAGGCCCCCAGCGTCTCGCCCCTGGCAGAAGGCGTGCTGGAGCCGGGCATGGTCATCACTGTGGAGCCCGGCCTGTACTACCCCGAGTGGGGCGGCATCCGCTGGGAGCACACAGTCGTAGTCACGGAGGACGGCTGCCGCATTCTGGGAGAAACCGGTGCCTGAGCCGCGCCCGCGAAAACGCAGGCAGCCTTATGAGGCCCCGCAAATCTCGGCGCGCCTCTACCTCAAGCTCGACCCCAAATACCTTGGGATGCTGCGTTTCCTGCTGGAGGCCCAGAGCCATCTGGGCCTGGCCACCACGCTGGACCGCCACGCCGGAATCGCCAAGCTGATCTATTCGCCCGACTGCGAACGGGAGATGGCCGCGTTTCTCGAGCAGGCGGCGGAGCTCATCCCGCTTCAGCGCATCGCCATCTGAAAAATGAGGGGGCTGAAGTGCCTCCGGCGGCCAAAGAGTGTTGAATGTTGGTTATGTTTCAGACGCGGTGAGTCGTAGCGGGTCCAGCCGTGGCCTCTCCGGGGCCACGGCTGGAGCCGGGACAAACGGGTGGAGCCTCCGGCGGCCAAAGGACGAAGTCCTGCCTTCGGCCCTCTGGACTCCCTTTCCCCCTCGCTGCGTTCCCGGCTGCCCCGTCCCGATGCCGCCCCCTCGCATGCAATCCATCCTGAACTTCCACATTGAACATCTCGCTGATTCCGCGCACCAGACCGGCACGCTGTTATTTTTCCATCACCCGATTGTGGCAAGAGAGCCGTCGGGGGGGTGCTGCTCCGGGGCTGGCGCGACGATATTCTTTAAATATATCGGCGTGCAAGCCCCGGGACAGCACCCCCCCGACGGCTCCCACCCCAAATAAAAAAGCTGCCGGGTATGAGCCACAGCAGCCTTCAACTACGCGAAGCGATAAAGGATTCCAAAGGACGAAGTTCCTTTGGCGTGAGAGTGCAGAGAGGGCGGAGCCCTCTTTGCCCGCCGGAGGCTCTAACTCCTCCCGCTCAACCGCTCCTAATCAGTGATCTTACGCACCCAGGCCAGGTAGGCGTACCCTCCGCGCACCGACTCCAGGTTCAGGTGCGCGCGCCCGGCGCGCTCCATGTTGCGCAGATACCCCAGCAGTTCCGGCCTGAAGCTCACCCCGAACAGATCCAGCCAGCGCGAATGCGCCCAGTGCAGCCATCCGGGCAGGCCGCCCTCTCCCCAGAAGTCCACCACGGCCAGGGTGCCGCCGGGCCGCAACAAGGCCCAGGCAGCCTCCAGGGCCGGGCCCCAGGCCGGAATCATGGACAAAGAATAGGAGAAGAACACCGCGTCGAAGGGCACGTCCGTGCCGCCGACGGCGCACCCGAGCCGCTCCGCCGGGCAGCAGATCAACTCCACTCCGCTGCCTTCGAGCTTCCTGCCCGCCGTCTCCAGCATCTTGCGGGAGATATCCAGCCCGCAGAGGCTCAAATCAGGCCGCAGGCGGCGCAACCGCTCCAGGTTGCGACCGGTGCCGCACCCCACCTCCAGCACGCGCCCGCACTTGGGCGCGGGCAGCTCCTCCAGCAGACGGTCGCGCCCGAGCAGATAGAAGCGGCGGGTGATGTCGTAAAAGTGGCGCTGCACCGCGTAGATGCGATCCATCTTCAGGGCGTGGTCCATGGTTTCACCCCGCGAAGCGGTAAAGGTGGAATCCCCCGTACAGGCAGGAGCGGTCCTGGGGGGTCAGCTCACGGCTGAGAGCCTCGTCGTAACGGAAACACGCCAAGAGCGCGGGCGGCAGCTGCCGTTCCAGGGGGGAGGTCTCCCCAGCGGTGCGGAAGATGACGCGCGCCCCGGACCGGGAGGTGCGGGCGATCTCGGCCCAGAGGCGGCCGAGCAGCTGCGGGGTCATCCAGTCCTGCGAATCCAGGAGCACGTAGCGGTCCAGGCTGCGGGCTGGCTGGCGCTCCAGCCAGTCGATCAGCGAGGCGTTGATCACCGTGGCGGCGGGCGCGGCCTCCTTGAGGGCCGGGAAGTTCTCGGAGCGCAGATAGGCGGGCAGCGCCGGGCTGTCGATCTTGTCGTAGCGCCGTCCGAAGGCCTGCCAGGCGAAGGGGTTGTCGGCCAGCGGGAAGCCGCAGGCCAGCTTCTCAACGCGTTCGCGGTAGGCCTCCAGCATGCCGCCCGGGCACTCGCGCTCCATGGCCTTGTACTGCTGCGGCGGCACGCCCAGGCTGTAGAGCACCGGCGCGAAGCGGGAGAGCAGCCTGGCCAGGGGCCCGGTGAACAGGGGCTCCAGCTCCTTCTTGAAGGCCTCGCGCTGCTCGTCGATGGTGCGGGCCTTGAGGATGCGCTGCGGGTCGCGCCCGGAGAGGCGGCAGAGGGTGCGCATCAGGCGCAGGAAACGGCCCATGCGGGCGTGCTCGTAGATGTTCTCCGCGAACATCTCGATGCGCGGCGCGCCCAGGAAGGAGCGCGCGCCCTGCCAGTAGGCGGCGGTGTCGCGCGGAAGGTGCGGTTCGATGTGGCGGGAGAAGGCCCAGACGTTGGCCTTGTCGTCGGCGCGGCCGAAGAAGCGGAAGAAGGCCTCGTGTGTGGGCAGGCGGCGCGCGGCCTCCAGCTTGAGGCGGCTCAGGTGCACGTGGTGGATGTTGAGGTCCACGGCGGTGACGGAGCCCGCGCCCCCGAGCAGGTAGTGGCAGATGTTGCAGCCGCCGGAAGCGATGGTCACCACGCGGTGGCCGGGTTCCAGCTCCAGGGCGTGAAGATCGACCCTGGGGTCCTCCCATATCTGGTTGTAGACGAAGCCGGAGAACCAGGAGACGAACAGGCGCTCCAGCACGCCCTGGCGGGAGAAGGCGGGGCTATGGCTGACGGCGGCCTTGAGCAGGCCTGCACAGGATTGCGACATGTGAACCCTCGGGGGAGCGATTTTCCTCCTTCTAGGCCCGAGGGGTTACGGAAGCGTGACGTAGGTGCGGCAATCGTTGCCGTGCGCGGCGTCGCGTCTCGCCGCGGCCGAAGCGATTGAATTTTGCCCACCTCCGGGGTAACAGCCTGCACATGTTCCTGAAACCGACGTCCGCCGCGCTGTGCTTGGCGATCTTGTTCCTCGTGGGGTTCGCTTCCCCGGGAGGCGCACAGGTTTCCGGCCAGAGGCAGACTCAAGGCAAGGAACAGGCCAAGGAGCAGGCCCAGCCGCAGGACGTGACGGCCCACGTGGTCAACCGCCTGAGCTACGGCCCCTTCCCCGGCGAGATCGAACGCGTGAAGGGCATAGGCCTGCAGGCCTACATAGACAGCCAGCTCGATCCGCAGTCCCTTCCCGAGCCCCAAGCCCTCAAGGACAGGCTGGCCGCCCTCAAGACCGCCTCCATGGACACGGTGCAGCTGTTCCGCACATACGGCCCCAAGGCTCCCGGAGGCCCGCGCCCCCACCCCACCATCGACGAGATCAACTCCGCGCGCGCCAAGGCCGCGATCATCGCCCGCGAAGCCGCCGAGGCCAAGCTCTGGCGGGCGATACTCTCGCCCAGGCAACTGGAGGAGCTGCTCTGCGATTTCTGGTACAACCACTTCAACGTCCCGGCCGCCAAGGGCCTGGCCCACCTCTGGGTGGGCAGCTATGAGCGCGAGGCCATCCGCCCCTTCGTGCTGGGCAAATTCGAGGACATGCTCCAGGCCGTCACCCGCCATCCGGCCATGCTCATCTACCTGGAGAACTGGCAGAGCGCCTCGCCCGAGAGCGCCGTCGGCAAGGGGCAGCAGCGCCCCCTGACCGAACTGCACGCCCGAGAGCTCCTGGCCGCGCACACCTTCGGGCCCGATGCCGTGCTCAAGCCCCAGGACGTGACCTCCCTGGCGATGATCCTGGCCGGGTGGAGCATCGGCGCGCCGCGCGGCCAGAACGACAAGAACGGCTTCCTCTTCGACGAGAAGCGCCACGACAACCGGGACAAGTCCTTCCTGGGCGCCACCATCAAGGGCGCTGGCATGGCCGAGGGCGTGGAGGCCCTGCGCATGCTGGCCCTGCACCCGCAGACGGCCAAAAACGTCTGCACCAAGCTGGCGCGCTTCTTCGTGGCGGACGACCCGCCCAAGCCGCTGGTGGAGGCCCTGACCAAGACCTACCTGGACACCAAGGGCGACCTGCGCCAGGTGACCCGCGCCCTGCTCACCGGCCAGGAGTTTCTGGGCGTGAAATACGCAGGAGGCAAATTCAAGAACCCGCTGCGCTACGTGGTCTCCATCGTGCGCGCCTCTGACAGGGGCGTGGGCGAGGTGCGCTCCCTGGCGGAGATCCTGGAGTGGCTCGGCATGCCCCTCCACGACGCCCCGGGCACCTCGGGCTACAAGGACGTGCGCGACGGCTGGCTCTCTGCCGAATCGCTGGTGAACCGGCTGGACCTGGCGGTCATGGCGGGCAAGGGCGCGCTCTCCTGCTGGGCGACCGGGCCGTGCGGCCCGCCCGCGCCGCTGGACCCCGAGGCCCTGCTCAAGACCATGGGGCTCACCCTGACGCCCGTGACGCGCCAGGCCGTGGACGCCGCCCCGGCGCAGCTCAAGGCCGCGATTCTGCTGGGCAGCCCGGAGGGGCAGCAATACTGATGGGTGCCGCAAACGCCACCAACGCCCTGGGAGCGGAATCATGAGACGCAGGCAGTTCCTCGCCGCCGGGGCGACGACCGCGCTGGCCTCGCTGCTGCCGCTGGGGCTCGGCTCCGATGCCTTGGCCCAGGGCGGCGAATCCAAGCGCCTGATCGTCATTTTCCTGCGCGGCGGCCTCGACGGCCTCTCCGCCCTGCCCCCGCAGGACGACCCCATCTACTGCCGCTGCCGCCCACGAACCGCCATCCCCCCAGCCGGACAGGAAGGCGGCGCCCTGGCCCTGGCGCCCGGCTTCGGCCTGCACCCGGCCCTGGAGCCCCTGCTGGAGCCCTGGAAGGCGGGGCTGCTGGCCTTCGTTCCCGCCTGCGGCCTGCCCACGCCCCTGCGCAGCCACCCCGAGGCCCAGAAGGCCATGGAGAGCGGCAACCCGCGCGAACCACACGTGCGCGACGGCTTCTTCGCCAGGCTGCTGCCCCTGCTGGGGCCGGGAGCCAAGGGGCTCACGCTTTCCCCCTCGCCGCCCATAATCAGCCAGGGCAGGCCGGGCTTCCAGCAGATCAAGCCCACGGGCTTCCCGCCGCCGCTGTGGCGCATCGAGCGCCCTGAGGCGTTCACATCCTTCGACGCGATCTACGGCAAGGCTCCCGAGCCATGGGGCCGCAACTACCGCCAGGCCCAGATCGTGCTCAAGAACCGCCTCACGGAGATGGACCGCGAGATGACCGCGGCGTCATCAGGCGCGCCCTCGGTGCACGCCCTGCCGGACATGGCGGGCAAGATCGTCGCCTACCTGGGCCAGAACCCCGCTACGCGGCTGGTGTACGCGGCCTTCGGCGGCATCGACGCCCACTTCGACCAGGGCGCGGCCAAAGGCCGCCTGGCGGACGCCCTGGCCTCCATCGGCAAGGGCGTGGCCGCATTGGCCAAGGCCCTGGGGCCTGACCTCAAGGACACGATGGTGCTGGTGATGAGCGAGTTCGGCAGGAGCCTGCGCGAGAACGAATACGGCGGCACGGAGAACGGCCACGGCACCGTGCTGATGGCCCTGGGCGGTCCCACGGCGGGCGGCGCGCTGCACGGCGCGTGGCCTGGGCTGTCGCCGGAAAAACTCTCCGACGGGCTGGACCTGGCCGTCACTGTGGACTACCGCGAGGTGCTGGCCGGTGTGGTCACCGCCCATTTCGGACTGGGCCTCGAGGCCGTGGCCCAGGCTCTGCCCGGCTACACGCCTGACGGTTCCGTTCAGCCCCTCTTCCGCCGGGGCTGAAGCCCTAAAGATTCTCCTGAAACTGCCGACCAGTTTCCTTGGGAAGCGAGCGCGCCATGCGGCGCGGCTTGACATGGATGTCCTCAAGCCCAAGGAGTTGCACATGGCCAAAGTTCTTTCCCTGCGTGAATTTACGCGGGGCAGGTCGGGCGCGGTCCAACAACCGCGGTTCGACGGGCCGGGCGGCGAACCCTACATCAACGACAGCCAGGTCTGGTCCAAGGACTACAGCAAGCTGGAAAACGTGGTGTTCGGTGTTCTGAAGATCCGCGAGGTTCTCAACTATTACCTGTATTACGACGACGTCTGGACCTATCTCATCCTCAACCTTCTGGACGCGGCCGCCATGTCCAGCCCCGGGGACCACGCCGAACTGACGGAGGCGGTGGCGCAGATGCGCAACTACATCCTCCAGGCGGTGGACGCGGGCAACAGGAAGAACATGTACGCCGCGCTGCTCATCCTGGACCTGATCGCCAAGGCCCCCGGGTTCAAGGCGCAGGTCATGGGCCTGCCACAAGACTAGAGGGCGTTCCAAGCGCCCTGCACGACGCGCATACCCTGCGAGGGACGCCATGACGGGCGGTTCCCTCGCGGGCGTGCGCCGGCCTCGCGGCCACTGGCCGCAGCGTACGAAAAGCGGCTGCGGTCAGCGGGCATGATTATGCCTCCGCGCCAGCATCCGATCCCCTCGCTAATTCACATCGTCGGGAAGACTCAGGAAATGGAACAAGACCGCGCCTTGGCGTTGGCCGCCAGGAACGGGCAGAACTCCAGGGCCTGGGCGCTCAGGGCGGTCTCCTCCCCGCGCCCGGTGTAGAGTTCCAGGGGAGGCTCGATCGTGGTTTCGCTTCCGCCGTTCTTCACCGCTTCGAGCAGGATCAGGCGCGCGGGCTCGTCCAGACGGGAGTGGACCATGCGCAGCCGCTTGGGCGCCAGGCGCGCCTCAATGCAGGCGCCGAGCAGCTCCCCCAGGCGCGCCGCCGGAAAAATCATCCCCAGCGTCCCTCTGTTGGACAACACCCAGAAGGCCGCGGCCAGGAAATCCTCCAGGCCTCCCCGGGCTTCGAAGCGCGCCAGGGTGCGCGCGGCATCCCTGCATGGCTGGCCCGTGCCCAGGATCCTGTAGGGCGGGTTGGCCAGCACGAGCCCCCTGCTCTCCGGGGTCAGGCCGTCCCGCGCGGCGCGGATGTCAAAGGTCCGGGCCTCGAACCTGTCCTCAAGGCCCAGCAGCCGGGCGTTTTCGAGGGATGATCCGGTCATGGCCGGGTCGATGTCCAGCCCTAAGCAGGAGCGCAGCGCGGGGTGGAGCATCAGGGCCGCGAAGGAGGCCACGCCGCAGCCCGACCCCAGGTCGGCGGCGGCCACGTTGCGCTTGGGCCTGACAAAGGCGGCCAGCAGCAGCGGATCGAGGGAGAAGCGGTAGCCCCCCTCGGGCTGGCGCAGCCCGTTGGGGAAGGCATCCCGGGCCAGGCTTGCGGCTTCTCCGCCCATGCCTAGGCCGCCTTCTTTCCCCGGGCGAGCCTGCGCCACACGAAGCCGGTGAGCAGTTTCGCCTCCTCCACGCGCAACGCGGAGGCCAGCAGCAGGTAGGCCACGGCCCAGAAGGCGATCAGGGCCAGGGCGGCGTATTTGTTCACGGGCGTAAGCCAGGCCCCCAGGCCGATGAGCAGGCTCAGGGCGGCGCTCACGGCCACGCCGCGCCCCATTTGCGCCCAATCACCAAGATGCGAGCGCAGGGCGCGCCAGAGCAGCCAGACGTTGAGCCAGGAGGAAAGCGAGGTGGCCAGGGCCAGCCCGGTATGGGACATGGGGAACATCAGCGCCGCAGCCAGGGCGATGTTCACCACCACGCTGATGAACCCGGCGCGGACCGGGGTTTTGGTGTCGTGCAGGGCGTAGAAGGCCGAGACCAGGGGCCGCACGCAGGCGAAGGCGGGCAGGCCCACGCAGTAGGCAACCAGGGCCTGCGCCGTGGCCTGGGCGGCCTCCGGCGTGAAGGCCCCGCGACCGAAGAGCACGTCCACCATCGGCGCGGCCAGGGCCATGAGCCCCGCCGTGGCGGGCAGGCAGATGAACAGCGTCAGGCGCAGGGAGGCGTTGAGGGTGCGTGTGAACTCGCCGTCCTCGCGTGTCGCGGCCAGCCGGGAGAGGCTCGGCAGGGCCACGGTGCCAACGGCCACCCCGAACACCCCCAGGGGGAACTGCACCAGCCTGTCGGCGTAATACAGCGCCGAGATGGAGCCCGCCGCCAGGAACGATGCCAGCAGCGTGCCCACCACGATATTGAGCTGGTAGATGGCCGCGCCGAACACCGTGGGCAGCATCAGCCTGCCCATGCGCACAACTCCCGCGTCCTTGAAGGACCACGGCCCGAACCACCTGAAGCCGAAACGCCTGAGCGTGGGCACCTGCAGGTAGATCTGCCCGAAGCCGCCCACGATCACGGACCAGGCCAGGGCCTGGGGCACGTCCAGCCCGAAGAGCCAGGCCACGCCCGCGCCCGCGATGATGACGGTGTTGAGCTCGCTGGTGGCCAGGGCCGGCGTGAGGAAGTGGCCCATGGAGTTGAGCGCGCCCATGCACAGGGCCACCACGGAGATCTGGATGATGTAGGGGAACACGATGCGCACCAGATGAACAGTCAGCTCCATCTGGTCCGGGTTGCCCGCGAAGCCCGGGGCGATGAGCAGGGTCAGCGGGCGGGCGAAGACGATGGCCAGCGCCGAGACCACGCCCAGGATCAGCAGCAGCCAGACCAGGGCCGAGCGCGTCATGGCGAAGGCGGCCTCGTCGCCCTCCTCACCGCGCAGCTTGGAGAACACCGGCACGAAGGCCATGGTCATGGAGCCCTCGGCGAAGAGCCTGCGCAGGGTGTTGGGCAGCCTGTAGGCCACGTAGAAGGCGTCCGCGGCGGGCCCGGCCCCAAGGACGTAGGCGACGATGACGTCGCGGAAGAAGCCCAGCACCCGCGAGAGCAGCGTGGCCCCGCCGACGATGCCCGCGTCGCGGGCGATCTGTTTGACGTGTTCTGACATGGCGGGCCGCACCTTAGGTCAATCGTGCGGAGGCGTCTACGCTCCGGGGATCACCAGAAAATCTTTCTGAAGCGTTCGAACAGGCCCTCCTCCGCGGCTTCCTCCGAACTCCCCAGATCCTTCCGGTTGGCCTGCTCGCGCGCCTTGAAGATACGGGTGATGTTATCCATGAGCATCTGATTGTGCTCGAGCACCGTACGGAAGGCCTCGCGATCGATTTCGAGGCAGGTGGTGTTTTGCGTGGCTACCACGTCGGCGGTTCTGGGTTCGCCGGTCAGCAGGGCCATCTCGCCGAACATGTCGCCCTGCCCCAGCTTAGCCAGTTCCTTCTCGCCAACCCGCACGGACACGGCCCCGTCCGCGATGATGAACATGGTCGTGCCGCTCTGGCCCCTGGTCACAATGAAGGCCCCGGGCAGATAGGCGCGCATGCCCGCAAACTGGGCCAACAGCTCGAGCTCGCTGGCGTGCATACCGGCGAAGAGGCCCGCCCCGCCGAGAAGCTTCACCAGATCCGCCGAGGGATGCGGGCAGGGGTGCTCCTGCTCCTGCAGCATCACGCGCCGGGGAGCCGGGAACTCGATGCCCAGCTTGCGGAACTCGTACCAGGCCCCGGCCAGCACTTCGCTGCGGGCGGCCACCGTGTCCTCGTAGTCGGCCACGTAAAAGACCGCCCTGAATACCATGTGATCCTGCCCTATTTCGGCCAGGCGCACGCGCGGGGCGGGCAGCGGGGCCACAAGGCGGGATCGGCGCAGCACGTCCTCCAGGGCGCTCATGACCTTCACCGGCGGCGCATGCAGCGGCGCGGGCAGAGAGACCACCGCGTTCACCTGCGGAATCGGCTGGGAGATGTTCTGCAGCCGCTCCTTGGCGATGGCGTTGTTGGGGATGAGCACCTGGTTCTGGGTGAAGGTGACCAGCTTGGTGTAGCGCCAGGTTATCTCAGCCACCTGGCCCTCCTGGTCGCCCACCTTGATCCAGTCGCCCACCTGGAAGGGCTTCTCGGTCTGGATGAGCAGGCCGGAGAACAGGCTGCCGATGGTATCCTGCATGGAGAGGCCCACCACGGCGGTGAGTATGGCCGAAGAGGTCATCAGCGAGCCCACGTCAACGCCGAGGATGCCGTGCAGGCCAAGCCCCGCCAGGGCCACCATGCCCAGGAAGGATATCAGGGAGAGCAGGATCTTGTTGACTGGGCGGCCCTTGATGCGGGCCATGTACATGCCGCCGTACACGTCGTGCAGGAAGGCCCGGAACGCCAGCCAGGCCAGCAGCACGTACAGGGCGGACACGGGGGCCTGGAACAGGCCCAGGAGCACGCGGGATTCCAGCAGGCGAAGCGCCCCCAAGGCCGCCAGCCATTTGCCCAAGGACAGCGCTCCCGCGGCGCCCTTGTCGCTGTAGCGCAGCTGCAACAGGTGCATGGCCACGGAGAGCGTGGCGAGAGCGGCGATGGACACCAGGGCGGAGACGGAGGCCTGCGAGAACGCATTCATGGCCTGGGTCAGCGGATATTCCATGGCGCGCACTCTATCCGGCTGATGCCGCAAGGCAACGATTTTTTCTTGCCCGCGGCAGCACGCTGCGATACCGCCCCCTGGTGTCGAAAAGCAAAGCCAACCGCCCCCTGCCCGAATCCCTGGGCCTGCCGTGCGTCGGCGTGGAGACCCACGCCCATCTGGACTACAAACGCCTGGACCCGCAGGAGCTGCCCCTGGTGCTCGCGCGCGCCCGCAATGCCGGCGTCGATCTGATCGGCAACGTGTTCCTGGGCGTGGAGGCATACGCGGCCAACGCCCCGCTCATGCGCGCCCACCCCGAGATATTCTTCCTGCTGGGCGTCCACCCCAACGACGCCGCCGAAACCGACGTGGCCCGCGTGGCGGACATGGCCGCCCTCTTCGCCGCCGACCCGAACCTCAAGGCCCTGGGCGAGATCGGGCTGGACTACTACTGGAAGGACACCCCGCCCGAGCTGCAGAAGCGCCTCTTCCGGGAGCAGCTGGCCCTGGCCCGCGAGATCGGCATTCCCGTCGCCATCCACAGCCGCGACGCCGCCGAGGACACCCTGGCCGTGCTGGACGACTCCGGCATGGAGGGCGAGCGGGTGCTCTGGCACTGTTTCGGGGCCGGGCCCGACCTGGCGGCCGAGCTGATCCGGCGGGGATACACCATCTCCATCCCCGGTCCGGTGACGTATGCGAAGAACGAGGAGCTGCGCCGGGCAGTGGCCGGGATCGAGCTCTCGCGCATGGTGCTGGAGTCAGACGCGCCCTTCCTCACCCCGGAGCCCTACCGGGGCCGCCCCAACGAACCGGCCTACACCGTGTTCACTGCACAGGAAGTGGCGCGGATCAAAGGGCTGGACACCGCCCAGGTGTGGCGCTCCACGGGGGACAACGCCCGCAGGTTCTACGGGCTGCCGCCAGCGGGGCAATGAATGCGGCCGTAGGGGGATGCCTCCGGCGGCCAAAGAGGGCGCCGCCCTCTCTGGACTCTCCCGCCAAAGGAACTTCGTCCCTTTGGAATCCTCCATTGCTTCGCATCCTTGGATGCTCCCGCGTTCTTCATGCGGGAGCCTTCTGTTTTTGGAATGCGTCAGGTGTGTGCCGAGCCGGGACGTGTCGACAGCGACCAGGGCGAAGCTGAAAGGGAGTGCAGAGGGACGAAGTCCCTTTGCCCGCCGGAGGCCCGTCTCCCCCTATCTCCCTCACTCTCCCCCGCGCAGGGCCTCGATGGGGTCCATTGCGGCGGCGCTCCTGGCAGGCTTCAGCCCAAATATCAAGGCGATGGCCAGGGCCGAGGCCAGGGCCAGCAAAAACAGCTTCAGCGACAGCCTGATCTCCAGAAGCCCCAGCTTGGTCAGCAGTTGCCCCATGCCTATGCCCAGGGTCATCCCCGCCACCGCACCTATCAGCGTCAGCCAGACCGCCTCGGACAGGAACTGCAGCGTGATGTCCAGCGAGGTGGCCCCCATGGCCTTGCGCAGACCGATCTCCTCCTGCCGCTCGCTCACGGAGAGGAACAGCAGGTTGGCCAGCACGAACCCGCCCACGATCATGGCCGCGCCCGCCGTGATACCCAGGAAGACCATGATCCCGCCGGTGATCATGGTCAGGAACTTGAGCACCTCGCTGGCTGAGATGACGCTGAAATCGTCCGGCATGTCGTCGCCCAGCCTGTGCAGGTGCCGCAGCAGGGATTTGAGGCTGGCCAGATGGTCATCCATCAGCTCTGGCTCCAGGAACTTCACGCGAAGCCCCCGGAAATACTTGCGTTCCAGGTTGAAGCGCTGGGTGAGCGTGGTGATGGGCATGATGAGCCTGTCATCCACGGAGACGCCCCCGCCGCCCGGGGTGAAGCCTCGGTAGGCCAGCCTGCCCACCACCTGCACGGGCAGGTCGCCAGCGAGGAGGACCTTGCCGATGGGCGATTCGTCCCCGAAGAGTTCGCGAGCCGGCGCATCGCCGATGAGGCAGACCTTGGCCGAGTGGAGCACGTCCTCCTCGGAGATGTCGCGCCCCTCCACCAGGGGCCAGTTCCAGGCCCTGGCGTAATCGGCGGTGGTGCCCACGATCAGCGGGGTGACCATGTTGCGGTTCTCGTAGCGCAGGGTCACGGCCTGCTTGGCGCGCATGGGCGTGACCAGGTAGGCCCCGGGCAGGGAGCGCTCGATGGCGCGGGCGTCGTCCCAGGTCAGGGTCAGGGTGCGCTGGCCCACGGCGCGGGTCTCGATGTTGCCGCCGAAGACCAGCACCGCGTCCGGGCCGAACCACTCCACGATCTCCAGGGCCTTGCGGCGCGCGCCGTCCACGGCGGCGATGATGATGGTCAGCGCGGCGATGCCAAGGGCCACGGCCAGCACCACAAAGGCCGAGCGCAGCTTGTAGGCCATGAGCGCCCCCCAGGCCGCGCCCTGCGCGCGCAGGACGCTCCTGGCCAGGCGCAGTGCCTCAGGCGATGGTGCCGTCCTGAACCAGGACGCGGCGCTTGGCATGGCTGGCGGTCTCCTCGTCGTGGGTGACAACGATGATGGTCTTGCCTTGGCCGTTCACCTCGGCAAAGAGGCTCATGATCTCGGCGGATGTCTTGGAATCGAGCTGCCCGGTGGGCTCGTCGGCCAGGATCAGGTCAGGGTCGTTGAGCATGGCCCGGGCCAGGGCCACGCGCTGCTGCTGGCCGCCCGAAAGCTGGGACGGCTTGTGGCGCATCCTGTCCGCCAGGCCCACCTGGGCGAGCAGGTGCTCGGCGCGCTGGCGCAGCTGGTGCTGGGGGGCCGGGCTGTAGAGGCCGGGCAACAGCACGTTGTCAAGCGCGGTGGCGTAGGGGATCAGGTAGAAGCTCTGGAACACGAAGCCGATGGACTGGTTGCGCAGGCCGGAAAGTTCGTCGTCGGAGAGGCCGGAGACGTCGCTCCCGCGCAGCAGGTAGCGCCCGGCCGTGGGCCTGTCCAGCAAGCCGATGATATGCAGCAGCGTGGACTTGCCTGAACCGGACGGCCCCTGCAGGGCCAGGAACTCGCCGGCCCCGATGTCCAGGGAGACGTCACGCAGCACCACGGTGGGCGTTTCCGCGATGCGGTAGGTCTTGTCCACGTGCTCCAGACGGATGAGCGGGTCGCTTGGCATGGCGGGGATAGTGCCAGATGGCGGCGGCGAGGTCGAGCCCCTGGGGCCTGAAAGAGTTCGCGCCGGGGGAAGGCCCCCGGCGCGTGCGGTTATTTCTTGGGTTTGCCGTCCGGCTCGGCGGGTGCTTCCGCCGGTTTCGGGGCATCGGGCTTGTCCGGCCCGGGCGCAACGGGTTCGGCCACTAGCTCGGCCGAAGGCTCCGCCGTCTGGGGTGAGGTTTCGCCGTAGGCGAGTTCGGCAGCCGTGTGGGCTTCCTGATCGGCCTGAGCCACCTCGCGGACTTCCTCCATTTCGGCGGCAGCTGCCTCGGGGGCCTGTCCGGGCGCGGGCTCGGGGCTGGTGTCAGGTGCGGCCTCGGGCGCGGCTTCGACAGCCGTTTCGGGAGATGCCTCGGGAGCCTGTTCGGGCGCGGCCTCGACAGCAGGCGTCTCGGCGCCCTGCTCCACGGCGGGCTGCCCCTCTTCGGGCTGCTCCTCGGGGGCCGGGGGCGTCGGGCGCTTGCCGAAGAAGTAGGCCACCCAGATGCCCACCTCGTAGAGGACGACCATGGGCGCGGCCATGAGAATCTGGTTCACCACGTCCGGGGTGGGGGTCAGCACGGCGGCGATCACGAAGAAGATCACGATGGCCCAGCGGCGCTTGGCGCGCAGCCACTTGTGGTCCACCACGCCGAAGCGCGCCAGGAAGAAGATGAACACCGGCATCTCGAAAATGATGCCGAAAGCGAAGAGCAGCCCCAACGCCAACGAGTAGTATTCAGAGAGCTTGGGCTGCAGCGTGATGATGTCCGAGGCGTAGTTGGCCAGAAACGTGAATCCGAAGGGGAAGACGATGAAGTAGCCGAAACAGGCTCCGGCCACGAAGCAAAGGGCCGTGAAGAAGGCCACGGGGATGGCCAGCTTGCGCTCTTCCTCGTAGAGGCCCGGGGCGATGAAGCTCCATATCTGATAGAAAATGTAGGGGCTCGCCAGGAATATTCCGCAGACGAAGGCCGCTTTCATGGAGACAAAGAAACCTTCCGTGAGCCCTGTGGTCTGGATGACGCTGGCAGGAGGCAAAACCTCCTTCAAGGGCTTGAGCATCACATCCAGGATTTTCTCGGCAAAGGCGAAGCACGCGGCGAAACCAATGACCGCCGCGAAAATGACCCGGATGAGCCGCGTGCGCAGCTCCTCCAGGTGGTCCAACAGGCTCATCTCATGGCCGGGACCGTTCGCTTCGGGGATGGGGCTCACGCCTTGCCGCCTTCGGCCGCGCCCTGCTCGTCCTGCTGGAAGGAATCAAGGCCGGAGCCCAGGTCCACCAGGATGGGCGAGGCCACGAACACGGAGGAGTAGGTGCCGGTGATGATGCCGATGATCATGGCAAGGGCGAAGTCCTTAAGCACGGAGCCGCCGAACAGATAGAGCGCGGTCACGGTGAAGATCGTGATCAGCGAGGTGAGCATGGTGCGCGAGAGGGTCTGGTTCACGGCGTCGTTGATGACCTTCTCGAAGGGCTCGTCCTTGGCATGGCCAAGGCGTTCGCGGATGCGGTCGTACACGATGATGGTGTCGTTGAGGGAGTAGCCCAGGATGGTCAGCAGGGCCGCCACGATGGTCAGGTCGAACTCGATGCCCAGGATGGAGAAGATGCCGATGGTGATGAACACGTCGTGCACGTCCGCCACCAAGGCGCCCAGGGCGTACTTGAGCTTGAGCGCCCAGCACAGCACCAGGGTCACGAGGATGGCCGCGATGATCAGGTAGCCGGTGGAGAGGCCGAAGTGGCGCAAGGCCCACATGGCCGAGGCCAGGCCCGCGCCCATGAGGCCTGCGGCCATCCAGCGCTGCTCGAACCGGCCGGAGATGTACACCGCGATGATGACCACCGCATAGAAGATGGCGTTGAGCGCGCCGGCGCGCAGGTCCTCGCCGACCTTGGGGCCGACGACCTCCACGCGCTGCACCTCGAAGGCGCCCTCGCCCATTTCGGCCTTGAGGGCCTTGTCCACCCTGGAGCGGACTTCCTCAAGGGGTTCGCCCTTCTCGGCGGCGCTGATCAGGAAGGAGTTGTCCTTCTCCTGGCCGAGGCGCTGCACGGTCAGGTGGGGCAGCCCGGCCGCGTCCAGGGGTTTCTGGATGTCGCCGGCGGAGACGGCCTTGGCGAACTTGAGCTGGACGGTCATGCCGCCAGCGAAGTCGACGCCGTACTTCGGCCCGCCCCTGGCCACGAGCGAGACGACGCCCGCCAGCACCAGCAGCAGGGACAGAACGTAGGCGTAGCGGCGGTAGCCGAGAAAATTGAAATTGATGTTCGGCTTGATCAGCTCAAAACCCATGAGGATCCCCCAAAGCGGAAATGACGCCGGAAGCGGCGTAAGCAGAATGAAATCGGTCTTTTCTAGGGCAATGTCAAGTGCCCCGGGTCTGGGTGGCGGCGCGCAGAAAGTGGAGGACGGTCTGACCGGGTGGCATCAGCCCTTTTTCTGGGCTTTTTTGTTTTGGTCCTTGCCGGAGTCGCGGTTCTGGTCTTTGCTGGAATCCTTGGAGGCCGTCTTGGCCGGGGCCTGTTTGCGGTTGTTCAGGCCCTGCAGGCTCTTCACCACCTTCTTGGAGGGGGCGGCACGTTCGGTGAGGTCCGGCCGGGGGCTGATGCCCCTGAAGTCGTCCTCGGGGCTGTTCAGGGGCGTAGGGTCAACAGGCTCCACCCGATTGAGGTCCACAAGCCTGGTCATGGCCTGGACCCCTTCGGCGGAGCAAAGCTGGCCGCCCTTGACGAGCAGCGCCAGGAACAGCCCGAGCAGCAGGATGAGACGAAGATTGAACACCCGGAGGCACTCCTTGTCGGTCCCGGCCGGTCTCACCGGAATCCGGCGGACGGCCCAATGCGGGGAGGACCCGCATCGGATACACCCGGCCCGCACCGATGGCAAGGAAGACATGCCCCGTTGGGGATTACCATTTCATGAAAAAAAGCGGGGGCTTCGCAGCCCCCGCTCTCTCTACTTGAGATACTTGAGGAATCCAGATCCGGGCGTGAGCACCACCCGGCTGTTGTCGTGCAGGGACTTGCGGTAGGCCTCGAGGCTGCGCATGAACCCGTAGAACTCGGGGGACTGGCCCAGGGCCTCGCTGTAGACGCGGGTGGCGTCGGCGTCGCCCTGGCCGCGCAGGGTTTCGGAGGCCTTGTTGGCGTCGGCCAGCAGGATGGTGCGCTCCTTGTCCGCAGTGGACTTGATCTTGGCGGACTCCTCCAGACCCTCGGAGCGATAGAGCTTGGCCTGGCGCTCGCGCTCGGAGCGCATGCGCCCGAAGATGGCCTTCTCGTTCTGGGGGGGCAGGTCCGTGCGTTTGACGCGCACGTCCATGATCTGCAGGCCGTAGGGCTTCACAGTCTCGTTGACGTTGCTGGTGACCACCGCCATGATTTCAGCCCTCCGGGAGGAGACGACTTCCTTCATGGAGTAGCTGCCGATGGCCACGCGGACCTCGGCGTAGATCAGGTCGTCCAGGCGGGCCTTGGCCCGCTCGACGGTGCGAAGCGTCTGGTAGAACTGCAGGGGGTCGATGATGCGCCACTTGGCGTAGTTGTCCACCACCAGGGTTTTCTTCTCCTTGGTGAGCACCTCGGCGGAGCTGGCCTCGTAGCTGATCACCCGGGAATCGATGAGCACCACGTTCTGGATGAAGGGCAGCTTGAAGTGCAGCCCCGGCCCCAAGGTTTCGGACACGGGCTTGCCCAGCTGCAGCAGGATCGCCTGCTGTGTCTCGTCCACGGTGTAGACGCACTGCATGGCCACAATGGCGGAAAGCAGCAGGGAGCCGATGACAATGACTAAGCTCCTCATGGCTATTTCCCCCCCTTGTCGCCGGATTTCACCCGGCCCTGGCGGTCAAGCGGCAGATACGGAACAGCATGCTTGAGCGCTTCGTCGCTCATGATGATCTTCTCGAGGTCCGGGTTGGAGAAGATCTCCTCCATGGCCTCGATGAAGAGGCGGTCGTGGGTGATGTCCTTGGCCTTGTTGTACTCCGCCAGCATGGCCAGGAAGCGGGACGCCTCGCCCTGGGCCTTGCGGACCACCGACTCCCTGTAGGCCTGGGCGTCGTTCAGCACGGACGCGGCCTGGCCGCGCGCCTTGGGCAGGATGTCGTTGGCGTAGGATTCGGCCTCGTTGATGAAGCGGTCCTTGTCCTCCATGGCGCTGGCCACGTCCTTGAAGGCCTCCATCACGTCCTTGGGCGCGTGCACGTCCTGGAGCTGCACGGCCACAACGGTGACGCCGGAGTTGTAGCGGTCCAGGATGGATTGCAGCAGCTCCTTGGTGGTGTTCTGGATCTCCAGCTTGCCGGAGGTCAGCACGGAGTCGATGGTCTTGTTGCCGATGACCTCGCGCATGGCCGCCTCGGCCGCCGCCTTGACCGTGGGCACCGGCCTCTGGAGGCGGAAGAGCCACTCCACGGGGTCGCCGATCTGGAACTGCACGATGAACTGCACGTCCACGATGTTGTCGTCACCGGTGAGCATCAGGGCCTCTTCGGGCACGCCCCGGTACTGGAAGCTGCCGTCCTGCTTCATCCCGGCGGTCACGTAGCCCACCTCGATCTTCTGGACCTCAGACACTTTAGGCTTCAGCACGCTTTCCACCGGGAAGGGGATGTGGTAGTGAGGCCCCGGGCCGGTGGTCCGGTCGTAGGCGCCGAAACGCTTGACCACGCCCACCTCGCCCGGCTCCACGATGTAGATGCCCGAAGCCAGCCAGAGCAGGGCCACGATGATGAAGATCACCTTCGGCCCGCCGGGGATGTTGAAATTGAATTCGCTCAGACGCTTGAACTCATCGCCCAAGCCCTTGAAATCAGGCCCCGAGCCGAATTGGCGTTGCCTTTTGTCCTGCAATTTTTCCCAATCCCAGTTCATCTGAAACTCCCTAGAAGGTACAGACCGGAACCCGATATGAAGCCCATCGTTCCAGACATTTTCAGAGCATACGACATACGGGGAATCGTCGACAAGGACTTTGACCCAGGTTGGGTGGAGGTTTTTGGCCGCGCCTGCGGGGCCTACTTCCTCAAGAACGGCTACCGGCGCGCCGTAGTGGGCCACGACGCCCGCCTGAGCTCCCCCGAATACCAGCTGCGCCTGGCCCAGGGCCTGGCCTCCACCGGAGTGGACGTTATCCTCGTGGGCATGGTCTCCACGCCTGTGTGCTATTTCGCAGCCAAACACCTCGGCGTCAATGCGGGCGTGATGGTCACGGCCAGCCACAACCCGCCGGAGTTCAACGGCTTCAAGGTCATCGCCGGGCCGTCCACAATTTACGGCGACGAGATCCAGGCTCTCTACGCCCTCATGGCGGCGGGCGACTTCCCCACGGGCGCGGGGCTCATCTCCACCCACGACGTGCTGCCCGCCTACATCGAGGAGCTTACCAGCCAGGTGAAGCTCTCGCGCCCCCTCAAGGTGGTGCTGGACGGCGGCAACGGCGCCGGCGGGCCGGCCACGGCCGCCGTGCTGCGCGGCATCGGCGCCGAGGTGGTGGAGCTCTACTGCGAGCCCGACGGCAACTTCCCCAACCACCACCCCGACCCGGTGGTGGAGAAGTACATGACCGACCTCATCGCCAAGGTGCAAAGCGAGGGCGCGGCCTGCGGCATCGGCCTGGACGGCGACGGCGACCGGCTGGGCGTGGTGGACGAGACGGGCCGCCTGCTCTTCGGGGACCAGCTGCTGGCCATCTACGCCCGCGAGACCCTCAAGGATTTCCCCGGAGCCACCGTCATCGGCGAGGTCAAGTGCTCGCACCTGACCTACAAGGACATCGCGGCCCACGGCGGCGACCCGGTCATGGGGGCCACCGGCCACTCGCTGATCAAGGCGCGCATGCAGGCCACCGGGGCCAAGCTGGCGGGCGAGATGAGCGGGCACATGTTCTTCGCGGACCGCTACTACGGCTTCGACGACGCCACCTACGCGGCCATGCGCTTCCTCGAAGTGTTGGACCGCCACCCCGAGGCCACGGCGGGCACCCTGCTGGCCGACTGGCCCAGGACCTACAACACCCCCGAGATCCGCTTCGACTGCCCCGACGCCATCAAGTTCGACGTGGTGCGCCGCGCCCAGGAGTATTTCCGCTCCCGCTACGACATCATCGACGTGGACGGCGCGCGCGTGGTCTTCCCGGACGGCTGGGGCCTGATCCGGGCCTCCAACACCCAGCCGGTGCTGGTGCTGCGCTTCGAGGCCGAGAGCCCCGAACGCCTGGCCGGGATCAGGGCGCTCATCGAGGAGCCCCTGGCCGGCTGGATCAAGGAAATGAGCTGACCGTGCTGCGCAGGCATTGGAAATGGTTCGCCCTCGCGGCGCTGCTGGCCGCCGTGGCCCTGGCTGTCTGGCGGCCCGGCATGCAGGACCGCGAGGCCAAGGTGCTGGCCACGGCCGAGGTGCGCCAGGGCGACGTGCGCAAGGTGCTCCAGGCCACGGGCATCGTGAAGGCCCAGGTCGGGGCCATCGTGCGCATCGGCGCGCGCGCCACCGGCACCCTCAAGGAGATGCACGTGCGCGTGGGCGACGCGGTGAAGGCCGGGCAGACCATCGCCGTCATCGACGATCGCGAACTGCAGGCCCAGCGCGAGGAGGCCCAGGCCAAGCTGGAGCGCGCCCAGGCCGAGAAGCAGCGTGTGGACGACGTGTATCCACGGCGCATCGCCGAGGCCGACGCCCAGCTCAAGCTGGCCGAGGCCCAGTGGGACTACGCCAAGGCCAACGCCGCCCGCCAGACCCAACTGCTCAAGCAGAACCTGGTGGCCCGCGACACCCAGGAGGCGGCCATGCGCGAGGAGCTGGTCACCGCCAACACGGTGCGCGCCCGCAAAGCAACGCTGGACCTGAACAAGACCGAATTCATCAAGGAGAAGGTCAAGGCGGACAAGAGCGTGGAGGAGGCCGAGGCCGGGCTTCAGACCATCGTCACGCGCATCACCTACACGCGGATAGTCTCGCCCATCGACGGCGTGGTCAGCCAGGTCAGCACCCAGCAGGGCGAGACCGTGGTGGCGGGCCTGCAGGTGGCCAACCTCATCACCGTGCTGGACCCCACCCGCCTTGAAATGTGGATCTACGTGGACGAGACCGACGTGGGCCAGGTGAAGCCGGACATGCCCGTGGAGTTCCGCGTGGACGCCTACCCGGACACGACGTTCACAGGCAGCGTGGGGACCATCTACCCCCAGCCGGAGATCCGCGACAACATCGTCTATTACCAGGCGCTCGTGCGCCTGAGCGCGGAAAACGCCACCCGCCTGCGCCCTGAAATGACCACCCAATGCCAGATCGTGGTGCAGAAGAAGCAGGGCGTGCTGGTGATCCCCAACTCGGCGCTCAAGTGGGTGGACAACAAGCAGACGGTGTTCCTGGTGCGGGACGGCAAGGCGGAGAGGGTTTACCCTGAACTCGGACTGGCCGGGCTCAACGAGACGGAAGTGCTGTCGGGGCTGAGCGCGGGGCAGTTGGTGGCCACGCAGATCGTGCTGCCCGGCGCGGCCAAGAAACCCGCGCCCGCGCAGAGCGGAGGGCAGCAGCAGTCAGGGCCGCCGCCCATGAGGCGATAAAGAACCCACTTGGGCAGAGATTCATAACGTACTAATCATGCACCCAACAAAACCGTAGGCTTTTATCATGTCAAAATAAGCGTTGTTAATCTCAGAATGTCATTATTTTTGAGAATCCATGATTGCAGCAATAGCCTGCTTACGATGCTTCTCAATCAGAACCTTACCCAATTCATTCCCTTTGGCCACCTGATCGTTCCCTCCTAAGCGAACATATTCAGACCAGACCTCTTCGGCGACGGGAAGAACGCTTTCTTTGGAAACCAACGCTATATCGATATTGGCAATCTGCTGCACACCTGGATTGGGCAAATGCGTTTGACCTAAAGTCCAAACAGCCGAGACATAAAACAATAGATTATTGAGATGCTTGCGATATTCTTCTCCTGCATGCTGCCTTAGTACCTCGGAAATCATTTGAACGATAAGAGGGCATTTCAAATAGATATCAATCGGATAGTCCGCGTTGAAAATACGTCGGTAGGCTTCTTCGTTCTTAATGAGACTCGATGGGCGGGCCCGTGCATTTCCAGGGTCGGACAAAGCGCAAGCCATCACTGATTGCGCTACGAAAGGGATGCCGAAAATTTTCTTAATTGGCTTGCCGATGTTTTTATAGTAATTTTTCCGGCGATCATAATAAAGCCCTTTTGAATAAAGATACTCCTCGATGTCACGATGAATCTTGTCTGTCGCCCTCAATGAAGATGGCGGGATTGGGGTTTGGCTGTTTGTAGCCTTTATTATACGATCGCGACTTTCTTGACTTTGTGGCTTTAATACTCTGACCAATAAGTTCCTTGGTTCCTTAGAGACATCTTTGGCGTGCAATGCATTGAATATTTCCCTCGACGACTGAAGACCATTGACGATCTCTGCGTCTTTAATCGTCAACACCTTGCCACTCAAGCTTGCATCAGAACATATCAAAGAAACCCCATTATTAAGCCACCAAAAATCTTCAGTTGGCGCCTCCTCTAACGTCCTACGTATCTCACCATTTACTTCTGTTTTACCTTGATAATCCCTGACATTCCCTTCGAACAAATGGGACCTTAGATGCCCAGCCTCATCTGTGATAAATGCAAGATAGTCCCTCAACGAGACGAGACAGACAAATCCTTCTTGACCTGTCGAGATTGGGTTTTCAGCTAACCTTAGACTTGTAGATAGCGACGGACTACGCCGAGCGTTTGCAAGTAAATTTGATGCGGTTATGAATTTAAATGAAAATGTCGACGGGTTAAAGAGCCCTTTGATGGTTTGTTCGAGCGCAGGAACCTTTCTTTCAACATTATTATGAACTTCAAGCCCTTTTGTAACATAGTAATATTCAAATGATACACTTGGAAATTTAGATGTTAACGCGAGAAAAGTTCTCCTAAAACCAGCAACACGATCAAGAAGCGATTTATTATACACTGTCGAAAGCGCTTTCACATCTTTTCCTAAATCAAATATGTCCCTTGCGCTGCTAATCATCTTATCAATTGCCGACTCACTGAAACTTTGCGAAGTTTTAGACTGTATTAATGCCAGTCGAAGATGAACACCTTTTTTAAGTAAAGATACATCAATATCATCATTGAATGGTACGTCATTAATGAAAAAGAAGAATGAGTCTATTCCTCCATCCCCACCCCCATCAACTACACCAGATGTAAGCTCTTCGTATGACAAATCATCATCTTTGAGGGCTTGTTCAGCAGAAAATACTTCAAAATATTCTTCCTCACTCAAACCTTGTCCGACTTCTGACAACCGCTGATCCAACAATTGACCTAACAATATCAAGTCATTACTGGACATACCCACTCCCTTGTTTATCCTTAAAGCCAATTAAGTTAGCAAAGCCTTGGGAAGCATACCCATTACAACACCAAAAATTCTAATTGCCCCACCCATACCATAGCATCAGCAAAATTCAAACACGATTTATCCACATTGATTCTACTGCTAATATATATCCAATCATAAACGTCATATGCTCAACCGTTTTCGCGCTCAGCACGCCCGAGCCCGTACAACCCGTCCAGAAAACCAACCTGCAACGACCCCGGCCCCTTGACCCCGGCGGCGGCCTTGCCCCCGCATTCCCCCATCACGGCCATGGCGTGCAGCGTAGCCGTGAAGGCGTCCGCGTTCACGGCCAGGAACGCCCCAACCAGCGCGGTGGCCGTGCAGCCCATGCCCGTGACCAGCGTCATCATGGGGTGCCCGCCCTCCAGCAGGTGCACGCGCTCCCCGTCCGCCACCACGTCCACGGCCCCGCTCACGCACACGGCGCAACCGTGCCGCTGGGCCACCGCCTTCGCGGCCTCCACGGCCTGGACGCTCTCGTGGACGCTGTCCACGCCCTTGGACGATGCCTCAATCCCAGCCAGGAAGAGAATCTCCGAGGCGTTGCCCCGGATGGCCGCCATCTTGACTTCCTTAAGCAGCTTCGCGGCCAGCTCGCGCCTGAAGCTCGTGGCCCCGCAGGCCACGGGGTCGAAGGCCACGGGCACCCCGGCGGCGTTGGCGGCTTTGCCCGCCGCCAGCATGCTCTCCACATAGGCGGGCGCGGGGGTGCCCATGTTCAGCACCACGGCGGAGGCGAACCCGGCCAGTTCTGCCGCGTCCGGGGCGGCGTGGCTCATGGCCGGGGAGGCCCCCAGGGCCAGCAGGGCGTTGGCCGTGACGTTGGTGACCACGTTGTTGGTGACGGAGAGCACCAGCGGGGCGCGCTGGCGGATGGCGGCGATGTCTGAGCGGAGTGCTGCGCGGTCGATCATGGGCGGGCTCCTTGGCGGAGCGCCGGGTGGTTCGGGGATGTGCCGGGCCTCAGGCCGCCCGGGGTCCGATTCCCTCCGGCAGTCCGAACTGCGTCAGGTTCAATGGGTATGATCTCAGTTCCGGCGTCGAAGCCGGAACACCCCAATCGGCGAACGCAGGCTAGCCCCGCGACCGCATCTATGCAAGCGTCCGGAAGGAACGCGGGGAGAAAATCCTTCGCCCCGCTGCGTGTTGACTTGCACCGCCCCAGGGCGTAGCGGCCCGCATTCACAGCACCCACCGGACCGGACAATGAATCCTCCCAACACTCCAGACGCCCCCGGCCAGAGCCAGGCCCAGGACCAGGCCCCGACGACCCTCTTCAGCTTCGGGTTCATCGGCCTGTGCCTGCTCATCTTCCTGGCCTACTGCAACATCACGGTCTACTACAGCCTCTACGTCCACCTCGCGAACATCGGCATCCCCGAGGGCTGGCGCGGCTTCCTGATCGGCAGCTCCTCGCTGGCCACCATCGCGTGCTACCTGGTGCTGAGCCCCTTCATGACCAGGCGGCGGGCCGCGGCCTGCGCCATCGCGGGGGCGCTCACGCTCATGGCCTGCGGCTCGGGCTACCTGTTCCTGCAGAGCCCCGGCGGCATCCTGGCGCTGCGCCTGGCCAACGGCCTGGGCATCTACCTGATCATGGCCGCCTCCATGACCCTGCTGGTCTCCCTGATCCCCTCGGGGCGCAGCGGGCAGGCCTTCGGGCTCTATTCGGTGGCCATCCTGCTGCCCTACTCCATCGTGCCCAGCGTCTTCGACGCCCTGGGCCCGCGACTTGGCTCGCTGGCGAACGGCTACACCATCATGTCGCTGTGCCTGGTGCCCGCCATGGCCGTGGTCTTCGTGGTGGGCAGGCGGCGCAAGGCCGACTCCCGCCCGGAGCCCTCCGTGAGCCTGCGCGACATGTACGCCAACGCCGCCCGGCCGCGCATCGCGCTGCTACTTTGCATCAACGCGCTCTACATCGTCGGGTTCTCGTCCATGTTCTTCATGGCCAAGGGATTCTTCGAGTCCAAGGGATTCCAGGGGGTGGGGTTCTTCTTCACCATGCAGATGGTCTGCATGATCGTGCTGCGCCTGATGGCCAACAGGCTCTTCGACAGGGTGCGCAAGCTGCGCCTGGTCCGGCTGAGCTTCGCGCTCACCGCCGCCGGGTTCGTGATGCTCACCTGGGCCCAGGGGCTCGGCATGGTCTGCGCCTCGGCCCTGCTGCTGGGCGTGGGCATGGGCCTGAGCTCGCCCGCGCTCTACGGGCTGATGTTCACCATCTCGGACGAGCGCTACCGGGCCGTGAACTCCAACCTGATGACCATGTCATTGCAGACGGGCAGCTTCCTGGGCCCCATGATCGGCAGCGAGGCCGTGCACCTGCTGGGCTACGCCCACTTCCCCCTGGCGAACGCCGCCGTGATCCTGGCCGGGGCGGCCGTGAGCTTCATCATCGTCGCCCGCCGCTTCGACCCTGACGGCGCCGCCGCAAGGGCCTAGCAGCCTGTTGAAAAAACTCCGCTGGCTGCGTTGCCTCGAAAAAGTCAAAACCTCGCGTAGGCGCGCTACGCGTCTGCCTTGACTTTTTCGAGCGCCTTGCCAGCGAACTTTTTGAACAGGCTGCGGGAAACTATTTCAGCGGTCACCCAGCCCCAAAAAGAAACCGGCGGAAGGTTTCCCCTCCGCCGGTTCTCCTGAGAGTCCGCAAGCAACTAAGAGATGCTGCTAGGCGGCGTAGTTGCGGCGCATCTTATGCAGACCCTCGGTGACCACCCCGGCCACGTAGAGCACGGCGTTGAGCATGCTGGGGATGGCGTCCGGGATGATGGGGCCGGAGGGCTTGTCCTCCAGGACGCGGACCACCTCACGCTCGCCCCAGACCTTTCCGGTCCAACGCTGGTAGAGGTCCTGGGCCTCCTCCTCGTGGGCGTCCAGCCGCAGGGCCTGGGTCACGGCCTTGGCGGCCAGGGCGGGTTCGCGCTTGAAATGGTAGGCCTTGGCCAGCTCCAGGTGCCCCTTGGCGTTGTCCGGGTCCAGGCGCAGGGCGTTGCTCAGAGCCATGACCGCACCGTCCCAGTCCATCTCGCGGGCCAGGCGCATGCCCAGGCTCAGGAACGGGTTGAAGCCGCTGCGGTCGTTCTGCAGGATGCTCACGAATTCCTTCTTGTAGTGCTCGAAGCGCTTGGTGCGGGCGCAGATGTCCGCGGCGCGGGTCATGGCCTTGCGGTAGCGCACCTCGTCGCCCAGGGCCTGCCAGCAGCGGGCCAGGCCCAGATGCGCCTCGTACATGAGCTCGCTCAGGCGGGCGGCGGTGGTGAAGGCCGAGACCGCCTGGCTGTACTCCTCGCGCTCCAGCAACTGCAGGCCGCGCTCGTAATGGTGCCGGGCCTCGTCCGTGGTCTCCAGGGTCTTCTCCAGGACCTCGACGGCCTCCTCGGCCTGCCCTTCCTCGATCAGCGCCGTGCAAGCGGCCACATTGCCCAGCTCCGAGCGCAGGCAGGAGCCGACCTTGCGGGCCAGGGCCAGATGCTTGAAGAAGGTATCCAGGGTGTAGGGGCGCAGCATGAAGCCCACGCAGCCCAGGCCGATGGCCTCCAGCACGCGTTCGCGGCTCACGGAGCGTCCGATCATGACCACGGGGATGGATGCGAAGCGCGGGTCCGCCTTCAGGGTGCGCATGAAGTCCCAGCCGGTGCCGTCGCAGAGCACGTCGTCTATGAAGACCACGTCGGCCCCGTGCTTGCGGAGGTGCTCCAGGGCGCTCTTGCCGCCGGGCACGGCGCGCGAGAAGGGGATGCGGGCGTTCTTGAGGCTCAGGCGGTCAACCCTTGCGTGGCCTTCGCTTGCGCTGACAACCAGTGCGGAGCGCAGCAGGGGCTGGGAGTCGGGAGTCTTGTAAGCGTACATGGCAAACCTCGCTTCGTCTGGATACGCGGGACGCACTCGTCCTGCGGATTGCGGCGCGGCCTCCTGCCGTGGCAGGTGCAGCCGCACCGCAATCTCCTCTCCCTTGCGAGGCATATCGGAACGAACGGGATTTGCTTTAGGGGTGTTCGGGCTAGTTGTGGGATTCGGGCTTTACTCCGACCAGTTCTCGAGCTCCTGGGTCAGGCGCTCCACCAACTCGTCCAGTGGGCTGTCCGGGGCCACCAGGTGGGCGCAG
This sequence comes from Fundidesulfovibrio soli, assembly GCF_022808695.1. Lineage (NCBI taxonomy): Bacteria > Pseudomonadati > Thermodesulfobacteriota > Desulfovibrionia > Desulfovibrionales > Desulfovibrionaceae > Fundidesulfovibrio > Fundidesulfovibrio soli. The sequence continues at coordinate 530,118 of NZ_JAKZKW010000001.1, forward strand.
GCCAGATAGTAGGGTTCGCGCTCCTGCACGGTCCTGCGGACTTCGTCCTCGAGCGAAAGGTTGGTGAGCGCGGGCCGCTGCTCGGGCAGCAGCTCCTCCATGAGCCGGGCCACCACCTTCTCCGGGTCGGCCTGGAGGTACACGGTGACGCCCTGGCCCAAGAGCTCGCGGTTGCGGGCCTTGAGCACCGCGCCGCCGCCCGTGGCCACCACGTTGCCCGGGGTCTCGGCCACGGCGGCCAGGACGGCGGTCTCCAGTTCGCGGAAGGAATCCCAGCCTTCGGTCTCCACCACGTCCGCGATGGTGCGGCCGGTGGTGTGGGTGAACTCCTCGTCCAGGTCCATGAAGGGGCGGGAGAGGGCCTGGGCCAGCCTGCGGCCCACGGTGGTCTTGCCGCAGGCGCGAGGGCCCACCAGGTAGATGTTCTTGTCGGGTGATACGGCCATGATTCCTCCCTTTGTTGCCTTGGAAGCCGCCCGGTTATCATTCACGGCCTTGCAAGCCAAGCCGTCCGGGGCTACAGGCCCCGCCACGGAGGCGAACATGCTGAGCAACCTGGCTGTCGTGCTATTCAGACCGAAATTTTCCGCCAACATCGGCTCAACGGCCCGGGCCATGGCCAACATGGGCTGCTCGCGGCTGATCGTGGTCAGCCCGCAGGAGTGGGACGAGGGCCGAGCACGCGCCTTGGCCACCCAGAAAGGGCAGGAGATCCTCGACTCCATGACCGTGGTGGACGACCTGGCCCAGGCCCTGGCCCCTTTCCAGGCCGTCTACGGCACCACGGCCCGCACAGGAGGGTGGAGAAAGGGCCTGCTCACCCCGGAGACCGCCGCCGCGCGGGGCATGGAGGCCGTGCGCGCAGGCTCCGGCGTGGCCATCCTCTTCGGGCCGGAGGACAAGGGCCTGACCAACGACGAGACCAAGGTCTGCGACAGGCTCGTGTGCATCCCCACCTCGGAGGAGGCATCCTCGCTGAACCTTTCCCAGGCCGTGCTCATCATCCTGTACGAGTTCATGAAGGCCGCCACGGCCCGCGCCGTGCCCGCCGCGGCCCTCCAGAGCGCCGAGGAGCCCGGTGAGCCCGCCCCGGCGCAGGAATCCCGCGCCGCCACCCACAAGGAGCGCGAGGCCCTGTTCGCCAACCTGCGCGAGGCCCTCACCGCCATCGACTTCATCAAGGACGACAACCCCGACTACTGGATGCTGCCCGTGCGAGCCTTCGTGGAGCGCATCCGCCTCAAGCGCGCGGAGTTCAACATGCTCATGGGCCTATGCCGCCAGGTGAAGTGGGCCGTGGGGGCCAAGCGCCCGCCCAAGGCCTAACTGTCCCTTGAAAAATCCACGCGGGTTGCGTTGCGGCGAAAAACCCAAACCCTCACGTATGCCCAATACGCATCGGGTTTGGGTTGTTCCTGCGCCTTGCCCGCGCGTTTTTTGAACGGACCGAACAAATCGTCTTCATCAACAGGCTGCTAGCCGCCAAAGCTCTCCACCCGGCGGAAGTACTCCTCGCGGCAGGCGTTCTCCACGCTGAGCAGGGTGTCGAAGGCTTCCCGGAAGCCGGTGCGCCCCGTGGCGAACAACCCGTGCCCAAGCACCACGGCCCCGCGCCTCCCGAGCATGGCCGGGGGCAGCGTGTTCACCAGCCCGCGCGGCCCCGTGCCCACCTCGCCCGGCACCACTGGGATCTCCGCCAGGATGCCCCGCTCCCCCAGGAAGCGGGGGCGCGAGCAGTCCACGTGGCAACGCGCGGCGTCCGGACAGTTCGCCACGTCGCAATCCATGGAGAGGATCACCGCGAAGCGCGGGTGCCCGTGCAGGATGACCCCGGCCCCGGTGAGGGCCACTATTGCCTGATGCGCGGTCAGTTCGCTGGAGGCCGTGAGCCCCGCGCAGGAGGAGCCGTCCAGGTGGCAAGGGTCCACGCAGTCCGGCAGCTCGTCCAGTGAGGAGCCGGTCTGGCTGATGAGCAGCACCCCGTCCAGATTGCAGGAGATGTTGCCGAAGAAGGAATCCACCAGCCCCAGGCCCACGGTGGCCTTGCCCGCGGCGTCCATGGCCGCCAGGGCCTGCTCCCTGGTCTCGAAGGGGCCTTCGGCCAGCTCCGGGGCCACGGTGCGCGGCGGGGCCAGGAATCTTTTGGCAGTGTGGAAGGCGGCCTCGTAGGCAGGGTCGGACCGGCCCTCCCGCTTGAGGGCCAGGTAGTCGGAAAAGAACTTCACGAAGCTGGCGAAACACACGGAACTGGCGCTGACGAAGGCCTGCTCCGGGCTCACCGCGCCGTGGGCCAGCACCCCCCTGCCCCGCACGATCACGCTCTTTCGCCGGGACAGGGCCTCGGCCAGGGTCGCCGCGTCGAAGGATTCCACCACAGGCAGATCGTGCAGGAAGGTGCGCGTCTCGCAGTCGCGCGGCAGGATGGCCCCGCCGCTGCGCCCGGCCAGGAAGTCCACGATGGTGGCGTACGGCTCGCCGAGCGGCAGCCAGAGCAGCGAGTTGATGCCCATGCGCTCGAACACCCCGGCCAGCACGGCGTTCTCGGGGGCTTCGCGGTTGAAGGCCAGCCTGTCGTCCAGGAAGCCCAGCACGGGCGCGCCCGGCTCGCAGAGCCCGGCGGCAGCCAGCTTGCGGGCGTAGATGTCCAGTTCATCAAGCATGGCCGCCCTCCCCGCCTTCACCTTCCCCGCCCGGACCTTCCGGCCTGAAGCGGCGGTAGCTCTCCAACAGGCCCAGTTCGCGGGATTTCTCCAGGGTGGGCAGCCCGTGGGCGTCCAGGCCGCGCACCGCGTAATAGCGCGCCCTGGCCTCCAGGAAGGCCTCGCGCGGGATGGGCCGCGCGTCCGGCTCGGTTCCCATGGCCCCTGGTGCGGCAAAGAGGCGCTCCGGCAGGACGTCCTGCGCAGCGCCGAAGCCCAGCCGGGCGTTCATCAGGCACTCCCGGTACCGGATGCGCTCACCCGCGCGGGCGAACAACTCCGCCGCGCCCCCCAGGCCGGTGACGGCCTCGAATGCGTGTCCGTATTCCTCCAGCGAGGCGGCGTAGAAGATGTTGCGGCAGACCACCAGGCTGTCGCCCACGGCCCCGGCGTTTTCGGCCAGGGCGATGATCCGGGCCTTGCCCAGGAAGCTGAAGCGGTCCGTGGCCACAGGCTTGCGCAGCACCTCGTGGCTCATGGGCAGCGCCCCCAGGTGGCAGCCGCCGCGCGGGGACACGGCGCTGGCCAGGGCTAGGCCGTATGCGCCGCGCGGGTCCTGCGCGGGCAGCTCCAGGCCCTTCACGGTCATGGCCGATTCGGGACGGCCCTGCGAGCGCGCCAGGGCTGCCGCGCCTTGGGCCAGGTCCGGCCTGCGGCCTTGGGCCAGGTCTTCGATGGCGGCCAGCAGCCGCGCGGTGTCGGGGGCCGCGCCGGTCAGCTCGGCCTCGCAAGCCAGGGTGGAGGCGGTGGACACCGGGTCCAGCCCCAGCTCCAGGCACAGGGCGTTCGCCTGGGCCGCGAAATCGAGGTTCGCAACGTCCAGCAGGGCCGTGAAGTGCGAGAGCGCGTCCAGGTCCGGCAGGGTGCGGCCGTCGGCGGCCACCCTGCCGCAGCGGATGTGGCAGCCCCGGCAGCCGTAGGGGGCGCTCTCGAAGCGCCGGGCCAGTTGCACCGCGTTGCACTGCGTTGCGGCGGCGAAGCGCGAGGCCCGGAAGTTGCGCGTGGGCATCATGGAGCGGGCGTCCATAAGGTCGTACAGGGCGCAGGAGCCGAAGCGGGAGAGGCCGTGCCCGCCGGAGAGATAGGGCGAGGCGGCGGTCAGGCGCAGGATGTCCTCGCGCGCGGCCTTGAGCCCGGCCGGGTCGGCCACCGCCACCCTGCCCGAGTCTTTCACGGCGATGTATTTCAAATTCTTCGCAGCCCAGCCGAGCCCCAGCCCGCCGCGCTGGAAGCCGTGGCGCGCGTCCACCCAGACCGAGGCCATGCGCGCCCCGTGTTCGGCCGCAGGCCCTGTGGCGGCAACCGCGCCATCCCAGCGCAGGGACGTAAGCAGCCGGGAGCGGTTCAGGCCCGCGAGGCCCGAAGCGTCCTCCAGGGCGCAGACGCCGTCCGCGATCTTCAGCCCCATCGGCGTGTCCGCCCTGCCGGTGACCACCACGCCGTCGAACCCGGCCTTCTTGAGCTGCGCGCCCAGGCGTCCGCCCGCCTGCGCATCGAAGAAGCCGCCGGTCAGCGGCGAGCGCGAGGCCAGGCAGGCCCGCCCGGCCGAGGGGGCAACCGTGCCGGTGAGCGGCCCGGCGAAGAGGCACAAGGGCATCTCCGGGTGGTCCCAGGGCAGGTGGATGCAGGGATCGAGGTAATATCCGGCCAGGCCCCTGCCGCCGATCCACAGGCGCAGCAACTCCTGGTCGGGCGTTTCCACGCTCGCTGTGCCGCGCGTGAGGTCCACGCGGAGGATTTTTCCGGTCCATCCGTTCATGGCCGCGATACCTACCCGCGCCCGGGGCCTGCGGGCAACCCCCAAGTTCGGCGCAACCCTAAAGTTATCCGGGTTACGGCCGATGACGGCAGTGAGGACACCGCCATGAACATAACAGGCACCAGCACCATCTTCGGCAAATCAGGCCCCTTCGCGCAGTTCGTCCAGCCGCTCTCCAGGGAGGCCGTGGACGCCTTCGCCAGCGTGATCGCCGGGCACTCCACGCCTGCCGACGCCGCCAAGACGCCTGCCTCGGCGGAGAACGCCGCCACCGGCTCCCAGGCCTCCAACAGCCAGCCCCAGGGCAAGCTGGAGCGGGCGCTTGAGCACGCCGTGAACTACGTGCAGAACCACTTCGGCGACAACGCCGCCCGCGTGGTCATGGGCCTGGTGATCGCCAAGACCGGCGGGCAGAACGTCACCGAGGAGAGCCTTAGCGAAGGGCTGGTGGACGGCCTGGAGTTCATCGACCGCACGTTCGGCACGAAGGCCGGGGACAAGGCCATAGCCTTCTTCAACGGCGAGCTGAACAAGACCATCAACAACTATTTCCAGAACGGCCAAAACGAGGAGTTCGGGGTCCAGACCGTGAGCGGAGCCCAGGCAGCCCTGGGCCAGGCCACGGCCAAGGCCACGGCCGACCTGCAGAACGCCCTGGCCGCCAACTCCGGCGACACCTCGCTGACCGACCTGCTCCCCGAGCCCGGCGAGGAGGCCGAAGCGGCCGAGACCGGCGCCGAAACCGAAGCCGCCGCTCCGGCGACCGACACCGCCGCTGCCACGGACACAACCACGGCCAACGCCGCGTCAGCGGACGCCACCGCTGCGGACGCCGCAACAACCGGCGGCACCAGCTCCACCGACACCGCGACCCAGGCCGCCGCAGCACAGTCGGGGCATCATCACCACCATCATGTGCGCCGCCGCAGGGGCCACCGCTCCAAGCAACTGGCGGGCTATGCCCCCCGTGAGCTGCAGCGCGGTGTGGCCGTCAACACCTCCGCCTAGCGGAATTGCTCATCAGATGACAAAAGCCCGGCTCCGGCGGTCAAACCGCCGGAGCCGGGCTTTTCGGTTCTTTTTTGGGGCTTGCCCCGGCAACCGGGACGTGCCGGCCCGGTACTCACGCTCCTCATCCGTGTTTGCGGCGGGAGCGCGGCACGCTCCATCCGCGCGCCAATCCGCCCGCGCCTACACCAGGCAGGCAGGCCCCACGCCGTCCTTGCACATGGGCGAGATGGCGTACTGGCCCGTGGACTCCAGCACGGCCCGCCAGTAATCCGAGGCCAGATCCAGCTTCTTGCGCTTCCTGGTCACCAGCTCCAGCGGAAGGTGCACGTAGCGGCCGTAGACCTTGCTGACCACCATGCCCGTCTTGCCCGCCATGGCCGCATGCACCGCGAACTGCCCCAGGAAGCCGCAATACACGCGGTCGTTGGCGTTGGCCGGGACCGAGCGGATGATATAGCTGGGGTCGATGTACTTGAGCGTCATGGGCTGGCCGCGCTCCTTCATGTACTCCGTAATCTCGCCGGAGAGCAGCGTGGCGATGTCGCCCAGCACCGGGTTGCCCGAGGCGTCGGTCTTGCCGGACTGCTCCAGCAGGTGCTGCCCCGCTCCCTCGGCCACAACGATCACCGCGTGCTTGCGGGCCTTGAGGCGTTTCTCCAGCGCGGGCAGCAGGCCGTGCTCGCCCCGGAGCTGGAAGGGATCCTCCGGCACGAGCACGAAGTTGACCTCCTTGAGCGCCAGGGTGGCCTGGGCCGCGATGAAGCCGGACTCGCGCCCCATGAGCTTCACCAGCCCCACGCCGCCGAGCACGCCAAGGGCCTCGGTGTGGGCGCAGCGGATGGCCTCGGTGGCCTTCTCCACGGCTGTGTCGAACCCGAAGGATTGGGTGACGAGGCTGATGTCGTTGTCGATGGTCTTGGGCACGCCGATCACGGCGATCCTGGCCCCGCGCCGCACCACTTCCTCGTGGATGGCGCGCGCCGCCTTGAGCGTGCCGTCGCCGCCGATGACGAAGAGCACCCCGATGTTGGAGCGCTCCAGGGCGTCCACGATCTCCTCCGGCGGCTGCGGCCCCCGCGAGGAGCCGAGCATGGTGCCGCCGAACTCGTGGATGTTGGAGACGTTGGACGGGGTCAGCTCCACGATCTCGTGGCCGTACTTGGGGATGAAGCCCTGCAGCCCGTAGCGGATGCCCAGCGTGGCGGCCAGGTTGTAATTGTGGTGGGCCTCCATGACGATGGAGCGGATGACGTCGTTGATGCCCGGGCAGAGTCCGCCGCAGGTCACGATGGCTGCCTTGACCTTGGAGGAGTCGAAAAAGATGTTGGCGCGCGGCCCGGCGGGCTCAAAGAGCACGTCGGCGTTCTGGGCGGGGTCGTCCAGGTCCTCCGGGGAGACGCGCAACGGCACCTTGATGTCGTCGGGCACGAAACGGCAGTAGGTCAGCGGGGAGGGTATCGCCGCCGGGCCCAGGGTCTTGATGCCGGTGTCGAGGGTCTTGTGCTTTGCGCGGGGCATGGCTCCTCCGTGGATTGCGGTTCGCTCGCCCCAGTGCATAGACCATCGGCCCGGAAATTCAAAGACGCTTGCGCCCACGTGCGGCCATTATCCGCTCGGCGCGGCTGCGGTGCGGCAATTTTGTAACATCGACACAAATTGATACAAATTTGTAAGCCATGCCCCCGCGACCCATTCCACCCGACCATTTTGAAACAAGATAAAAAGTGCCGCGCCCGCCCCCCGTGGGGATGCCCGCCATGATGCCGGGCAGACATCCCCAAGGAGGACGGACGCGGAGCGCGCATCGCCTCAGACGCTTCCTGACCGGCCTGTGCAGCCATCAGATCGCGCCGCACATGCGCTTGTAGTTGTCGCATTCCGCCTTGCTCGCGAAGGGGCAGGGCTCCTTGGCGAACCACCCGCGCCCAGGGCACCAGAAGGAGCCCTTGAAGGGCTCGTTGCAGCCCCTGGAGCCGCCGAGCGCCCGGGATTTGGACCCGAAACTGATCCTGCCGTTGCCTGTGGAGACCTTCCAAAGTGACATGTTCATATCCTCCGTTTGAGGTATGATTAGCATAAAGCGGGCCATCCAAGCCGCCGGTCATCCCGGCAGTGGCGCGCCGCTGAAAAAGAGGGTAGGTGCTCGGTGGCCGGCCCGGCAGCAACCGCAAGCCGGGACGCACACACATCCGCACTGGAGGTTCCCGTGGGCATTCTCGCTGCAAGCGGCAGCTTCACCCGCTACGCCGTGGTCGGGGACATGACGGGCCAGATCGCCTCGGAAATTCCCGAGCGCCTGGCGAAATACAGCTTCCGCGACATCGACAACACCGCCGACGAGCGCAGCTTCGGCTGGGTCTGCCTGGAAGACTGGCTGGACAGCTTCTGGCACGCCGCCCCACCCGAGAAGGCGCACTACGTGGCCTTCTCCCTGCGGCTCGACACCCGCCGGGTGCCCCCCGCCGTGTTCAAGAAGCATTTCCTGCTGGCCGTGAAGGCCGAGAAGGAGGCCATGAAGGAGACGGGCAAATCCTTCATCACCAAGGACCGCAAGTCCGAAATCAAGGACCAGGTCATGCTCAAGCTGCGCACCCGCTTCCTGCCCATTCCGGCGGTGTTCGACGCGGTGTGGAACCTGCGCTCCAACATGGTGCTGCTGGCCACCACCAACTCCAAGGTGCGCGCCCTGTTCGAGGATCATTTCAACATGAGCTTCGGGCTGAGCCTGGAGCCGCTGACCCCCTACTTCCTGGCCCGGCGCATGACGGACGAATCCCGCCACGCCCTGCTCGACGACCTCGAACCCAGCCCCTTCGCGGCCCCCTAGGAGGACCCCATGGATCTCATCAAGGCCGCAATACAGGACGGCGTGCTCGGCCAGGACTTCCTGACCTGGCTCTGGTTCCGCTCGGAGAAGAACGGCTGGCTCTTCCGCTCGTCCGACGGGCGCGAGTTCAACGTCTACCTGGAGCAGCGCCTCTCCGTGCGCGGCGGGTCCGGCGACAACGTGGAGAAGGCCGTGGTCACCGGCCCCCACGCCGAGTTCACCGAGGCCAAGCTGGGCCTGCGCAACGGCAAGCTGGTGGACAAGGCCCTCCTGCGCCTGGAGCGCGACGGGGCCACCTGGACCGTGCTGCTGGGTTCCGACGACTTCTCGCTCTCCGGGCTCAAGACCCCCAAGATCGAGACGCGCCTGGAGGAAGGCGACGACCCCGACGCCCCCTTCCTGGAGAAGATGATGCTCCTGGACCAGTGCCTGGAGTTCGTGGACGACCTCTACCGCCAGTTCCTGGAGATACGGCTCTCCACGGGCTGGAACGACGAGCTTCGCACCTTCCGGGAGTGGCTGTCGGAACAGTGAGAAAACGGAGGAGATTGAGAATCGAAGGCCCCGCCTCGGCGGGGCCTTTTTAATTGGGGGCTGGGCGGGGCTCCGCCCCGGGCCCCGCCGGGGGAAATGATTTCCCCCGGACCCCCTCGACGTGGTCCTTCCTCTGGCGCATCCTCATAGGACGGCTGGGACCGGCTTCGGGAAAGATGTCACAGGACAGCAGGAAAAACGCGCCCCAAGTCCGGTCGCGGGGTGCAGGGGCATCATGCCCCTGCCGGTGGGGTGCGGGGAGGCGGAGCCTTCCCGTCTCCTCCCTGCTACTCGTTGCGCAGGTGCGGCCAGGCCTTGCTGGAAAGCATCCGCCACAGGCTCCGCATGGCCATGCCCAGGGTCAGCGCTATGCCAAGCCCCAGGGTCAGGGCCACGGGCGCGGCGAAGAATCCCCAGGAGGTCTGCATGGTCTGGGTGACGAAGAACCAGGAGAGCCCGGCTCCCAGGATCAGCGCGGCAAGCCCGGCGGCCAGCCCGGCCAGCCCGTACTCGCCCAGCATCACGGCCATGATGTCCGCCCGGGTGGCCCCGCAGACCTTGTAGATCACCGCCTCGTAGATCCTGCGCCCCATGGAGGCCCGCAGGCTCTGGGCCAGCACAAGAAGCCCCGCCAGCAGCGTGACCACCGCGCTGGCCCGCACGGCCACGGCGATCTGCTCCGCCAGGTTGCCCACGTCCGCCAGGGCCTCGTCCACCCGCTGCACGCTCACGTTGCCGAAGCGCGCCCCCACCCTCCGGTAGACCTCCTCGGCGGCTTCCGGGGCCGTGGGCGAAACGTAGGCCGTGGCCAGATAGGTCATGGGCTGGTCCTCGATGACGCCGGGCGAGAGCACGAACACGTGGTTGAGCGCCAGGGAGAGCCAGCGGATGCGGCGCAGGCTGGAGACGGTCAGCTCAATCTCGCGGCCGTAGACGGATACGGTGAGCCTGTCGCCCACTTTGAGACCCAGTCCCTGGGCCACCTCGGCGTCCATGGAGACCAGCGGCGGGCCGGAATAGTCCTGCGGCCACCACTTCCCGGCCTCCAGCTTCGCGCCGTGGGGCATTTCCCTGGCCCAGGTCAGGCTGCGGTCGCCGCGCACGGCCCAGGTTACGTTCTCGGCCACGGCCAGTTGATCCACAGGGACGCCCTTGACGCTCACGATGCGCCCGCGCAGCGAGGGGGCCTTCTCGACACGCTCAACGCCGGGCACCGAGGAGACCAGGGATGTGAATTCGTCGATCTGGTAGGGCTGCACATCCAGGAAAAAGAACGATGGGGCCTGCTCCGGCAGTTCGGAGCGCATGGCGTACTGGAAATTGGCGTCGGAAAGGCTCACCGCCGCCAGCACCGTGAGCCCAAGCCCGAGGCAGGCCACCACCGAACCGCTGGGGTTGCCCGGACGGGAAAAGCCCCTGATGGCCAGGGCGGCGCGCGGGTCCGAGGGCAGCGGCACGGCCCTAGCGGCCACCGACATGACCCAGGCCAGCGCCCGGAAGGCCACGGCGCAGGCCGCGACCGAACCCAGGAAGCCCCAGCCCAGCAGCCGGTTGGGCGACGTGGCCAGCACCAGCAGGGCCAGGGCCAGCCCGCACGCTGCGGATACGGCCAGGGCGGCGCGGCCGGGGCGCGGGCGGCGCGGGTCCGTGTAGCCTCGGAACAGGCTCATGGCCCCCACCCGCGTACGTGAGGAGAGGGGCGGGACGCTGCAAGCCACGGCCGTGAGCAGCCCGAAGAGCGCGGCCAGGCCCAGGGCTTTGGGGTACACGCCCGACACGGGGGCCACGGGCAGCACGTCGGCCAGCAGCGGACCGGCCAGCAGGCCGGCCAGCGCGCCCACGGCCACGCCCGCAAGGACGCCCGCGCAGGCCAACAGCATGATCTGCGGGAAGAATATCCAGAACACGGTCCGGCTCGAGGCGCCGATGGCCTTGAACGTGGCGATGGTTGCGGTCTTGGAGTCCAGGTAGCCCGCCACCGCCTCGAAGACCCCCAGACCGCCCAGCAGCAGCGCGGAGAGCCCCACCAGGGACATGAGCCCGGCCAGCCTGCGGAAGCCGTCGCCCACCGTGGGCGAGACCTCGCTGGCGGTGCGGATGCGCACCCCGGGGTCCTTGAGCTCGGCCTTGAGGCGCGCGGCTGCGAGGTCAGGGTCGGAGGCCGCCCCAGGGGCGTCGGGCAGCAGGAGGCGGTATTCGTATCGCACCAGGCTGCCCGGCAGCAGCAGCCCCGTGGCCTCCATGCCCTTGGAAGAGATCACGGCGCGCGGCCCGAAGGCCAGCAGCCTGAAAGCCCGGTCCGGCTCCTGCAGGATGGTGGCCCGCACCTGGAATTCGGCATCACCGACGGCCATTCTGTCCCCGACCTTCAGGCCCAGGCGGGCCAGCAGGTCGGGGTGGACCACCACGCCGTAGAGGCCGTCGCGCAGCGCAAGCGCCGAGCCCAGAAGCTCGCCCGTGGAGAGCACCGCCTCCCCGCGCAGGGGGTAGGCTTCGTCCACGGCCTTGAGCGAGGCCAGGGTGCGCCTGGGCTCGCCTTCGAGCCTGGAGGCCATGGCCCGCATCTCCATGACCTCGGAGACGCGCCCCAGGCCCTTGAGCACGGCCAGTTCCTGCGGGGCCAGGGGGGTGTGGCTCTGGCTCACGGCCACATCGCCGCCGGTGATCAGCGCGGCCTGTCCCTCCACGGCGCTGCGGAACGCGGCCGCAAGCGAGCCCACCGCCGCTATGGCGGCCACGCCCAGGGCCAGGCAGCCCAGAAACGTCCAGACGCCCTTCAAGCCGCCGCGCATCTCCCGCCGGGAGAGGCGCACAAACATCCCGAAATCCATTGAGTCCTCCACGTCCGCAGGCGCGGGCGTCGCCTTACGCTATGACCCACTTCCGCCCGGTTTGCCAGAGCGGGATTTTCCCCCGCCCGCTTGACCTGCGCCTCGCCCGGGGCCACAATCGGGCCTCAACCCGACTCCCACGCGAGGTCAGCCCGAATGAACGCTCCCCAGCCAAGCACCGTCTACTTCGCGGGCCTGCGCGCCCGAGGCCCCAAGGACAACAAGCTCTCCCGCATCGCCAAGCTCTTCGACAAGGCCGGGTTCAAGTCCCTGGCCGCGGACGGCGCGCTCACGGCCGTGAAGGTCCACTTCGGCGAACTCGGCAACGACACCTTCATCAGCCCCGTCCTGGTGCGCGCGGTCGTGGACCGGCTGCGCAAGCACGGGGCCAACCCGTTCCTGACGGACACGGCCACGCTCTACTCCGGCTCGCGCCACAACGCCGTGGACCACCTGCGCACCACCGTAATGCACGGTTTCAGCTACGAGACCGCCGGGGCCCCCGCGCTCATCGCCGACGGCCTGCGCGGCAACGACTGGCGCGAGGTCGAGGTGAACCTCAAGCACTTCAAGAAGGTCAAGATCGCCTCCGGCATCCTGGACTCCGACTCCATGATCGCCGTGTCCCACTTCAAGGGCCACGAGATGGCCGGCTTCGGCGGGGCCATCAAGAACCTGGCCATGGGCTGCTCGCCCCCGGCGGGCAAGCGGGACCAGCATTCGCCCCGCTTCCAGGTCAGCGCGGGCAAGTGCGTGGGCTGCGCCGAGTGCCTGCGCGTCTGCCCGGAGAACGCCGTGAAGTTCGCGGCCAAGAAGGCCGCCATCGACAAGTCCATGTGCGTGGGCTGCGGCGAGTGCATGACCGTGTGCCGCACCAAGGCCATCAGCATGGACTGGGCCACGGAACTGGGCCCCTTCACCGAAAAGATGGTGGAATACGCCCTCGGGGCCGTGAAAAACCGCCAGGACAAGACCGCCTACTTCAACTTCCTGGTGAACATCACTCCGGACTGCGACTGCGCCTCCTGGTCGGACGCGCCCATCGTGCCCGACATAGGCATCCTCGCCTCCTGGGACCCCGTAGCCATTGACAAAGCCTGCCTTGATCTGGTCAATCGCCAACACGGCCTCCACGGCTCCCAGCTGGGCTCCAACTTCGACCCCGGCGGGCACAAGTTCTTGGGCACGTGGAAGCACACCCAGGGGGACCTCCAGCTCTCCTACGCCGAGGAAATCGGACTGGGCACGCGGAATTACGTGCTCAAGGAGATCTGAGCCCCGCTCCATTCCGCCTTTATGGCGGCCCCCCGGATCGGCCGGGCGGGCCGCCTGTTCCGATGATTGCCGGACACTCCCGGCGGTTCCATCGGAAGCGCATCCGCCACCAGCGTCAAGCAACGCCCCAAGCTGTCCCCCGCGAAGCGGATTTCGCCTAGGGGGACCGTTCTCAAGGCCGTTGCGCCTGCCGGCCCAGGCCGTCGAAATTTCGCGCCGCCGGAAGGGACTGTCCTCAACCATAAAACCGACCGAAAAAGGAGCTTTTCGGCCATGAGCCAGACCACAGCCAATCCCGCCCCCGTAGGCCTGCTCGGCTTCGGGATGACCACCATCCTGCTCAACATCCACAACGCCGGGTTCTTCCCCATCAGCGCCATGATCCTTGGCATGGGCATTTTCTACGGCGGCATCGCCCAGGTCATCGCCGGGGTGCTCGAATACAAGAAGGGCAACACCTTCGCCTACACCGCGTTCACCAGCTACGGCATGTTCTGGCTGACCCTGGTGTTCCTCATCGTGGCCCCCAAGATGGGCCTGACCGCCCCCACCGAGCACGCCTACATGGGCTGGTACCTGTTCGTGTGGGGCGTCTTCACCTTCTTCATGTGGATCGGCACGCTGAAGAAAGGCCCGGTGCTCAAGTTCATCTTCGGCTCGCTCACCGTGCTCTTCTTCCTGCTGGCCATCAGGGACTGGACCGGCTCGGCGCTCATCGGCACCATCGCGGGCTGGGAGGGCATCGTCTGCGGCGCTTCCGCCTTCTACCTGGGCGTGGCCGAGGTGCTGGAGGAGGCCTGCGGCCGCAAGGTGCTTCCCTTCTAGGTCCGACCGGATTTCGACCCCTTCGCGTCGAGGCCGCCCGCCCGGATTTCCTGGCTGGCGGCCTCGAACCGTCTTGCGGCAATATGACAACACCCAAAGCAGGGTCGCCCAGCTTCCGGCTGCCCCTCCCGTGCGCGGCGCAGCCTGATAATCTTCAAATATATCAGCCCGCGGCGCGGGCGGGAGGGGCAGCCGGACGCGGTTCAGCCCAGGGGATGGCCAAAGCGGACACCTTTCCCGGCTGGCGTGCCCCCCCGCCGGCGCTGGCGGAATTCCCGGCCGCCGCGCCCCTCGACTCCCGGCTTCAGGCGTGGTAGGCAGCCCCTTGAAAAAAAGGGGAGTGCTTCAAGGTATTTCTCTTTTCCGCCCGGTTTGTCCTTTGGTGGTCAGAGGCCATTTCCCCCCGGGCGGTTTTTTCACAATCAGACTGCGGAGAACGCCGTGGACAAGATACAGGACAAGGCCCTGCAGGTGGCCAAGGAGATCGTGGTGAAGTTCGTGGAGACGGGGCGCATCTCCCCCTCCAACTTCACGGCGCACTTCTCGCGGATATATCTCGAGGTGCTTCGCACCATCACCGAGCACACCCCCTACCAGGGCGAAACCAAGGACACGGACTAGAATGGCGTCCGATCATGGCCGCAGCGTGGCCTCCATGTTCGGCCGCATCGCCGGCTGGTACGATTTTCTGAATCATTTCTTGAGCCTCGGGCTGGACATTCTCTGGCGCAGGCGTCTGGTGGACCACATCGGGGTTTCCGCCTCGGGCAGCCCCCGCGTGCTGGACCTTGCGGCCGGAACCCTGGACGTCTCCCTTGAGATCGCCCGGCGCTTCCCTCGCGCGCGCATCGCCGCGGCGGACTTCTGCCTGCCCATGCTGGCGCAGGGCGCACAGAAGCTGGCCCGGCGCGGGGTGGCCTCCATCGCCCCGGTGCAGGCCGATGGCAGGGCCCTGCCCTTCCCGGACGAGACGTTCGAGGCCGCCACCATCGCCTTCGGCATCCGCAACATCCGGCCCCGCTCCGAGGCCTACGCGGAGCTCTTGCGCGTGCTCAGGCCCGGGGGCAGGCTCTGCATTCTGGAATTCGGTTCTGGGAAGCAGCGCATCCTGGGCGGGGTGTACAACCTGTACCTGAACCGGCTTCTGCCGCTTTTGGGGAAAATTTTCTCGAAGGATGACGGGGCGTATCAGTATCTGGCCGACACCATACGCGAATTCCCGGACGCGCCCTCCCTGGCTCAGGAGATGCGCGACGCGGGCTTCGCCTCGGTCGATTGGGAGCGCCTGGCTTTCGGCATCGTGGTCATACACGTGGGCGTCAAGCAGGGTTGAGGGGCGAAGGGAGAGGTCAGCGCTTCATCAGCCAGACCAGCGTCACCCCGGCGAGCATGGCGCACAGCCCCATGATCCGCAGGGTCCTGGTTTTGGTGGAGGCCAGCGCGCGCAGCACCTCCGGCATCTTGTCCGCGAGCAGAAAATAAGGCAGGCCCTCGATCACGAGCGCGATGCCGAGCCCCATGGCGACGATCTTCCAGTCGATGTTCATGGGCAGCACCTAGCCCCAGCGGGGAGGTCCTGTCCAGTGTGCTTGCTGGCCGGGGCAAACTCCGGTAAGGACCCTTCGCCCGATTTCATTTTGGAGAAACATGTGGTCACTTACGACGAACTTACCTCCGGCAGCGCGACAGTCGCGGTGGTGGGCCTTGGTTACGTGGGCCTGCCGTTGGCCGTGGCGCTCTCCGGTACCTTCAAGGTGGTGGGTTTCGACATCTCCCCCCGCCGCATAGAGCAACTGAACCTTGGCCGCGACGACACCGGCGAAGTGGACGCCGCCAGGCTGGCCGCCGCCAAGGTGGAATACACCTGCGACCCCGCCCGCCTGCGCGCCTGCAAGCTCATCATCGTGGCCGTGCCCACGCCCATCGACTCGCACCGCAGCCCGGACCTGCGCCCCATCCGCTCCGCCTCCACCACCGTGGGCGAGAATCTTTCCCCCGGCAGCGTGGTGGTCTACGAGTCCACCGTGTACCCCGGCCTCACGGAGGAGGTCTGCGTGCCCATCCTCTCGGAGCGTTCGGGCCTGACCTGCGGGAAGGATTTCTTCGTGGGCTACTCGCCGGAGCGCATCAACCCCGGCGACAAGGTGCATACCCTGGAGACCATCGTGAAGGTGGTCGCCGGGCAGGACGGCCCCACCACGGACCTGCTCTGCGCCGTGTACGGCGCAGTGGTCACGGCCGGGGTGCACCGGGCCAGCTCCATCAAGGTGGCCGAGGCGGCCAAGGTCATCGAGAACACCCAGCGCGACCTGAACATCGCCCTGATGAACGAACTGGCGCTGATCTGCGGCAAGCTGGACATCGACACCATCGAGGTGCTGGAGGCTGCGGGCTCCAAGTGGAACTTCCTGGGCTTCAGGCCCGGCCTGGTGGGCGGCCACTGCATCGGCGTGGACCCCTACTACCTCACCTTCCTGGCCGAGGGCCTGGGCCTGCACCCGCAGGTGATCCAGGCGGGCAGGCGCATCAACGACTCCATGGGCAAGCATGTGGCCGAGTGCTGCATCAAGCGCCTGATCGCGGCCAAACGCCCCATCAGCGGCGCCAAGGTGGGCATCCTGGGCCTGACCTTCAAGGAGAACGTGCCCGACCTGCGCAACACCAAGGTGGTGGACGTCATCAGCGAACTGCGCGAGTACGGCGTCGAGGTCCTGGTCCATGATCCCATGGCCGCCCCCGAGGAGGCCCTGGAGGAATACGGGCTGGAGCTCTCCCCGCTGGAGGACCTCACCGGGCTGGAGGCCCTGATCGTGGCCGTGAGCCACAGGCAGTACGCCGGCCTTTCCCCCGAGAATGTTCTGCCCCGTTTCGCCAACCCGTCCACCGGGCTGGTGATGGACATCCGGGGAGCCCTGGACAAGGCCCGATTCACGGCCGCGGGCCTTTCCTACTGGAGGCTGTAACATGCCCTTGCCCTGCCTGAATTGCGCCCACGACTGCTGACGCGGCTTCCTGGAAGCGAGTTCGCTTCTGAAGTCGCTACCCAGCGGCGGCGCGATCGAGGTGGAGATCCGCCCGGAACAGCGCCGCAAGCTCGACCTGGTGGCGGCCCATCGCAAGGCGGACGTGGAGTCCGTGCGCGAGGCCGAGGAGGGCCTGTGCGTGGCCGTGGTCAGGAAGCGCTGAGATGACGCTGGCCCTGGCGGCGGCCACCCCGGGCGAGCTGCGCCACGCCCTGGCCAAAATAGCGCCGGAGCTGGCCGGGCCGGAGTGGGCTGGACTGATCCCCGCGCGGGGCGCGGTCCAGGCGGAGATTCGCGGGCGTGACGTCCTGCTGCTGGTCACGGGCGTAGGCCCCCTGTCGGCGGCCCTGGAGGCGGCCACGGCCCTTGAGCGCTACCGGGTGACGGGGATGCTCAACCTGGGTGTCGCCGGCAGCTTCGATACGGCCAAGGCCCCCCTGTGCGCCCCGGTTGCCGCCAGCGAAGAGGTCTGCGCCGATTTCGGCGTGGCCGGGCGGGACGGCCTTGCCGACGCCTCCGGCTTCCCCTTTCCGCAATGGGAGGGCGTGGGCGGGAAGATTTTCGACCGGCTTCGCCTGGACCCGGACGAAGCCGCCAAGGCCCTGGGGCTCGCCCTGCCTCCGGGCTGGACGCGCGCCCCGGCGCTGACCTCCGGGGTTGTCACGGGCGGGGCGGAGCGTGCCGCTGCCCTGGCCGCCAGGCACGCAACGCTCACCGAGAGCATGGAGGGGTTCGCCCTCGCCCTGGCCTGCAAGGCGCGGGGCTTGCCTTTTTTGGAAGTTCGGACCATCTCCAACGCTGTCGGAGAACGCGACCTCAAGCAGTGGAAGCTCGCCCTGGCCCTCGCCGGGCTGGGAGACGTACTGGCCGGGCTCATGCCCGAGCCGGGTGTCGGGTAAACCGGGTCATGCCCGCCAACACAAGATTGCAATGAACACATTCGCCTCATACCTGGCCGGGGAGCTTCCGAAGATCGAAACGTGCCTGCGCAGCCACGTGAGCACGCTCAATCCCTACGTCAGGCCCATGGCCGAGCATGTGCTCCAGGCCGGCGGCAAGCGGCTGCGCCCCGTGCTCACGCTGCTGTGCGCCCGCGCCCTGGGCTACTCCGGGGGCGACCCCTACCCCCTGGCCTGCTCGCTGGAGGTGCTGCACTCGGCCACGCTGCTGCACGACGACGTGCTCGACGGCTCGGAGCTGCGCCGGGGCAGGCCCGCCGCGCACACGCTCTTCGGCGTGGGGCAGTCCATCCTGGCGGGCGACGCGCTGCTGGCCCTGGCCAACGTCATGATCGCCTCCTACAACGTCCCGCCGCTCATGGTCTGCCTTTCCCAGGCCATCCTGAACACCGCCAGCGGCGAAGTGCAGGAGATCGCCCGCGTGCGCGACGTGACCATGGACATGCAGGGCTACCTGGACATCATCACCGGCAAGACCGCCTGCCTGATCCAGTCCGCCTGCGAGGCGGGGGCGTTGCTGGCAGGGGCCGCGCCGGAACTGGTCAAGGCCGCGGCGGATTTCGGCATGAACATCGGCATCGCCTTCCAGTTGGTGGACGACGCCCTGGACTACTCCTCTCCCAAGGAAGTCTCCGGCAAGCCCAAGGGCGCGGATATTCGCGAAGGCAAGCTCACGCTGCCGCTGATCTTCTATCTCGAATCCCTCGACCCCGCCGGGCGCGAGCGCTTTACAAAAGCCTTCAAAGAGAACACATTGCAGGAGAGTGAGCTGGAATCCACCCTCGTAGCGATCAACGCAGGAGGCTTTGTGGAACGCACGCGCGACATGGCCGCCTCCTACATCAAGGACGCCGGGCGGTGTTTGGCGGTCTTCCCCGCCACCCCGGAAACCACGCTGCTATATGCCGCCTTGGAGGGCATGGCCAAGCGCGACAAGTAAGACCGCCACATGACCAGCAGCACCATCGCCACTCTTCGGGAATGCATGCGGCTCACCTTCCCCCCGGTGATGCTGCAGCTATTGGAAGAGGCGGTGAAGGCGACCCCCGATTTCGACGTCCTGGCCAGGATCATGGCCCTGGACCCCGTGCTCACGGCCACGGTGCTCACCCTGGCCAATTCCCCCTACTACGGCTCCGCCCAGAAAGTGACCGACCTGCAGCGGGCGGCCACCATCCTGGGCACGCGCGAGATCCTCAAGATCGCCCTCTCCGTCACCTACCAGAAGCACCTGAGCGTGGCCCTGACGGATCGAGGCATCGATTTCTACGCCAACTGGCGCATCATCATCTGGGCGGCCATCGCCGCGGAGCTGCTGGCGGAACGCCTCTGCCCCGAAACGGCGGACCAGGTCTATCTGTCGGCCCTGCTCAAGGACATCTCCCTGCTGCTGATGGCCTGCCACGAGCCGGAGCACCTGGCCAAGGAGGACAACGGCCCGCCCCTGACCGCCCTCGCACACGGCCAGTTGGAGAGAGAGCGCGAGCGCTGGCTGGCCGACCATTGTCTGCTCACCACCCAGCTGCTGCAGGAATGGAACATCCCCCTGCACGACCCGAAGTGCATCGAGCACCACCACGACCTGGAAGGCATCGACTCCCACTCCGTCCCCACCCAGTGCATCATCCTGGCCACCCGCTGGGCCGAACTGGAGATCGGAGCCCATCACCCCCCGGCGGAGGTCGTCCATTTCAGAAGCTTCCTGTTGCGCCGCCTCGGGCTCACCCGGGAGGAGCTGGACGAAATCCATTCCCGCTGCATCCAGCGCTTCCAAACCGTGCTCTCCACCCTGGGCATAGACGAATCCCCCCCGGACGAACGCTACTACCAGCACGGCATCCGGCAGATGCAGGAGTTCCACTTCCTGGCTTCCGAGATCGCCACGGCCGCCGGAGGCAAGCTGGACGCCGCCAGGATCATCGGCAGGCACCTCAAGTGGGAATGGGGCGTGGACGAGTGGGAACTGGCCCTGGGTGTGCCCGAGTACCGCGACTGGGACCTGTTCAGGGCCTCCAGGTCCAATGGGGTGGTCTGCGCGCAGCAGGGCGAGAGCTTCGAGGAGCTGGGCTGGACCCTGAGCCACGGCGCGCATTTCCCCATCGTCGCGCGAGGCGTCCACCTGGGCGAGTTGCGCCTCTCCAAAAGGGGCCTGCGCGGCGACGTGCTCAAGGAGGTGGGGCTCTACGTCTCCTTCGCCAGCCAGAATTACGAGCAGTACGCCCTGCGCCAGACCGTGCTGGAGCTCAAGGCCCACACGCTGGATCAGCTCCCCGTGGGCGTGGCCCGTCTCTCCCCCAAGGGCGCCATCATGGAGATCAACAACCGCCTGCGGGACTTCCTGGCGGTCCCCGGAGTGGAGCGCGGGGCGGACCTCTGGACCTCGCTTGGCGAGGGCAAGGGCTTCGCGCGCGACGGTCAATGGGACAACTTCCTCAAGGACGCTTCCGCGCGCTCCCTGCACAAAATTTTCTGCCTCTGGCAGGGCGAGCACCAGGCCCACGACTCCTGCGTGTACCTTGCGGCCGAGAAACGCACCTGGCAGGGCCGCGAGGAGATACTGCTCTTCCTGGAGGACGTCTCCCTCGTCTCCGGCTGGGAGTTCAAGGCCCTCAAACAGGGGGAATTCCTCGAAAAGCTCGTGGGCTCCATGCGCGACACGGTGTTCACCATCGACGTCACCGGGCGCATCACCTTCGCCTCTCCCCGCGCCATCGACCTGCTGGGGCGCAACCTCTTCGACTGCTCCTCCCCTACCCATTCCTTCCAGGGCGAGTGGGGGCCGCAGATGCTTGCCGGAGCACCCGCCCCGGTGGAGACGGTGCTGCCCTCCCTGGGGGCCGCCGGGCGCACGCTGGAGCTGGTCTTCTCCCCCCTGCCCAGCGCCTCTGGCGGCATGCGCCAGTGGCTCGTGGTGGGGCGCGACATCACCGCCGTGCGCCGCCTGGAGGAGAAGCTCAAACGCATGGCCCTGTTCGACGGCCTCACCGGGCTTCTGAACCACTACCAGTTCCACGTGGTGCTGGAGCGGGAGGTCAACCGCTCGCGCCGCACCGGGCGCCCCCTGGGCCTGTTCTTCTTCGACCTGGACAACTTCAAGACCGTCAACGACAATCTGGGCCACCAGGCCGGGGACGAGGTGCTGCGCACCGTGTCGCGCATCCTCAAGGCCCGCCTGCGCAAAGGCATGGACTACCCCTGCCGCTACGGCGGGGACGAATTCGCGGTGGTCGTCACCG
Organism: Fundidesulfovibrio soli; assembly: GCF_022808695.1. Taxonomy (NCBI): domain Bacteria; kingdom Pseudomonadati; phylum Thermodesulfobacteriota; class Desulfovibrionia; order Desulfovibrionales; family Desulfovibrionaceae; genus Fundidesulfovibrio; species Fundidesulfovibrio soli. Next base: position 551,097 of record NZ_JAKZKW010000001.1, read on the forward strand.
AGATCGAGCCGAGCCAGCTCGAACACCTGGCCGGACGCGTGCTCGAGGCGGTCCAGGAGGAGTTCAAGGGCGTGCTGGGCCTTTCCGTCGGCATGGCCATGCTCCAGGAAGACGAGTTGCCCTCCTCCCTGCTGCGCAGGGCGGACCAGGCTTCTTATCAAGCTAAGAACCAGGGGGGCCACCGCTTCCTCTGGGCCTGAACATTGGCGATACGTACCGCCGGTCGGCCCTCGGGCCTGTCCGGCGTGAAACTCCCTACACTTACTGACGAGGAAATCCGCATGCTCTTTCGGGTGGAAGTAGCTCCCAAGCCACACGTTCTCGACGTTCCCGGACGCCGCGCCGCGATGAGGATCACGCATGAACTGGGCGTGGAGGTCGACGGCGCCGCCGTGGTGAAAACCTACACCGTGGCCGGGCTGGACAGGCAGGAGATCGACCGGGTCATCGAGGCGGCCGCCCTGCACGACCCCGTGTCCCACGTGGCGTCGATCACGCCGCTGGCCCAAGGTTTCGACTGGATCATCGAGGTGGGCCTGCGCCCCGGCGTCACCGACAACGAAGGCCGCACCGCCAAGGAGACCCTGGCCCTGGTGCTCGGGCTGGACAAGGCCCGCGTCCGCTCCCTGGCCGTGTACACCTCCAGCCAGTACGCCCTCTCCGGCAAGCTGGACCTCGCGCAGGTGGAGCACATCGCCAAGGACCACCTCTGCAACGAACTGATCCAGCGCTACGAGGTCAAGTCCGCCGCGCAGTGGGCCGAGAAGGCCGGCTTCGAGCCCCGCGCCGCCCAGGTGACCGGCCGCGCCAGCGACGAGGTGCTCACCATCGACCTCGCCGCCATGAGCGACGACGAGCTGATGGCCTTCAGCCGCGACAACGTGCTGGCCCTCTCCCTGGAGGAGATGCTGGCCATCCGCGACCACTACTCCGCCCCCGGGGTGGCCGAACGCCGCAAGGCTGCCGGGCTCCCGGCCCAGCCCACCGACGCGGAGCTTGAGGTGCTGGCCCAGACCTGGTCCGAGCACTGCAAGCATAAGATCTTCTCCGCCGACATCGACTACGAGAACGCCGAGACCGGCACGCGCCAGAGCATCCAGAGCCTCTACAAGACCTATATCCAGGGTTCCACCGCGGCCATCCGCAAATCCATGGGCGCGGGAGACATCTGCCTCTCGGTCTTCAAGGACAACGCGGGCGTGATCCGCTTCACCGACGAGCACCACCTCTGCGTCAAGGTGGAGACGCACAACTCACCCTCCGCGCTGGACCCCTACGGCGGCGCGCTCACCGGCATCGTGGGCGTCAACCGCGACCCCATGGGCACCGGCATGGGCGCGAACCTGCTCTGCAACACGGACGTGTTCTGCTTCGCCTCCCCCTTCCACGACGAGCCCCTGCCCCCGCGCCTGCTGCACCCGCGCCGCGTGATGGAAGGCGTGCGCGAGGGCGTGGAGCACGGCGGCAACAAGTCCGGCATCCCCACGGTGAACGGCTCGGTGGTGTTCCACGAGCGTTTCCTGGGCAAGCCCCTGGTGTTCTGCGGCACCGTGGGCATCATGCCCGCCGAGGTGGGCGGCAAGCCCAGCTTCGAGAAGCGCGCCCTGCCCGGCGACCGCATCGTCATGACCGGCGGGCGCATCGGCAAGGACGGCATCCACGGGGCCACCTTCTCCTCCGAGGAGCTGCACGAAGGCTCCCCGGCCACCGCGGTGCAGATCGGCGACCCCATCACCCAGCGCAAGATGTACGACTTCCTCATGCGCGCCAGGGATCTGGGCCTCTACCACGCCATCACGGACAACGGCGCGGGCGGCCTGTCCTCCTCCGTGGGCGAGATGGCCCAGGACAGCGGCGGCGCGGAGCTCGACCTCTCCAAGGCCCCGCTCAAGTACGACGGCCTGCGCCCCTGGGAGATACTGCTCTCCGAGGCCCAGGAGCGCATGACAGTGGCCGTCGGCCCGGACCAGTTCGAAAGCTTCATGGCCCTGGCCGCAGAGATGGACGTCGAAGCCACCGACCTGGGCCGCTTCACGGACTCCGGCACCCTGAGCGTGAGCTATGGCCAGAAGCCCGTGGCCATGCTGGACATGGACTTCCTGCACGGCGGCACCCCCAGGATGCGTCTGGAGGCCCGCTGGGAGCGCCCGGAAGCCATCTGCCAGCCCCAGCCCGCCGTTGAGGACCAGGCCGGCCTGCTCATGAGCATGCTGGGCCGCCTGAACATCTGCAGCAAGGAGTACATGATCCGCCAGTACGACCACGAGGTCAAAGGCGCCAGCGTGGTCAAGCCCCTGGTGGGCGTGAAGCGCGACGGCCCGGCGGACGCGGCCGTGATGCGCCCGGTGCTCGCCCGCAAGGAGGCCCTGGTGCTCTCCCACGGCATCTGCCCCAAGTACTCCGACCTGGACGCCTACTGGATGATGGCCGGAGCCATCGACGAGGCCGTGCGCAACGCCGTGGCCACCGGCGCCGACCTGGCCCACATGGCCGGTGTGGACAACTTCTGCTGGTGCGACCCGGTGCAGTCCGCCAAGACGCCCGACGGCCGCTACAAGCTTGCCCAGCTGGTGCGCGCCAACCAGGCCCTGGCCCACTTCTGCCAAGCCTACGGCGTGCCCTGCGTCTCCGGCAAGGACTCCATGAAGAACGACTACACCGGCGGCGGGTCCAAGATCTCCATCCCGCCCACGGTGCTCTTCACGGTGCTCTCCGTGATACCCGACGCGGCCCAGACCATGACCTCCGACCTCAAGCAGGCCGGGGACGTGCTCTATATGCTGGGCCTGACCCGCCCCGAGCTTGGCGGATCCGAACTGGCGGAAGAGCTGGGCTTCACCGACTGCCGCGTGCCCCAGGTGGACGCCCTCTCGGCCAAGGCCCGCTACCGCAACCTGCGCCGGGCCATCAAAGGCCGGGTCGTCAACGCCTGCCACGACTGCTCCGACGGCGGCCTGGCCGTGGCCCTGGCGGAAATGTGCATCGGCGGCCGCTTGGGCGCGGACGTGGACCTGCTGCGCGTGCCCGCCAGCCAGGACTGCGCCACCCCCTTGGAGGTGCTCTACTCCGAGAGCCACTCCCGCTTCGTGGTCAGCGTGCCCTCCGGCAACGTGCCCAGCTTCGAGAAGCTCTTCGCCGGGCAGTGGATCGCCCCCATCGGACGCGTCACGGACGATGGAACGCTCACCATCCGCAACGGTGGAGCCGCCTTGTTGCGCTGCGGCGTGGATGACCTGGCCCAGGCATTCAAGGCCACACTGGACTGGTAGAACAACTATAGGATGTGACAATTGAGCCCCGTCCGCCTGCGGGCGGGGCTTTTTGATTTGTAAGGCGCAAATCTCCTTCAAGCATCGCTGTTTTAGGCATTTAGTATTGCAAATTCCTAATCCATAGCGTAGCGTAATATCGCTTGCAGAATCCTTATTAGTGTAGCTGTACTCGACAACTCTGCCGTACAGCGCCAAGGACGGGCGTATTGTCCTGGCGGACCTCCGTGGGCCGTTGCTTTCATCAGTTACGCACCTTCCTTGCCTTGGATTGCGGCTGCAAGCCCTTGGCCGCATCATTCGGCCAGGCGCCTGATCTGTTGCAACCAGAACCCGCAGGGAGGGGCCGTATGCGCCGGGCAGCCGTATTGTTAGCCGTTGGTGTATGCTTTGTGCCGTTGTTGGCAGTGTCGAACGCATTGTCCGCAGGGTACACCGGATCCAAAGCCTGCGCTGAATGCCATCAGAAAGAATTCGAATCCTACTCCAAGTCGGCCAAGAAGGCCCACTCCTTCCAATCCATCCAGATCATGGCCTCGAAGCTCACCCCGGCCGAGCTTCAAGAGTGCTACGGCTGCCATACCACCGGTTACGGACAGCCGGGCGGTTTCATCAGCATGGAAAAGACGCCCCAACTCGCCAACGCCGGGTGCGAGGTCTGCCACGGGCCGGGCGAAGCCCATGCCCAGTCCGGCGACAAGTCCCTCATCAAGACCTCGCTCTCCGTCGAGCAATGCCAGGCCTGCCATAACGAACAGCGTGTGAAATCCTTTGGTTTCAAGCCGATGCTGTACGGCGGCGCACACTAGGGAGGAAACGGCTGTGCATGTGTTCCATCAGTCACTCGGGTTCCGCGTCCTCTTGCTGATCACCGTCGTCACGGTGACCGTGTTCACGGGCCTGTTCCTGGCCAACTCCACCTGGCAGTCGCGCTCCACCATGGAGCTGGTGACCGCGAACTCCAACCGCGTTTCCCACCTAATGCTCATGGCGGTGGAGGAGCCCATGCGCCTGGGCAAGAACTCCGAGACCGCCGGAGTGTTCGAGAAAATGGCCAAGCGCGATGCGGCGGGGCACATTTTCCTGACCGACTACAAAGGCAACGTGACCTACTCCACCAACCAGAAGGCCCTGCGCAAGGATCTGGCGCCCTTCCTGCGCAGCCAGGCCGTCACCGGCCTGCTGGAGAAGGGCCTCGCCGGCGCCGAGGGTTCCGCCCAGACTGAGCTGGGCGGTTCGAGCTTCATGGCCATGGCCACCCCCATCCGCAACGAGGCCGAGTGCCACCACTGCCACGGGGCTACCAAGCCCATCCTGGGCACCATCGTCGTCCTGCAGGACATCACCTCCACCTTGGCCCAGGCCCGGCATGACCAGCTCATGAACGGCGCCATCTCGCTGTCCGGCCTGGTGCTGCTGCTCTGCCTGGTCACCTGGTTCATGAGGCGGGCGGTGCTGAGCCGCATCCAGGCCATCGTCTCCAACACCGCCCTGGTGCGCCAGGGCCGCCACGACGTGGACTTCAGCATGCGCGGCCAGGACGAGCTGTCCGGCCTGTCCCGCGACCTGGCCGGAATGGTGCGGACCATCCAGGATCAGCTGGAATACAACAAAAGCGTCTTGGAGGGCGTCAACATTCCGCTCTTCGTCACCGACCAGAACGGCGACTTCTGTTTCGCCAACTCACCGCTCTCGAAGATCCTGGGGCACTCGGAAGAGGAGCTCAACTGCCGCCGCGCCGACCTGATCCTGAGCGCGGGCGGAGCGACGCTGGACCTCTGCGCCACAGTGCTGGCCACGGGCACCGCCTCGGGCGGGAAGATCCTCTTCGAGCGGGAGGATGGCGAGATCTTCCCCTTGCATTACGAGGTCTCCCCCCTACGCGGGGCCAAGGGCCAGATGCTCGGCGTGATCGGCGTGCTCATGGATCTGACCGAAGAGGAAGAGGCCAAGGTGCAGATCGAGACGCAGCGCGCCAACCTGATGGACGTGGCGCGGGAGGTCATGTCGGTCTCGGCCAACCTCTCCGAAGCAGCCACCGAGCTGGCGGCCCAGATGGAAGTGGTGGCCCACAGCGTGGAGGACACAGCCGCGCTCACGGCCAACCTCACCAAGGCCATGGACCAGATGAACGACACCGTGCTGGAGGTGGCCCGCAACGCCAGCGAGACATCCAAGGCATCCGAGCAGGCTCAGACGGTGGCCCAGAAGGGCGGCACCGAAGTGAGGCTCACAGTGGACGAGACACGCCAGGTGGCCTCCCGCGCGGAGTCCCTTGCCGAATCGCTCAGCGAGCTGACAGAGAGGGCCATGAACATCGGACGCGTCATGGGCGTGGTGGGCGACATCGCCGACCAGACCAACCTGCTGGCCCTCAACGCCGCCATCGAAGCGGCCCGGGCGGGCGACGCTGGGCGCGGCTTCGCCGTAGTGGCCGACGAGGTGCGCAAACTGGCCGAAAAAACCATGCAGGCCACCGCCGAGGTCAGCCACGCCGTGACCGAGATACAGGACGGCACCAAGCATGTGGCCGGAGGCATGGCCGGAACCAAGGAATCCGTGGAGCACGCCGCCAGCATGGCGGAGCGCTCGGGCTCCGTGTTCTCAGACATCGTGTCGCACTCCGGCCGCATCGCGGACATGATCCGCTCCATCGCATCGGCCGCGGAGCAGCAATCCTCCACCAGCGAGGCCATCAACGACAACGTCTCCCATATCAACGGCCTCTCGCAGGACGTGGCCATGCGCGTCATGGAGGCCAACAAGCGCATCACGGCAGTGCGGGACATGTCCCGCCATCTGGCGGTGCTCGCGGGGCGATTCTCCGGCAACGGCGACGGGGGAAAGGAAGCACTTCCCTCTTGACAGGCGGGCCAGTCGCGCATGATAGCTCTCGATAGTCGCGTGGTGCCCTCCGTAACCGGAGCCCCACCGGCCTGTTGGAGCAGGGAGTTTTTTCCGCGCCGCGCCCCAGAGCCCGGCCGGTTTGCGCAACCGACGAATTGACCTCTTTGCCGCTCAGGCAAGGCTCGCCCCCGTGGCGGAGTCCGGCGCTGGGGGTAAAAAGATGGCGATCCGTCCTTTACCGTTCTCATCTGGAGGATTTTCATGGATAAATATGTCTGCAACGTCTGCGGATATGTGTACAACCCCGCCGAAGGCGATCCCGACAACAACGTCGCCCCCGGCACCCCCTGGGAGAAGGTCCCCGAAGATTGGACCTGCCCCGTCTGCGGCGCCCCCAAGGGCGAATTCTCCAAGGAATAGCATCCCTTTCCACGCCCGCCGGCCCCCCCCGGCGGGCTTCTCCATTTTTGAGGTATCCCCGATGAAATCCGTCGAGATTCTTAAAGACATTCATTATATTGGCGCAGTGGACTGGGACCGCCGCAACTTCCACGGCTACTCCCTCTCCCCCAAGGGCACCACATACAACGCCTTCCTGATCCAGGACGAAAAGAACACCGTGGTCGACACGGTGGACGCCGCCTTTGCGGGCGACCTGCTGTGCAAGATCGCGCACGTCATGCCCGTGGAGAAAGTGGACTACATCGTGGTCAACCACGTGGAGCCCGACCACTCCGGCGCCCTGCCCCGCCTGGTGGCCGCCAGCAAGCCCGAAAAAATCATCTGCTCGATCATGGGCGAGAAGGCCATCAAGGAGTACTACGACGCCAAGGACTGGCCCCTGCACGTGGTCAAGACCGGCGACACGCTCTCCATCGGCAAGCGCACCCTGCACTTCATGGAAACCAGGATGCTGCACTGGCCCGACTCCATGATGACCTACATCCCCCACGACAAGCTGCTCATCTCGCAGGACGCCTTCGGCCAGAACTACGCCACCTCCGAGCGATTCGCGGACGAGGTGGACCAGGCCGAACTGGCCAGGCAGCTCTCGCGCTATTACGCCAACATCGTGCTGCCCTACTCCTCCGTGACCCTCAAGATCCTTGAGGAAGTGGGCAAGCAGGGCTGGGACGTCCAGATGATCGCCCCGGACCACGGCCTGCTCTGGCGCGGCGAGGGAGTGGGCCAGGTCATCGAGGCCTACCGCAACTTCGCCCTGCAGAAGCCCGCCAACAAGGCCGTGGTGTTCTTCGACACCATGTGGCGCTCCACCGAGATGATGGCGCACGCCGTGGCCCAGGGCCTCTCCGACGCGGGCACCCCGGTGACGGTCATGTCCCTGAAGGCCAACCACCACTCCGACGTGATGACCGAGGTGTTCGAATCCGGCGCGGTGCTGGTGGGCTCGGCCACGCACAACAACGGCGTGCTGCCGCCCGTCTCCGCCATGCTCACCTACATGAAGGGCCTGCGCCCCCAGAACAAGGTGGCCGCGGCCTTCGGCTCCTACGGCTGGAGCGGCGAATCCCTCAAGCTGCTCACCGAGCAACTCACGGCCATGCACTTCGACGTGATCGAGGGCGTGCGCGCCAAGAACAGGCCCACCCACGAGCAGCTCAAGGCCTGCGTGGAGCTGGGACGCAAGGTGGCCGAGGCCCTGCAGGCCAAGATCGCCGCGTTCTAGGGTCCCGCCGGCGCGCGACTTCACACGACTCAGCGCAGCCCCCTCTGGATCTTCCGGAGGGGGCTCTTTTTTTGGGGGTGTATGCGGTTGCGCGCCCGGATCGCCAGAAGGATGTCGCGAAGAACTCCGGCGCCTGCCTGTACCACGTGGAGGCCCGGAAGCCGGGCTGGCCTTTGGAAGGTGTGCGGCGGCACGAGATGCCAGTCTTCCTCGTCCGCCCGCGTTGACCATCCCCCCTGTTTGATGTAGTTGCTGGGCGCCGCCCGATTCTGCTCATTCCGCCCGGCGGTTCCATAGCACAACACGTCGACACACCATGACATATACCCATATTCAAGCCCTGCGAGCCATCCTGTGCATCATGGTGGCCTTCGTGCACGTCAAGATCTACCTCTTGAAACAGGGCGACCCCTCGTACTTCATACACGTTCCCGACCTGATCGGCGGCGTGCCCTGCGCATTCTTCGCCATCTCCGGGTACTTCATGGCCTTCCTGGTGGACAGGAACTCCAAGCACTTCCTGGCGCAGCGCCTGGTGCGCGTGTACCCCATGTATTTCATGGTCATCGTCATGGCTTTCGTGATGCGCGCCTTCACCAACCACCAGCTCAACCTGGACGACCTGCCCTACGTCATGTCCCTGCTGCCCTTCGGCATGGGCAAGAGCTACAAGCTGGGCATCGAGTGGACCCTGGTCTACGAGATATGGTATTATCTCATCTGCGCGCTGTTCGCCCGCCCCAAGTGGACGAAGTATTTCCCGGGGTTCCTGCTGGCCTGGCTGTTCGCCTGCATCATCGTCCACATCTTCGCCTTCAAGCCGCCGCAGCCCGTGCCCAACATGCTCAACATCTGGTTCTCCATCTGGAACCCGTCCTTTATATTGGGCGCGCTGACGTTCTATTACATCCAGCGGTACAATGAGCCTTTCACCCAACAGATGATGCTCCTGGTGATGACGGCCGTGTCGCTGGCCTGCCTGGAGCTCTGGGCTGTGCGTTTCTCAGTACTCTACATCCTGGGCGTACTCTCCTGCTTCTTGCTCTACGGGCTCATCAAGCTGGAGAGCCGCGTCAGCTCGCCGCCAATGCTGGCCCAATACGGGGATTATTCATACACGCTCTACCTGATACACACCAACGTCATCATCCTGGTGTTCGACCGCTGGAAGTACTTCACGGATACGCCCCCCGGGCTCATCGCCGGGCTCATGGCCCTGGTTCTCTGCATCGGCGGGGCCTGGTACCTGGGGCAGGTGGATGTCACGGTGCATGCCCGGCTGCGCGTCTGGCTGAACAAGTACCTCAGCCGCAAGGCCGCGCTGTCGGCCCCGCGCCCGCAGACGCAGTCCGGGTCCTGACCGGCAAACCCCAGGTGGAATAATCAAAGGACCCCCGCGTTAGCGCAGCGCGGGGGTCCTTTTTGTTGGTGCGGCCGTACGCGAGGCTTCGTGGCGTAGGGTCGCTATCCCCGCGGGTCCTTGCGGCGCAGCCGCTTGGCGGGCACCGGGGCGTGGAGCGGATAGACGGGGTTGGCCGAACCAATTTGGATATCAGGCGATTTATTTATTATGCTCTGTTGACACCAGGGCCCGGCCTCGATATAGGACAAATCAGCTCTTAATTATCCTGTTTCGAGGCAGCATGAAACTCACCCGCGCCGCAGAATACGCCATCCGTTGCGTCCTGTACCTCTCCAAGCAGCCGTTTGGACTGGTGGTCAGCCGCCGCGAGATCGCCGAGGCCATGAGCATCCCCCAGGCCTTCCTGGGCAAGATCGCCCAGAGCCTGGCCAAGGCGGGCGTCGTGGTGGTGCGCCAGGGCGCGCTTGGGGGAATGGAATTGGCGCTTCCCCCGCAGGAGATTTCTTTGCTAATGGTGGTGGAGGCCGTAGACGGCGAAATACTGGTGAACGAGTGCCTTTCGCGCCCGCAGGACTGCGAGCGCAGCTCATGTTGCGCGGTGCACCGCGTGTGGCACAAGGCCAGGACCCAGTTCCGCCAGACGCTGGGAGCGGCGAACTTCGAAAGCCTCGCCAGAACGGACAGCAACTTGGACCCCGCAGCGCAGTGCGATGCGGCATGCTCCGGCGGAAGATCCGCCACAACTTCAAAAGGCCAGGCATAGGAGAGAAGGCGCATGGACACCTTGATGCTTTCCCGTTTGCAGTTCGCCGCGGCCACCTTCTTTCACTTCATCTTCGTCCCCCTGACCCTGGGCCTCTCCATTCTCGTTGCCTACATGGAGACCCGTTACGTCAGCACCGGCGACGAGATGTATAAGAAGATGGCAAAATACTGGGGCAAACTTTTTCTCATCAATTTTGCAATCGGCATCGTCACCGGCATAACACTGGAATTCCAATTCGGCACCAACTGGTCGCGCTACTCGGCCTACGTGGGCGATATTTTCGGCCCGCTGCTGGCCATCGAGGCCTCAGTGGCCTTCTTCCTCGAATCCACCATGATCGGCGTGTGGGTCTTCGGGTGGGATAAGCTCTCCAAGCGGATGCACGCCGCGGCCATCTGCATGGTGGCCTTCGCCGCCAACCTCTCCGCGCTGTGGATCATCATCGCCAACGGCTTCATGCAGAACCCCCTGGGCTACGTGATGCGCAACGGCCGGGCCGAACTTGACGACTTCGTCGCGCTCATCACCAACCCCTTCGCCTGGAGCCAGTACGTCCATACGCTCTCGGCCGCCTTCCTGCTCTCCGGCTTCTTCGTGGCCGGCGTCTCCGCCTGGCACCTGCTGCGCAAGAACGAGGTGGAGTTCTTCACCCGCTCCTTCAAGATCGGCGCGGTCTTCGCCTTCATCTTCTCCGTGGTCGTGGCCGTCCAGGGCCACGTTCACGGCAACGAGGTGGCCCAGGTTCAGCCCGCAAAGCTGGCGGCCATGGAATCCCACTGGCACACCCAGAAGAACGCCCCCATGTACCTGCTGGCCCTGCCCGACGAGGCCAACAGCCGCAACTCCGTGGAAGCCATCGGCATCCCCAGCCTGCTCTCCATCCTGGCCTTCAACGACCCCAACGCCGAAGTCAAAGGCCTGCTCGATTTCAAGCCCGAGGACCGTCCCCCCGTGGCCCTCACCTTCTGGAGCTTCCGCATCATGGTCGCCCTGGGCACCATCATGCCGCTGCTGGCCCTGTTCGGCCTGCTCAAGTCCAGGAAGCTGCAGGACTACCCCGGCTACCTGCGCCTGATGCTCTACGCCATCCCCCTGCCCTACATCGCCATCCAGGCGGGCTGGGCCGTGGCGGAGGTCGGCCGCCAGCCCTGGATCGTGCACGGGCTCATGCGCACCAAGGACGCCGTCTCCCCGGTGGAGCCGCAGCAGGTGGCGTTCTCACTGTTGGCCTTCGTGGTGGTCTACACACTGCTCGGCATCGTCGACATCTACCTCTTGGTGAAATACGCCAAGAAGGGCCCGGCCCACTAAACGGAGGAAACGGACATGGAACTCGGAACCATATGGTTTCTGCTCTGGGGCGTATTGTGGGCCGTCTACTTCGTGCTGGACGGGTTCGATCTGGGCGTGGGCATGCTCGCCCCGGCCATCGCCACAACTGACAACGAAAAGCGCATCCTCTACAACTCGGTCGGCCCCTTCTGGGACGGCAACGAGGTCTGGCTGATAACCGCCGGCGGCGTGACCTTCGCGGCCTTCCCCGGCACCTACGCGGTGATGTTCTCGGCCCTGTACACGCCGCTGATGCTCCTGCTGTTCGCCCTGATCTTCCGGGGCATCAGCTTCGAGTTCAGGGCCAAGGTCGAGAGCGCAAGCTCCAAGAAGATTTGGGACGTGATCCACGCGGTGAGCAGCTTCCTGCCCGCCCTGCTGCTGGGCGTGGCCTTCGCCAACATCTTCAAGGGCATCCCCATCGACCAGAACGGCATCCTGCAGGGCAACCTGTTCACGCTGCTCAACCCCTACGGCCTGTGCGGCGGCGTGCTGTTCGTCTGCGCCTTCCTGATGCACGGGGCGCTGTTCCTCTCCTGCAAGACCGAGGGCGTGCTGCACGACAGGGCCCTCAAGGTGGCCGAGAAGCTCTGGCCCGCCCTTCTGATGGTGGCCGTGCTGTTCCTGGTGCTCACCGCCCTTTACACCAAGCTGTTCGCCAACTACCTGGCCAACCCGCTGCTGTTCGCGGTGGTGCTGCTGCCCGTGGGCGGCCTGTTGATGCAGCGCGTGTACATCGGCCAGCGCCGCCTGGGCCTGGCCTGGACCGCCTCCGCCGTGACCATCGCCGGCGTGGCCCTGTTCGGCGTGCTGGGCATCTTCCCGGCGCTGCTGCCCTCCAGCTTGAACCCGGCGTGGTCCATGACCATCCAGAACAGCTCGTCCTCGCCGCTGACGCTCAAGATCATGCTCGTCGTGGCCCTGACCTTCGTGCCCATCGTCATCGCGTACCAGGCCTGGGTCTACAAGACCTTCTCCCACAAGGTGACCGAGAAGGAGCTGGACTACGACGAAGCCTACTAGGCCCAGTCGCCTGAACGAACGATACCAAAGCCCCCGTCGCGCAAGCGGCGGGGGCTTTCTTTTGGCGGCCCGTCCTTCCCATGCGCCCCGCCCGCGTGCTATCCTCGCTACAATCCCACTTAGCCGGAGGCCCCAAATGAGCAGAGACGACGCACTGATCCTCTGGTTCGACGAGATAACCAGCGAGGACGTCCCCCTGGTGGGCGGCAAGACCGCCTCCCTGGGCGAGATGTACCGCGAGCTCGGCCCCAAGGGCGTCACCGTGCCCGGGGGCTTCGCCATCACCGCCACGGCCTACCGCCTGCTGCTGGAGCGCAACAACGCCCGCGAGACCATCCGCTCCATCCTGAACGGCCTGGACACCCACGACATGGAGAACCTGGCCCTGCGCGGGCGCAGGATACGCGCCCTGGTCCGCTCCCTGCGCTTCCCGGACGAGCTGCGCCGCGCCATCGAAGAAGCCTACGCCAAGCTGGAGGCCCGCTACGGCGCTGGCTGTGACGTGGCCGTGCGTTCCTCGGCCACCGCGGAGGACCTGCCCGACGCCTCCTTCGCGGGCCAGCAGGAGACCTACCTGAACATCCACGGCGTGGAGGAGCTTCTGGAGGCCTGCCAGCGTTGCTTCGCCTCGCTGTTCACCAACAGGGCCATCTCCTACCGGGTGGACAAGGGCTTCGACCACTTCGCCATCGCGCTCTCCATCGCTGTGCAGAAGATGGTCCGTTCGGACCTGGCCTCCTCGGGCGTCATGTTCACCATCGACACCGAGTCCGGCTTCAAGGACGCCGTATACATCACCGGGGCCTGGGGCCTGGGCGAGAACGTGGTGCAGGGGGCCGTCTCCCCGGACGAGTATTACGTGTTCAAGCCCACGCTCAAGGCCGGGTTCAAGCCGGTGCTCATGAAGAAGGTGGGCGAGAAGGCCATCAAGATGGTCTACACCGACGACGCCAAGTCCCCCACCAAGAACGTGGACGTGCCCCTGGCCGACCGGGGCCTGCTGGTGATTGACGACGAGGAGGTCCTGTCGCTTGCGCGCATGGCCTGCACCATCGAGGACCACTATTCCGCCAGGGCGGGCTACTTCAAGCCCATGGACATCGAGTGGGCCAAGGACGGCCGCACCGGCGAGCTGTTCATCGTGCAGGCCCGGCCCGAGACGGTGCACTCCCGCAAGGACGCGAACGTGCTGCGCTCCTTCGTGCTCAAGGGCACGGGCGCGGTGGCCGCCAAAGGCAAGGCCGTGGGCGAGGCCATCGGGCGCGGCGCGGCGCACGTCATCAAGGAGGCCTCCAACATCCGCGAGTTTCGCAAGGGCGAGGTGCTGGTCACGGACATGACCGACCCCGACTGGGAGCCGATCATGAAGATCGCCTCGGCCATCGTGACCAACCGGGGCGGGCGCACCTGCCACGCGGCCATCGTCTCGCGCGAGCTGGGCATCCCCTGCGTGGTGGGCACCCTGGACGGCACGGACCGCATCCCCGAAGGGCAGGACGTCACCGTGGACTGCTCCCAGGGATCCGAGGGCGTGGTCTACATGGGGCTTCTGGACTTCGAGGTGCAGGAGCTCAACCTCGAGGGCATGCCCAGGCCCAAGACCAAGATCACCATGAACCTGGCCTCCCCGGAGCAGGCCTTCGAGAAGAGCTTCATCCCCTGCGACGGCGTGGGCCTGGCCCGGGAGGAGTTCATCATCAACTCCTACATCCGCATCCACCCCCTGGCCTTGCTGCGCTTCGGCGAACTGACCGACAAGAGCGCCAAGGCCGAGATCGCCCGCATGACCCAGGGCTACACCGACCTGGCCCAGTACTTCGTGGACAAGCTGGCCGAGGGCGTGGGCATGATCGCGGCGGCCTTCTACCCCAAGCCGGTCATCGTGCGCCTCTCCGACTTCAAGAGCAACGAGTACGCCAACCTCATCGGCGGGGCGCAGTTCGAGCCCAAGGAGGAGAACCCCATGATCGGCTGGCGCGGGGCCAGCCGCTACTACTCCGACAACTACCGGGAGGCCTTCGCCCTGGAGTGCCGGGCCATCCTCAAGATCAGGAACGAGATGGGGCTTACCAACCTGGAAGTGATGATCCCCTTCCCGCGCACCGTGGAGGAGACCCGCAAGGTGCTTGATACCATGGCCGCCTACGGTCTGAGGAAGGGCGAGAACGGGCTGCGCGTGGTGGGCATGTGCGAGATTCCCTCCAACGTCATCCTGGCCGAGGAGTTCCTGGAGGTGGTGGACGGCTTCTCCATCGGCTCCAATGACCTGACCCAATTGATTTTGGGCGTGGACCGGGATTCGGCACTGGTCGCCCACGTGTACGACGAGCGCAACCCCGCCGTGCTCAGGATGGTCAAGCAGGTCATCGAAGTCAGCAACCGCCTGGGCAAATACATCGGCATCTGCGGGCAGGCCCCCTCGGACTACCCGGAGTTCGCGCAGTTCATCGTGGAGTGCGGCATCCAGAGCATGTCGCTCAACCCCGACACGGTGATCAAGACTACCCTGGCAGTGGCGGAGTTGGAAAAGAAGCTGGGGCGGTAGGACTCAGATAAATCAGCGGGTCCGGTTACTTGTACCCGGGCCCGCGTTTCATTGGGAGTCCAGAGGGGCGAAGCCCCTTTGGCCGCCGGAGGCTTCCCCTCACGACGGCCGATGGGATTCACAGAATGCCTCCGGCGGCCAAAGGGAGTTCCTCCCTTTGGAATCCCATACGGCTTCGCGGTCACATTTCCACACCTTTCGTTCTGCCGGGATGAGACATGCCAGCTCCTGCCGGGGCCTGCCCGACGCCGATGCGGATGATGTTCTTCAAATACATCGGCCGCTTCGGCGCCGGGCAGGCCCCGGCAGGAGCTTATAGAGCTTCAAAATGATCGAGGGGGGCGGGATGCATACATCCCGCCCCCCTCGGTTATTCACCTGTAGAAACTATTTGCCCTGCAAGGGCACCACGTAGGGCCCTTCGGGAATCACCACCACGTCCTTGTCGCCGCAGGCGGCCAGCCATTTGGCCAGGGCCGCCTCCAGGTCGTCCACGACCTCAACGCCGGTCAATGCCTTGTCCTCCTCCTTGAGGCCGCGCGTGTACAGGCAGATGGAGCCCTTGCGCATGGGCTTAAGCTGCATCTCGGTCTGCCACTCGTCGATGCTGGCGCGCTGCTTGGGCATGATGTCGCTCAAGAAGCCGTCCACCCCAAGGGCCACCAGGCGCTTCTGGGCGTCCACGTATTCGGGCGAGCCCATGCCCTGGGTGCAGGCGCTGGCGATGAACAGCTTGCCGCCCTGCTCCAGGGCGTCCATGGCCCCCACCATGCCTTTCACGGTCTGGTAGTAGGTGGAGTCCAGCGGATACCCGGCCGCCGAGGTGATGACCGTCTTCCAGGTGCGGTCCAGCTTGATCTCGGAGTAGGGCCGCGTGAAGGCCACGGTGTCCAGGTGGCTCTCCTCCAGGGGGCCGAAATTGAGGTAGGAGACGCGCCTGTGCTCGTCCAGCACGGTGTTCACGGCCCAGACGTCGCCCAGCATGGCCACGCCGTCCAGCTGGTCGCGGTGCAGGGGGTTGCCTTCCAGCACGCAGTTGGCCGAGGCCCGGCACTCCAGGAAGGTGGCGGTGTGGAAGCGGGTGATGGTGTCGTGGTGGGCGATGCCGGGCAGGATCACCTTGCGCCCGCCCGAGTAGCCCGCCATGAAGTGCGGCTCCACCAGGCCGGTGACGAGCTTGAGGTCGGCCTCCACGAAGCGCTTGTCCACCTTGATCTGGGTGCCCTGGCTGGAGGCGCCCAGCAGCACGTGGTCCTCGTCGTTGCGGGCGAAGTGGTTCTCCACGCGCACGGTCTGGAGCACCCAGTCGGAGCCGATGAGCTCGCGCAGCTCCTCGCCCTCGTTGGGGCGGTGCAGGCCGGTGGCCACCAGCACGGTGATGGCCTTGGGGTCCATGCCCGCGTCCATGAGCCGCTTGATCACAACCGGCAGGATCATGCCGTTGGGAACAGGGCGGGTGATGTCGCAGATGAGGATGCAGGCCGACTTGCGGCCCTTGGCGGCCTCGGTGAGAGGCGGGCCGGAGGTGGGGTTGTCCAGGGCGCGCTCGAGGGCCTGGGCGGGGTCGGCCAGCACGGGCATGGCCTGCTTTCGTATCACGGTGACGTTGCAATCCTCCGGCAACGCCAGTTCGTAACCTGTCTTCCCGTAGTTGAGGGTCACTTTCATCTGCTGGAAACCTCGCGATAGGGTTGAACCGGGGAAATGCGCCGCCAGAATACGTCGCAAGCGGTCTCAATGTCACGTAATTCCGAGACGGCCCGTCAGGAATCCCGGCCAGGTGGTTAACAAGCGGCTCCGCTCCTGTTACGTGTCCCACCGGAGACAACCACCCGTGAACCCACTGAGAAACCGGCCATGAGTACCGCCGTCGCCGTTTCCGGCGGCATGGACAGCCTGCTGGCCCTGGCGCTTCTGCGCGACCAGGAGCCGGATGTGCTGGCCCTGCACGCCCACTTCCTGCCGCCTGACGCCGCGCAGCTGGCGCTGGCCGAGGCCCTTGCCCGCCAGTGCGCGGCGCTGGGGGTGGCCTTCGAGGCCGTGGACCTCTCCGGCGAGTTCCGCCGCGAGGTGATCGAGCCGTTCGTGGCGGCCTATGTCGACGGAAAGACGCCCAACCCCTGCGCGGGCTGCAACCGGGACATGAAGTTCGGCCTGCTGGCGGAACACGCGGCCCGCCTGGGCGCGCGGCGCATCGCCACGGGGCATTACGCCCGCCTGGGCGAGTCCGGCGAGCTGCTGCGCGGTGCGGACCCCGTGAAGGACCAGAGCTATTTCCTCTCCCTGGTGCCCGCGGCATCCCTGGCCAGGGCGTGCTTCCCCCTGGGCGGCTGGCGCAAGGCCGACGTGCCCGCCGAGCTGGCCCGGCGCGGCCTGGCCCCGCCGCTGCCGCGCGAGAGCCAGGAGGTCTGCTTCATCCCCGGCGACGACTACCGCGCCTTCCTGGAGGCCCAGGGCGCCCGGCTCCCCGGGCCCGGCCCCATCCTGCTGGAGGACGGCAGGCGCGTGGGCGGACACAAGGGCCTTTGGCGGCACACCATCGGCCAGCGCAAGGGACTGGGCGTGGCCTGGAGCGAGCCGCTCTACGTGCTTGAGAAGCGGCCGGAGGCGAACGCCCTGATCGTGTGTCCCAAGTCGGCCCTGGACGTGCTGGAATGCTCCACCGAAATGGCCAACGTGCTGGTGCATCCGCAGGACTGGCCGCAAGAGACTCTTGCCCAGACCTGCTACCGCCAGCGCCCCCGCCCTGTTGGGGCTGAGTTGAAGGACGGGCGGCTGCGGCTGCGCTTCCACGCCCCCATCCCCAGGCCAGCGCCGGGGCAGACCGCCGCCCTGTACGACGCATCCGGGCGCGTGCTGGCCGCCGGGGTCATCACCGGAGCCGGGGCCTGAGCTGGAGCCTGAGCGCAGGCCGGGCGCGGGGCTTGAAGCGCCGCCCCACTTCCTATAACTGCCTGGGGGCATCCACAATCAAAGGCACCCTCGTGAAATCTTCTTCGATATGAACGCATCCCCCGCGACCCCAAACGTCCTTATGGACATTCCCGGGAGAAGGCCGTGAAGCCGCCCAAGAACGTGCTCATCGACCGCGACGGCACCATCATCGTGGAGAAGCACTACCTGCACGACCCGGCCCAGGTGCAGCTTGTGCCCGGCGCCGGCGAGGCCCTGGCCCGGCTGACGGCCGCCGGGGCGCGGCTGTTCGTGGTAACCAACCAGTCGGGCATCGGGCGCGGCTATTACGCCCTGGAGAACTTCCAGGCCGTGCAGGAACGGCTGGCCGAGCTGCTGGCCCCCTACGGCGTGGCCTTCGAGGCCGTGGCCCACTGCCCGCACGCCCCGCAGGAATCATGCGGCTGCCGCAAGCCCGCCCAGGGCATGTGGTGCGACCTGCGGGATCGCTTCGGCCTGGACGCCGCCGAAACGGCCATGATCGGGGACAACGCCTCGGACGTGGCTTTCGGGCTGGCCTGCGGGCTGGCGGACTCCGTGCTGGTGCTCACCGGCCACGGCGGGCGCTTCGCGCAGCAGCTGGAGCTGCCGGAGCTGGCCTCTGGTTGGATGCGCCTCGAACCGGGCCTGGAGGGCCGCCCCACCGCCCTGGCCGCGGACCTCCCCGCCGCCGTGGACTGCCTGCTGCATCCCGGGAAGACCGCCCCGTGAGCGCGGCCAAGCGCTTCGCCTCGGCCCTGGCCGGGCAGTGGGGGGCCACGCTCTACAACGCCGTGCTCTCCACCCTGCTCTCCTTCGCCCTGGGCCGCTTCCTGGGGCCGGAAGCATTCGGCGGCTACAGCTACATCCTCACCATTGCCTCGCTGTTCGCCATCCTGCAGGACGGCGGCTTCTCCACGCTGATCTTCCGCGAGACCGCCCACCCGACGCAAGGCCTGGAACACAAGATCCCGCTCATGCGCCAGGCCCTGGGGCATGCCGCCCTGGTCACTCTGGCGGGCGCGCTGCTGGTGCTGGCGCTGCCCCTGCGCGACAAGCAGGCCATGTACCTGGCCCTGGCGTATTACGCACTGTTCTCCGCCGGGAACTACGTTTCGGCCGAGCTGAAAGGGCACGGACTGTTCGAGCGCGAGGCCCTCTGGCGCATGTGCGTGCGCACGCTCACCTGCACGGGTGTGGCGCTGGCCCTGTGCCTGCCCTCCCCGGGCCCGACGGCCATCTTCGCCGGGTGGCTGGCAGGCCAGGCCGCGGCACTTGCATTGCCGCAGGCCGCCCACGCCCGGGTGCTCCCGGCTCTTCGCATCGAGCCCTCCCTCTACCGCAGCTGCGGCTCGTTCCTGCTCATCAGCGCGGCCACCACCATCTACTTCAAGTCCGACATCATCCTGCTCACCCAGTTGGGCGGCGACCAGGCGGCGGTGGGCCAGTATGCGGCGGCCTACAGGCTCATTGAGGCGGCAGTCCTGTTCTGCACCCCGCTGACGCACCTGTTCTTCCGCAAGCTGCGGGTGGGCCTGAACCAGCCGGCGCAGTTCAGGCGCTCCCTGCGCATCATGCTCGCGGTGATGTGCGCCCTGGCCGTGAGCGGCACGGCCCTGGCCATGTGGCTCGGCCCCTGGATCATCCACATGGCCTTCGGGGAGCGCTACGCCCACGCACAGACGCTCTGCCTGTGGCTGCTGCCCTCGCTGCTGTTCATCCTGCCCAACGGCGTACTCACCCAGGCCCTGGTGGCCGTGGGCCGCGAGGGCTACTACGCCCGCGTGACCATCGCCACGGCCCTGGCCAACGTGGCGCTCAACGTGGCGCTCATACCCTTCCTGGGCGCGGAAGGCTCCGCGCTGGCCACCGTGTGCACGGAGGCAGTGCTCACCGCCGGGCTTGCCGCTGGGCTCTGGCTGGGCTACCTCAAGCGGACATGAAAACTTCCCCTTTTCAAAGCGAAGACCACTTCCTGGAGGCCATCTCGGACCGGTTCCCCAACGCCCACCCGCACATGACCGTGGGGCGCGGCGACGACTGCGCCGTGCTCGACTGCCCCAAGACCATGGTCATGACCTGCGACATGTTCGTGGAGAACGTCCATTTCCGCCGGGCCAATTTCTCCCCGCAGGACGCCGGGCACAAGGCCCTGGCCGTGAACCTCTCGGACATCGCGGCCATGGGCGCCAAGCCCGTGGGTTTCTGTCTGGGCCTGGCCGGACCGCCGGACACGCCCTCCGCCTGCTGGGAGGGCGTGCTGGACGGCATGGCCGCCCTGGCGAACAGTACTGGCATCCCGCTGGTGGGGGGCGACCTCAACGCCTGCTCCTCCATGGTCATATCGATCACGGTGTGGGGCGAGCCGGGGGAATCCGGCAGGCTGTTCCAGCGCAGGATGTGCCACCCGGGGGACGTGCTCTTCGTGGTCGGCGAACTGGGCCTGGCCGCCGTGGGCCTTTCCAGGCTGGAGTCGGAGGGCCCCGCCTGCGCGGGGAGCTGGCCCGATGCCGTGGCCGCGCACCTGCGCCCGGAGGCCAAGCTGGCCCAAGGGCTGGAGCTTGCGGGCTTCAGGGGGGTGCGCGGGCTCATGGACGTCTCCGACGGCCTGGCGCGGGACCTGCCGCGCTTCCTGCCCGACGGCCTGGCTGCGGAGCTGTCCATCCCGGAGGATATGATCCACGCCGAAGTGATCCGCCACGCCCGCGATACCGGGCGCGACCCGGCGGAGCTTGCCGTCATCGGCGGGGAGGACTACGCCCTGCTCGGAGCCTGCCACCGCAGCATGTTCCTGGAGCTCTACGGGCGCATGCCCGGCATGTGGCCCATCGGCCACGCCGTGGAGGGCCAGGGGATCACCATCAACGGGAAGCCCCTGCTGAACAAGGGGTTCGACCACTTCGGCTGACCTTCCGCAAAACGAAGAGGGGGCCTTGGCCCCCTCTTTCTCCATCCGCGCCCGAGCGACGCTATTTCTTAAAGTGTTTCTTGAACCATTCGCTGTGGTGCTCGGCTGCCCAGGCCCGGCTGACCTTGCCGTCCACCAGCGCCCGCCAGGTGCCCGGGTTGGCCACCGTGCCCAGGTAGGCATGGGCCAGGGCCACGGCCACGAAGAGCACGCCGCCCACGCCGTGGATGGTGGCCAGCACCAGGGCCGTTGAGGCCGAGAGGCTCTGCTTCCAGATCAGCGGGACGCCCGTGGCCGCCATGACGAGCGTCAGGGCCAGGCTCAGCCAGAAGAAGACCTTCTGCCCGGCGTTGAGACGACCTGCCGGGGCGTGCCCGTCGTCGCCCTTGCGGCCCAGGTAGCCGCCGCGCAGTGCGAACCAGGTGCGGTCGTAGCTGGTGAACACCGCATCGCGCGCCCAGAGCGCCGCCGCGTACAACCCCGCGCCCGTGAACACCAGGCCCGCGGCCCAGTGCCAGACGATGGCCGCCTTGTAGGAGCCGAACAGTGCCTTGGCCAAGGTGGCGTTGCTGGTGAAGAACACGTAGCCCGTGGCCGCCAGCGCCATGAAGGCCAGCATGCGCAGCAGGTGTGTCCAGCGCTCGGCCAGGCCGAAGCGCTCGATCTCGCCGGGCTCGCAGCGGGCGTCCAGGCCCTTGGGCCCTTGCCCGGTGTAGTGCAGGGTCAGCAGGAAGCCCACCAGCAGGATGATCCAGCTCCCGTAGGGCACCACGGCAGCCTGGTAGAAGGCGTTCAGCCTGAAGGCGGCGTGGCTCACCCCCAGGATGCGCGCGTTGTCGGTGTACACGGGCTTGCCGTCCGGTCCGAACATGTCCGCGACCTGGCGGCCCAGGAACATGTTGGCCTTCTCGGAGTGGCAGTCCGCGCAGCCGTTCGCGCCCAGGGCCAGCTTGGCCGGAGCCACGTTGTGGTTGATGTTGAAGCCCTCCATGTGGGCCACCCAGGTCTCGTCCTTGCGAGTGACGACCTTGCCGTCGGGGCCCAGCTCATGAATCTCGCCCCCCTTGTGGTAGGCGGGGGCCACGGCCTTGAAGCGCTTGTTGCCCTTGAGCGCCTCGTTAAGGGCCGTGAGCATCATGCCGATCTGCTCGGGGGTGTGCAGTTCCGGCTTGGCCGGGTTCTTGGCCTGCAGCTTGGGGGCGACCAGATCATAGGCCTTCTTGATCTCGCGCATGAACAGTGGCGTGTACGTGCCGTCCGCGTCGCGGTTGGTCCAGGTGACCACCAGCAGCGGATTCACGGGCGATATCTGGCCCCGCTTGAGCAGCTGGTAGCGCGGCTCCCACTTGAATTCGGCGCCCATGCCCTTGGCCCCGATCTTGGGGTAGTTGACCATGCCGCCGCTGGTGACGTCGAAGCCTTCACCGCCGGCCCGGTTGATGGCCGGGATGTGGCAGGTCTCGCAGGCCAGCATTTCCAGGTGGCTGGGGCGGATGAAGGCGTGCTCGGGCCTGGGCGCGCCCATGTAGCCTGTGGTGTGGCAGTCCGCGCACTTCTTGATGGTGTTGTCCAGGTCGTCCCGCACGGTGGAGACGTTCTCCTGCCCCTTGGCGAAGTTGTGGTTCTTGTCCGAGGGGTGGCAGCTCACGCAGGACATGCCCCGCATGTTGTGCACGTCGTGGTTCACGCGGTCGTTCCAGGAGAAGCCGCGCTTCTTCATGTCCGACATGCCGTGGCAGAACACGCAGTTTTCGCTGGGGGGCTCGGCCGGGAAGTCCAGGGCGATCTTGCCGTCCTGATTGAAGAAACGCAGGTTGTAGCTCACCGTGGGCTGCTTGCCCTCGTCCACGAAGCCCTCCACCTGACCGATGCCGGAGGCGGCCGTGGCGGCCCAGCGGAAGTTGAGCTTCTTGAGCTGCTTGTTGCGCTCCTTGGAATTGTAGTTCGGCAGGTGGCAGATGAAGCAGTCGGCCTCCACCACGCCGGTCTTGTCCCACTGGCTCTTGAAGTAGTCGCCGTCCAGGCTGGAGGCCAGCTTGGGGTCCTCCTTGAGGCGCGCGTCGTAGCGCTTGCCGTCGCGGTCGAACTCCAGGCCGCCGCCGCCCGGGTGGCAGCCGCCGCAGCCGGGAACGCCCATGTTCTTGGCGTCCTTCTCGCCGGCAGCCGCGAACATGAAGGGGGTCATGTCGATCTGGTCGGGGTTGTCGTTGCTCTTTTTCGCCAACTGGCGAAAGGACGGGGGTCAGAACTTGCCCATCATGCCCGGGGAGAGCACCCAGGGCTTATCCTTGCTGAAATCGTCGCGGATGACGTCCCACCCTTGCTGGAAGTGGTAGCCCTTGGTGATGGCCGCGTAGTCGTGGCAGCCCTCCGCGCCGCAGGTCTGGCGGGTGGAGATGGGCTTGTCCGCGTTCTGGCCGGTTACAGGGTTGATGACCGATCCGTCCTCGGCACGGAGCATGAACGGCGGGCAGCTCCCGGCCCAGGCGGACGACGCCGCCAGCGCCAGGAGCAGCCCAGCGAGCAGCCGCAACGGTTTCATGTTCTCACCTCCGGTTTATGGGTGCACGCGCATCGGCGCGTCTTCTGGCGAGCATAAGCAGCGCGGCCAGCCCGATGGCCATGGCCGCGGCAAGGTGCGTCCAGTCCACGAGCATGACCGTCAGCGGGGAGAAATCCACATCCGGCAGGTTCTTGAGCACCCGGACGGCCCCCGTGAGCACCAGGACGCCAAGAAGCCAGAGCCGCGCCCGGCCCAGGGCGGCGGGACCGCCCGTCATGAGCCGCCGGGCCAGCCAGAACAGAAGCAGCGCGGCCGCTGCATAGTGCAAGCGATGGGTGAAGAAATAGTCGGCGGTCCAGCCGAAGCCGGGGATGGAGGCGATGCCGTAGCGCTTGAACACGGGCATCTGGGCCACGCCGGAGACGGCCAGCACGGCCATCGCGATCCTGTAGATCCAGGCGCTATTCATGGGAGCCTCCCTTGGCTTCCCTGGAAGCCAGAATCCTCTTCGTGCCTTTGAGCAGGGCCGAGGCCGCGCCCGCCAGCGGGGCCAGCAGAACGGCCCAGGCCAGCGTGTTGGAGTCGGCCATGGAATCCGCCACGGAGGCCAGGTGCGGCTTTCCCGGCCCCTTGGCCACGGCGGCTTCGAGCTTCTCGAAGGGCACGGGCGAATAGTAGATCGTGTTGGTGCCGCCGTTCTCCTCCAGGCCGTAGATGTACCCGCCCCGCTCCCTGGCCATGCGCCTGGCCGCGGCCGCCAGTTCGTTCCTGGGGCCCACGCTCTGCACGGACTGGGGGCAGGCCTCCACGCAGGCCGGAAGCTGGCCCGTGGCCACGCGGTCCTGGCAGCGGTCGCACTTGAACATCACGCCGTTGCCCGCCATGGTGGGCAGGATGTGCAGATAGAGACCCACGCCGGACTGGCGCTGCGGGATCTGCCAGGGGCAGACGTCGCGGCACTTGGCACCGCCCAGGCAGACCTCCGCGTCGATGGACACGGTGCCGCTCTCCCGCTTGGAGGCGGCCCCCCAGGGGCAGAGGTTGGCGCAGGGCGGGTTCTGGCAGTGCATGCAGCGCCTGGGGATGTGGACCTCCTTGCCGTCCACCCTGGCGCTCTGGATGAAGAGCCAGTTGTAGGGGGTCAGGCGGGTGTCGTCCCCGCGCTTGTCGGAGAAGTCCTCGTTCCTGGTACCTGGCGGCAGCAGCGTCGGCAGCGGCTTGACCGGGTCGGGGTATCTGCTGGCGTTGACCTCGCGGCAGGTTTGCACGCAGGCCCCGCAGCCTATGCATTTGCTCAGGTCCAGAAGGGTTGCGGTCTCGCCGCCGGACGCGGGCAGGGCAGCCGCGCGGGCGCGGTCCGGCAGCAGCGCCGCCGTGCCGCCAAGGCCGAGGGTTTTCAGCAGTGTTCTGCGCGTGATGCGGCTGTTAGGAGCGATGTGTTTGAACATGCCCTGCATGAGCACGGAACATGCCAACAGCAGACAGCTGATTTAACAGATTTTATTTTACAATTGCCTGCATGTGACCGTATAGTGCATATACAGATGCATACACAGGTGGTCAGCATGGATATCGGAAAGCACTGGCGGGAGATCTGCCACGCCATCCAGGAAGGCGTTTTCATCGTGGACCCGCAGGGCCGCATCGTCATGGTCAACGAGGCCATGACCAGGCTCACCGGCTACGAGACAGGCGAGCTTGTGGGCAGGCCGTGCGCCCTGTTCGGCTGCGACTCGTGCGCCAAGGAGCGCGCCCGGGTGCGCGGGGCCTGGTGTCCGCTCTTCGCCGGGAAGGAGACGCAGGCCAAGCGCTGCCACATCCGCCGCAAGGACGGCTCCACGCTGCCGGTGTTCAAGAACCAGTCCCTCATCCGCGACCAGGACGGGGCCGTGCTGGGCGCTGTGGAGAGCGTGCTGGACCTGACCGAACTGGACCGCCTGGACCGCAGGGTGGAGACCCTGGCCCGCCTGCTGGACCAGCCCGGCAGTTTCCACGGCATGGTGGGAAACTCGGTCCCCATGCGCAGGCTCTACGACATTCTGGAGAAGGCCGCCCGCTCCGACGCCCCGGTGCTCCTGCTGGGCGAGTCGGGCACTGGCAAGGAGCTGGCCGCCCGCGCCATCCACGAGCTGGGTGGCCGCAAGGACGCGCCCTTCGTGCAGCTCAACTGCGCCGCGCTCAACGAGAGCCTCCTGGAGAGCGAGCTGTTCGGCCACGCCAAGGGCGCGTTCACCGGGGCGCACAGGCAGCGCCGGGGCCGCTTCGAGGCGGCCCACGGGGGCGACATCTTCCTCGATGAGATCGGAGACGCGCCTCTCTCCATCCAGATGAAGCTGCTGCGCGTGCTGGAGACCAAGAGCATCGAGCGCGTGGGCGAGAACAGCCCAGTGCCCGTGGACGTGCGCCTCATCGCCGCCACCCACCAGGATTTGCCCTCCCTCATCGCCCAGGGCCGCTTCCGGCAGGATTTCTATTTCCGCATCAACGTCATCCCCATCGAGCTGCCTCCCCTGCGCCAGCGCATGGAGGACCTGCCCCTGCTGGCCCGGCATTTCCTGGAGGCCATCGGCGCGCGCGGCGGACAGGAGATCACCGGGCTTGCCCCCGAAGCCATGGAACTGCTCATGGCCCACGGTTGGCCCGGCAACGTGCGCGAGCTGCGCAGCGCCCTGGAGTACGCGGCCGTGCTTGCCCAGTCCGGACGCATCGAGGCCCGGCATCTGCCCCCCGCCCTGCGGCGGGCCGCGTCAGTACAGGAGCCGTCCTCCTCCCCCCGTCCGATTCCGCACGCGAACGTCGCCCCGGATGCGGCTGGAGAGGCGCAAAAGAACGCGCTGATCGAGGCATTGCGCCTATCCGGCGGCAACAAGAGCCAGGCCGCGAGGCTGCTGGGCGTGACGCGGCTCACCGTGCTCAACAGGATGCGCAAGCACGGCGTTACCTGCGGACACACGGTAGAGGGCTGAAGAAGCCAACCACTCCTTGACCGCCCTCCATCCGAGGGATATCTCATGGAAAAATCCAGCCAGGAGAAAAGCCATGCCGGAGCGCGAAAAATTCCGCGCCCAGATGGAGGAGAAGCTCAACCATCTGAAGGAACGCATCGAATCCACCAAGGCCAAGGCCGAGACCAAAGGCCAGGACTTCATCAAGAACTACGAGCAGGATCTGGCCAAGCTTGAATCCAAGTACGACCTGGCCCGATACAAGCTCTCACTGCTGCGCTCGGGCAGCGCCTCGGCCTGGGGCGAACTGCGCGAGGGCTTCGAGAATGCCTACCACGATTTGAAGGACGCCCTGAGCAAGGCCAAAGAAAAGCTCTAGGGCGCTCTCCCCCTGCCGGTCGGCAGGGGCTGCGAAGGGCGGATCGAGCAAAACCGATGCTGGTGGCGGCTGGTTTCCGAATTGGCCGCCCGCCGTGTCATCTGCTTGGCCATTGAATTGAAAAACCGCGATGCGCCGGGGCGCATCGCGGTTTTGCTTGTGTTGAGCCGGTTATCGGGCCGGGCGCTACTTCTTCTTGCCCTTGTTGATTTCTCCCATCTCCAGCAGAAGGCCGTCCACACCCAGGGTGAGCGCCAGGCCCTTGGTCTTGGTGCGCAGCTTGAGCACCACGCCGTTGGAGTTCTCCAGCCAGAGCACACCCTTGCCGTCCCCGGCGGCGTACCCCGCGCGAGCCTGGAAGTATGCTCCAGGGAAGTCCTCAAGTTTACTAAGGTTATACACCTCGCCTTCTGCCGTCACCTTGGAGACGCCAAGGCCGCCGACACCCAGGCTGCCGATTTTGAAGACGTGCTTGCGCCCCTTGAAGGTGAGCACGCCGTTGCCGCCCGAGGCGCTCAGGATGAACCCGCCCTGGCCGAATTCCATGGTCAGCTTCCCGTCACTGATTGGCGTGCCGCTGGGGCCGGACTTCCCGGCGTCCTGCTGGGCCAGAGCGGGCTGTGAACCGAGGGTGAGAAGCAGGGCGAAAACGCCCAGGAACAGGGATAACGTCCGTGACGGCATATGCGGCTCCTTGGAAGGTGTTGGATTCATGGCCACCTTCTGACAGCAACGGAGCTTTAGCGCAATCCCGCAGGCCTCAATCGGGAAACAGGAACCGCCCGATGATCAGGTTGCTCACCAGCATCCCGGGGCGCGTCAGGCGCAGGCTGCCGTCGCGGATGCGGATCAGGCCCTTCTGGTTCAACGCCCCGAGCAGCTTGCCCTCGGACGCGGCCAAGTCCCGGCCGGTGAGGCGCTTGTAGTCGCTCAGGCGCATGCCCCTGGAAGTCCTCAGGGCCAGCATGAGCATCTCCCGCCCCCGCACCTCGGGCGTAAGCGTCTCTGCGCCGGAGCCCCAGGCGCTCTTCGCGGCCGCCTGCAGATAGGCGGCCACGGTGCGCGGGTTCTCCCAGCGCCTGCCCCCGATGGTGGACACCGCCGAAGGGCCGAGGCCCAGGTAGGCCCGCCCTTCCCAGTAACCCTGGTTATGGCGGGAGAAAAAGCCCATGCGCCCGAAATTGCTGATCTCGTAGTGCATGTAGCCCATCTCTTCCAGGTAGTCCCCGCCGTTCACGTACATCTTCGAGGCCTCGTCCTCGCCGGGTTGCGCCAGCCTCCCTGCCTCGGCCTCCGCCGCCAGGAGGGTGCCCGGCTCCAGGGTGAGGCCGTAGGCCGAAATGTGCTCCGGGGCCAGGCGGGCCGCGGCCTTGAGCGTGTCCAGCCAGCCCTTGAGGCGCTGCCCGGGCAGGCCCCACATGAGGTCCAGCGAAAGGTTGGGCACCCCGGCCGCGCGAAGCCTCTCAACAGCCGCATGCACATGCATGGCCGTATGAGGGCGGCCCAGCGCCGCGAGTACGTCGTCCTGCAGGGACTGCACGCCCAGCGAGACCCGGTTCACCCCTGCCGAACGCCACAGCCCGATGAGGTCTTTCTCCACGCAGGATTCGGGGTTGGCCTCAATGGTGAACTCGGCGCCGGGTGCAATGTTGAAGTGACGCTTGAGGGTTTGCGCCAGGCGCTCGAAGGCCCAGGCAGGCAGGAGGCTGGGCGTGCCGCCGCCAAGGTAGACCGTTTCGACGGTTGGGTTGCCCAGGAGCTTCCCGTAGTGGGCCGCCTCCTTGGCCAGGGCCTTGCCCCAGGCCTCCAGGGCGTCCATGTCCATGACCTCGGAGGCGAAGGCGCAATAGCGGCATTTGGAGACGCAGAAGGGTACGTGGACGTAAAGCAGCATGGACTCTCCCCAGGGGGGCGGCGGGAAGGCTGTGCGGCCCGAAGCTTCAGACCTGATTCACGGCGTCGCGGCAGGGGTTGCTGGGGCTGCGCAGGGAGGCGTCCGCATTCTGGACCACATCGATCAGGGTGTCCTCAGGGCGGACCGTGGCGACCCCGCAGGTCACCCCCACCTGCACGACGGTGTCCCCATGCTTGAACTCCAGGGAGGCCAGATGCGCGCCCATGCGGTCGGACACGATGCGGGCGGCGCCCTCGTCGGTGTTGGGCAGCAGGAGCAGGAACTCCTCCCCGCTCCAACGCGACACCACGTCGTAGGGCCGCACGGTCAGGGCGGACTCCCGGGCCAGCTTTTTAAGCAGCTGTTCGGCCGCTTCCTGGCCGTGCTGCGCCCTGATCTCGCCCAGGCGGTCCATTCCCACCAGGATCACGGAGAACGGCACGCCGTTGCGCTGGAAGCGGGAGAACTCCTCCATCATGCGCTCTTCGATGTGGCGCCTGTTGAAGAGCCCCGTGAGGGCGTCGGTGCGGGTGCCCAGGTCGAACTGGCGGTGCAGCTGGCCCAGGCTGGCCTTGGCGTCGTGCAGGTCGGTCATGGCCTGCTGCAGGTCGCGCGAGCGCTCCAGCAGGGCGTGCTCCAGCTCCACGCTGGTTTCCAGCAGGCGTTTTTCGGCCCGCATGCGCCTGTTCCTGTCCAGCAAGAGCCAGACGAGCAGCGCGGCCTGGAGGACCAGGAGCCCAAGGCCCACGACGACATTGAACGTTGAGAAACACCAGACGGATGCTTCGTTGACCATGGCCAGCCTTCCTTGGGGCCGAGCGGCCTGCCCGCCGCGTTCAGCTCGGGGTGACGCAGCGTCCGCCCCGTGCGGCCGGGGCGGGCTTGCCAAGTTTCTTCCTGTACCGGTCGAATTCGGAATGGACGCACCCGCAATAGGGCTGGCGGTAGAGCCCCCACTCGCGGGAGAGACGAACGCCCTCGTCCCAGCCGTCGCGGTAGTCATCGTAATGGAAGGCGACTCCGTGGGCGGCGGCGGCCTCCTCGCCTGCGGCGCGGATGGCGGCGTGGTCCTGGTATTTGCTGTAGAGCAGCGTGCTGGTGAACGCCCCGCAGCCCAGGGCCTTGGCCTCCCGCGCGGCCCGGTCCAGCCGGAGCGCGTAGCACCCGGGGCAGCGTGCGGCCTCCCGGAAGGCGCTCATGCGCAGGAACAGCGCCGGGTCGTATTCGGCGTCGGCGCAGTCCAGCGGAGCCTCCAGGCGGGCGCAGACGGCCTCCAGGGCCTCCTTGCGGCGCAGATACTCCATGAGGGGGTGGATGTTCGGGTTGTAGTAGAACACCCGGACCGCCTCCCCCCTGCCCATGAGCGTCTGGAGCACGGTGATTGCGCAGGGGCCGCAGCAGGCGTGCACCAGGATCACGGCGCTACTCCGGCAGAATCTGGATGGCCTTGCCGTAGTGCTCTTCCATGGCCCGCAGCCGCTGGCGCTTGTGGTTGAGCAGGTAGAAGGCCAGCTCGGGCGTCGCCCGGTAGATCACCGCATCGGCCCCGCCGCCCTTGCGCAGCAGCCTGTAGAGCTCGCGCAGGGTTTGCAGGGCCTGCCACTCCAGGTTGCGCCGGGTGCCGGAGCCGTGGCAGCAGGGGCAAAGCTCCGTGCTCACTGACATGGCGGAGGAGCCCATGCGCTGGCGCACGATCTCCATGAGGCCGAAGCGCGAGATCTTGCCCACGTCGTGCCGGGCGCGGTCGTTCTTCATGGCCGCCTTCATCACCTTCTCGACCTCGGCCACGTGCTTGCGGTCCTTGAGCTCGATGAAGTCGATGACCACCTGCCCGCCGATGTCGCGCAGGCGCAGTTGGTTGGCCACCTCCACGGCGGCCTCCAGGTTGGTCTTGAGGGCCATTTCCTTGAAATTGGTCTCGCCGCCGATCTTGCCGGAGTTGACGTCCACGGCGGTCAGGGCCTCGGTGTGGTCGATCACCAGGCGTCCGCCGGAGGGCAGGGTCACGTCGCGGCCGTGCAGCTGGTCGATCTGCTTGCGCAGGCTGAACCTCTCCCACATGCTGTGGTCGGTGTCGGGGTGCAGCCTGACCAGGCCCTGCCTGCGCGGGAAGACCAGCGCGGCCATCTCGGTGACGCGCTCGGCGGTCTCCTTGTCGTCCACCCAGACCTCGGCCACGTCGTCGGTGAGGTAGTCGCGAACGGCGCGGGCGGAGAGGTCGGGCTCCTGGTAGATCATGTTCGGCGTGGAGACGGAGGTGCCCCTGGCGCGGACTTCCTTCCAGAGCCGCTTGAGGTAGCTGATGTCGCGCTCAAGCGCCGCCTTGGACTGGCCGATGGAGGCCGTGCGCACGATGACGCCGATGCCCTCGTCCAGCTTGACCCCCGCGGCGATCTCCTTGAGGCGCTTGCGCTCCTCTTCTTCCTCCACCTTGCGGGAGATGCCCTTCTGCTCACGCCCGGGGGTGAGCACGAAGTAGCGGCCCGGCAGCGACAGGTAGGAGGTGACGAAGGCGCCCTTGTTGCCCGTGGGCTCCTTGACCACCTGCACCAGCACCTCCTGCCCCTTCTTGAGCACCTTCTGGATGGGAGGATACTTGCCCCGGCGCTCGCCGTTGGGCTCCTCGAGGTAGTATTCGGGGTGGACCTCGTCGATCTGGAGGAATCCGTTGCGTTCGGCCCCGTAGTTGATGAAGGCCGCCTGCAGGGAGGGATCGACGTTGTGGATCTTGCCTTTGTAGATGTTGCCGCGCGTCTTGGCCTGGTGCGTCATCTCCACGTAGTATTCCTGGAGAGCGCCGTCCTCGGAGACAGCCACCTCCACTTCCTCGCCGGGAAGCACGGAGATGAACATCTTGCGCTTGCGCTTCTTTGTCGCCATGCGAAATTCTCCTACCGCGAGGCCATCTGCGCCGGATATGTGGCGCGAGGGGTACAAAGCGGCCCTGTGGCGTGGGCCCGGCCATGCGGATCAGTTTCTGCCACAAAAATAAAAAATGTCGCCCTGGAGCTCGGTAGCCTTCACGAGGCCCCTGCGCAACAACTCGTCCAGCAAATTCCTCAAGGGTTCTTCCGGCAGGCCAAGGGCCGATGCGAGACCGGAAACGGTCTGCGGCCGCCTGGCAAGGGAATCGAGCACCCTCATGTTCATGGTCTGTAGCCCGTCTACCGTGCTGTTGTCCAGTCCGGGAGCAAAATGTCTGGCTTTTTCCGGCACTTCCGCAGGGCATGCCGTCAGGGGGCAAAGACGCTGGCGAAAGCGCTCCAGCGTGGCCGGCGGGGCGGGCAATGCCTGGGGGTAGGCGCCGGGGCGGGTCATGGTGGTCACGTCCACCCTATCCGGGGCCAGTTCGGCGCAGAAGGCGGCCAGACGCTCCAGGTTCTCCTCGGAATCGTTGACGCCCGCCAGCACCAGCACCTCCAGGTACATCCTGCCGGTGAACTCCTTGCGCAGCTGCAGCAGCCCGCGCCGGATGTCCACCATGGAGACGCCCTCGGCGGGCCTGTTCACCGCGTTGAACTCCACCGGCACCAGCGCGTCCATGGAGGGCAGCAGGATGTCCGCCTGGCACAACTCAGCGCGCACCTGGGGGTCGGCGACCAGGCTGGAGTTGGTCAGCACGGCCACGGGCACGCCCGGAACCAGTTCGCGCACGCCCTCGATGATGCGCCCCATGTCGGAGTTGAGCGTGGGCTCGCCCATGCCCCCCAGGGTGACGACCTCGAACTCGGGGTGGTCGTGGAAGAGCCAATAGGCCAGCTCGCCCAGCAGCTTGTCCGCGGGGACGTACGGCTTGCGCTTGGTGGTCAGCGCCCGGGTGGCGCCCACCTCGCAGTAGAGGCAGTCGAAGGAGCAGATCTTGGCCGAGAGCAGGTCCAGCCCGAGGGATGCGCCCAGGCGGCCGGAACGCACCGGTCCGAAGATGAGTCCCGGGTGTTCAACAGGCATGGCGAAACCCCGGCTTGACAGGTGGAGCCTGGAGGGACACAGTGTCGTGCTCGACGACACCGAAGAAAAAAAGGATGCATTCCGGCATGATTGAAACCGGAGAATTGGTACTGCTCATAAGCCCCGAGGGCAAGCGCTATCTTCGCACGCTGGTCCCCGACACGACCTTCCACACCCAGGACGGCCTGCTGCACATGTCCGAGGCGGCCCTGGCCGGGTTCGGCGCGGTGGTGCGCACCCACAAGGGCAAGCCCTACCGCGTGATGCGCCCCACCCTCTACGACTGCATCAAGGGCGTGCGCCGCGCCACCACCATCATGTACCCCAAGGAAATCGGGTACATCCTGCTCAAGCTGGGCGTGGGCCCGGGCAGGCGCGTCATCGAGGCCGGCAGCGGCTCCGGCGGTCTGAGCACCGCCCTGGCCTGGATGGTGGGCGACAACGGCCGCCTCTACACCTGCGAGAAGCGTCCCGAGTTCTACGAGCTGGCCAAGGAGAACCTGGAGCGCGTGGGCCTGGTCCACCGCGCCTCGCGCTTCAACATCGACATCGCCGACGGCTTCCCCGAGGAGGCCCGGGGCGCGGACGCCCTCTTCCTGGACGTGCGCACCCCCTGGGACTACCTGGAGCAGGCCGCCGACATCATCTGCCCCGGCGCGCCCGTGGGCTTCCTGCTGCCCACCGTGAACCAGATCAGCGACTTGCTGCGCGCCCTGGAGAACTCCCCCTTCGAGGACATTGAGGTGCTGGAGATCATGCTGCGGCGCTACAAGCCCGTGGCCGACAGGCTGCGCCCCGAGGACCGCATGGTGGCGCACACCGGATTCCTTGTTTTCGCCAGGCACAGGGGGCTGGACGTTCAGGAGGAGCTGCCGCATGTCGAGGACGTTGCAGAAGTACCTCAATGAACTGCTGCAGACGGAGATAGCCTCCTTCCTGGAGTATTCGCTGCGCTCCGCCTCCTGCGGGGACCCGTGCATGGAGCGGGAGCTGGCCGCCTTCGCCCTTGAGGAGGCTGAGCATATCCGCCAGCTCATGTCGCTCATCATGCGCAACGGCGGCGAAGTCACCACGAGTGCGCCCCAGGGCTTTCCGGCCGACTCCCTGGACGATTTCCTCGAGCGCAGCCTGGCCCGCGAGGACGACGCCATCCGGCGTTTCACCGCGCTGCTGCCCCTTCTGCCGACCGAGGGCGACCGGATGACCCTGCAGTCCTCCATTGACCAGGAGGCTCAGCACCGTGAGCACATCGAACGGCTGCGCGTGTCCTGCAGGTTCGATTCGGCGCGCTCCTGAACGCCCCGGCACATGAACACATTGTAATCAAGAGTCACGGATTTCCGTAGGCTCTTACATCACGGCGTGTTAGCTACTCCGGCTGAACGCAGTTGCAGGCCGGGATGCTCATTTCCAGATGGCGGCTCTTTGCAGCCCCGGCCCAATCTGCTACCGCCGCGCAGGGCGACGCAGTGCCGGAGAGGCCCGCGCCGCCTGAATGGAGCGATCGATACAGAATGGATGTGATCGAACAGATAGCCAGGTTGTGGCCCCGCAACGGCAAGGCCGTCGCCTTGACCGGAGCGGGGATTTCCGTGGCCAGCGGCATCCCGGACTTCCGCAGCCCGGGCGGCCTTTGGTCCCGCTACGACCCCATGCGCGTGGCCACCGCCGATGCCCTTGACGACAACCCCGCCGCCGTCTGGGATTTCCTGATGGACGCCGTGCGCGTGATGGACGCGGCCAGCCCCAACCCGGCGCACCTTGCGCTGGCCCGGCTGGAGCGGGAGGGCCTGCTGGAGGCCGTCGTGACCCAGAACATCGACGGACTGCACCAGCGCGCGGGCTCCTTAAGCGTGGTGGAGTTCCACGGGAGCATGGCCAGCTACCACTGCAACACCTGCAAGGAGCCTTTTCCCGCCGCGCAGGCCTCCGGCATCACCCCGGCCACCGCTCCCTGGCGCTGCGACTGCGGCGGCGTCGTCCGGCCGGACATCGTCTTCTTCGGGGAGGCCATCCCACTTGACGCCTTGAACAAAAGCGGTCAATTGGCCTCCGGTGCGGAGCTGCTGCTCATCGCCGGGACGTCGTGCGAGGTGGCTCCGGCCAATGCATTGCCCGCGGTGTGCAACCGCACCGGCGGGAAAGTCGTTGAGATAAATGTCCAGTCCAGCCGCATGGCGCACCTGTGCGACGCCGTCGCCAGCGGCAAGGCTGAAGAACTTTTGCCCAGGCTGGCCGACATGCTGCTGGGCACGCGAAACCATACCGCAAGGTGATACTATGCTCGAGTCGTTGACGCCGCATGGCGGCATCCTGGAAATGCTGTCCAACGCGACCCTGACCGTCAAATTCGTGATGGGCCTGCTGGCGACCATGTCCCTGGCCAGCTGGAGCATCATCTTCATGAAGCTGTTCACCCTGAGCGCCGCCCGCAAGGACGCCGCCAGGGACGCCAAGCTCTTCCTTGAGGCCGAGAACCTCAAGACGGCCATGCGCTCCGTGAGCCAGCACAAGCAGTCCCCCTGCTACGCCGTGGGCTTGCAGGCCTTCGAGGAACTCATGCGCATGGAGGAGTCCGAACTGGACCCGGCCGAGAAGTCCCGCGTGGCCATGGACAACATCCGCCGCACCCTGCGCCAGGCCGTGGCCACGGAGCTGGGTATGCTCACCAAGTCGCTCTCCTTCCTGGCCACCTGCGCCAACGCCTCACCCTTCATCGGCCTGTTCGGCACGGTCTGGGGCATCATGAACTCCTTCCACTCCATCGGCCTGCAGCAGAGCGCGGCCCTGGCCGCGGTGGCCCCCGGCATCTCCGAGGCCCTGGTGGCCACGGCCATCGGCCTGGGCGTGGCCATACCGGCCACGCTGGCCTACAACTTCTACCTGGGCTACATCCGCCATATCGAGCGTGAGCTCATCGGCTTCTCGGGCGCCTTCCTCAACCGCATCCAGCGCGAGGTGAGCTGGGCCCCCAAGCAGGGCGCACGCCCGGAGGCCGCCCGCGCCCGGGAGGACTACTAGCATGGGCATGTCCACAGGGGGCGGCGGGGAAGGCTTCCTCGCCGAGATCAACGTCACGCCCTTCGTGGACGTGATGCTGGTGCTGCTCATCATCTTCATGGTCACAGCGCCCATGATGACCCAGGGCCTCGAGGTGGACCTGCCCCAGACCAAGGCCGTCACCACCCTGCCCAAGGACTCCGAGAACATCGTGCTGACCATCAAGAAGGACGGCTCGCTGCACCTCGACGAGTACACGGTCACCCTGGACGAGCTGCCCGGCCATGTGAAGCGCCTTGTCACCGACCAGAAGAAGCTCATGTTCCTGCGCGCCGACAAGGAGGTTCCCTACGGTCTGGTGGTGCAGGTGATGGGCGTGCTCAAGGGCGCGGGAGTGGACAAGCTTGGCATGGTGGCGGAACCCGAAGCCCCGGCCAAGGACGACAAAAACCAGGCCCGCCCGAAAAAATGACGCCCTCACGCCATAGTGGCGGCGCGCTCTGATAATCATGCGCTATCTCAGCTGGCTTTTTTCCGTATTCCTCCACCTCACGGTGGTGTTGGGGAGCATCCTGCTCACCAACCTGGAGATGCGCACCATCCGCCTGGACGTTCCCGTCTACGAGGTGGAGCTGCTCGACCTCCGCACGCCCGGCCCCGCCCTGAAGCCCGACGCCGCTCCCGGCTGGGAAGGCCAGGGACAGCCCGGTCAACCCAACACTCCAGAACCTCCCGGCCCCAAGGCCGACGTGCCCCCCGGCCCGCAGGAGGCCAAGCCCGTTCCCGAGCCGCCCAAGCCCGACCAGGCCGAGGTGAAGGCCCATGAGGAAGCCGCCAAGAAGGCGGCCGAGGACGCCGCCAAAAAGGCCGCGGCGGAAGAGGCCGCGAAAAAAGCCGCCGCCGAGAAGGCAGCGGCTGAAAAGGCGGCCGCCGAGAAGGCCGAGGCCGCGCGTATCGCGGCTGAAAACGCCAAGCGGGAGAAAGAGGCCGCCGAGAAGGCCGCCAAGGAGAAGGCTGCCAAGGAAGCCGCTGACAAGGCCGCCAAGGAGAAGGCCGCCAAGGAAGCCGCCGACAAGGCCGCCAAGGAAAAGGCCGACAAGGAAGCCGCCGAGAAAGCCGCCAAGGACAAGGCTGCCAAGGAGGCCGCCGACAAGGCCGCCAAGGAGAAAGCCGCCAAGGAGGCTGCCGACAAGGCCGCCAAGGAACGTCAGGACGTGCTCAACCAGGCCCTCAAGGACGCCAAGTCCAAGACCGGAGGGACCGGCGCCTCCAACGCCAATACCGTGGCCTCGGAACTGGCCAAGCTGCGCCAGCAGGCCGGACAGGGCGGCGGTGGCGGAGGCGGCGGTGGTGGCGGCGGTGGCGCGGGCGCCACGCTGCAGGTCTATGCCGCCATCGTGGAGAAGCTCGTCAAACAGAACTGGCGCTTCCCGCAGTTCGCCAACCTGAAGCTCGTCTGTCAGGTGGAATTGCAGATCGCCAGGGATGGACGAATCCAGAATATGAGAATAGTTCAGTCATCGGGTCGCGCGGATTTCGACAACTCGGCGCTGCGGGCCGTGCAGGAGACGGAAAACCTGCCCGCTCCGCCCTCGCCGACGTTGAATCTGCTCACGCTCAATTTCAACTCCCAGGAACAGCGTTAAGTCATGACAGCTCCACGCAGCATCATCAAACTGCTGGCCACGGCATGTGCGGCGCTCTGCCTCTGCTCTGCCGCCTTCGCTCAGG
This sequence comes from Fundidesulfovibrio soli, assembly GCF_022808695.1. Classification (NCBI taxonomy): domain Bacteria; kingdom Pseudomonadati; phylum Thermodesulfobacteriota; class Desulfovibrionia; order Desulfovibrionales; family Desulfovibrionaceae; genus Fundidesulfovibrio; species Fundidesulfovibrio soli. Next base: position 588,168 of record NZ_JAKZKW010000001.1, read on the forward strand.
ACAATCTCTCCGTGGAGATCCACGGCCCCGGGCAGGCCCGCATGAACGTGGTTCAGGCGCAGCCCTTCGGGGACCCGAACCTCCCCAGCGACGCCCAGTACCTCAACGAACTCATCCGCAAGAACCTCTCGTTCATGCCCTTCCTCAAGGTCATGAGCGACACCGACATCCTCGGCGGGGCGCGCCTCTCCGGGCCCAAGGCCGACCAGATCGATTTCAAGCCCTTCTCCCTGGCCAAGGTGGACCTCATGATCACCTCGGTCTGGAAGCCGGGCAAGGGCATGGGCGACGTGGAACTGCGCGCCTTCGAGGTGTTCTCCCAGAAGCTCCTGCTGGGCAAGGTCTACTCCGGCGTCACCCGCGACCAGCTGCCCGAGGTGGCCGACCGTTTCTGCATGGAGCTCATGGCCCTGCTCACCGGCCAGGGCACCATCTTCAAGGCCAAGCTGGCCTTCGTGCGCCCCTCCGGCAAAGGCAAGGACATCTGGATGGTCGGGGCCATGGGCCGCGACCTGGCCCAGGTGACCCGCTACGGCGACCTGGGCATGGCCATCTCCCCGGCCTGGTCTTGGGACGGCTCGCGCATCTGCTTCACGCTGATCGGCTCCACCTCGCACTACCTGGGCGTCTGGGGCGGCGGAAAGGCCAACGTCTACACGCTGCCCAGCTCCACGGTCATCAGCCCGCATTTCACCCCCGGCGGGGGCATCGCCGTGGCCCTGAACATCCGCGGCAACACCGACATCTTCAGCCTGGACGGTTCCTACAAGAACACGGCGGGCACCCTGGTGGCCGACTCCTCCATCGACGTCTCCCCCACCTTCGACCAGTCCGGCAACCTGATGGCCTTCGTCTCCGACCGGCTGGGCAACCCCAACGTCTTCATCAAGGACCTGGGATCGGGCTCCGTTCGCCGCGCCTCCAAGAGCGGGTACAACACCAACCCCTCCATGAGCCCGGACGGCAAGTTCGTCACCTACTCCAAACAGGGCGGCGGCGGCCATCGCATCTACGTGTATGAGCTGGCCACCGATTCGGAAAAGCAGGTGAGCTTCGGCCCCGGCTCTGACGAGAACCCCAGCTTCGCGCCGGACAGCTACTTCATCGCTTTCTCCTCCAGCAGGGCGGGCGGACGCAAACTGTACCTGACCACCCGCAACGGAGACGGCGCAGTGCAGATTCCCACCGGCGAAGGCGAAGCTTTGATGCCCGCTTTCAGCCCTGTCGTCGGCAAGGAATGATACAGGCGAGGATTTCCATTGTGAAAGGCTGCGGCGTAACCTTGGTTTCGCCCCCCGGCGGACTTGCCTTTTTCATCTAAGAGAGTATGAGTTTCGCCCGTTGGCGGAACAATTTTCCGTACAACGTAACGCGGTAATGGGTGGCCGCGTCATCTACCGCAAGAGGAGGATCAACTCATGAAGAACAGACTGTTATTGGCTATTTTGGCTCTTATGTGCGTCTCTCTGCTGAGCTTTGGCTGCGCCAGCAAGAAGGTCGCCGGCCCCGACAAGGATTCCTGGGAAGAGCAGGAGCGCGAGCGCCTGGCCAAGGAGCGCGAACTGCGCGAGAAGCTGGCCAGGGTCGCTGGCGAGCTTGGCTCCATGATCTACTTTGATCTGGACCGCTACGACCTCAAGCCCGAATCCCGCCAGATCCTGACCCGCAAGGCCGAGATCCTGAAGCAGTACCCCGAGATCAAGCTGGTCGTCGAAGGCCACTGCGACGAGCGTGGCACCGCCGAGTACAACCTCGCCCTGGGCGAGCGCCGCGCCCGCGCCGCGGCCGACTACCTGGCCAACCTGGGTGTCGCCGCCTCCCGTCTCTCCATCGTGAGCTACGGCAAGGAGCGCCCCCTCGACCCCGGTCACAACGAGGCTGCCTGGTCCAAGAACCGTCGTGACGAGTTCAAGCCCAGCTACTAGACCGCACGAGCATCCGCTGACAAAAAGGCCGCAGGAAACCCTGCGGCCTTTTTTCTTTGACCACGTGCGCCTCGCTGCCACCGCGTCAGAAACGCGGCAGACATGCAACGCGTGCCGATACCGCAGGCACCGACAATTCCCGGGCCCGGCCCGGCCAGGAGAATGAATTGATGATCTCAGACCACATAGCCAGCGCCCTGGAGCCCGATGCCCTGGCGCACCTGAAGGCCCGCTTCGCCGCGCAGCTGCCCCCGGTCTACGCCGTGCCCGTCGAGGCGGCCCGGAAGGGTATGGAGGCCGCCCAGGCCCTGCCCCCGGGAGCGGCCCCCGCAGCGGAAGTGCGTGAAATCGAGGCCGCCTGCGGCCACTCCGGCGAGCTGCGCCTGCGTCTGCTCAAGCCCGTGGGTGCGCCGGAAACGCTGCCGGTGCTCGTCTACTTCCACGGCGGAGGTTGGGTGCTGGGCAGCCCCGACAGCCACGACAGGCTCGCCCGCGACCTGATGGGGGCGAGCGGCGCGGCGGTGCTGATGGTGCGCTACTCGCGCTCCCCCGAAGCCCGCTACCCCGTGGCCATGGAGGAAGGCTTCGCCGCCTTGTGCTGGCTTGCGGAGAACGCCCCGGTCCTGGGGCTCGACCCCGCCCGCGTGGCAGTGGGCGGCGACAGCGCCGGGGCCAACCTGGCCACCGCCGTATGCATGCTTTGCAAGGAACGCGGCGGCCCGGCCATCGCCCACCAGACGCTGCTCTACCCCGTCACCGACGCCACCTGCTCCCAGCCCAGCTACGAGCACTTCGCCACCGGGCTCAACCTGACCCGGCAGGACATGCTCTGGTACTGGGACCAGTACGCCCCGGAACCCGGCCAGCGGGCGCAGCCCACGGCCTCAGTGCTCCAGGCCCCGCCCGAGGCGCTTGCGGGCCTGCCCCCGGCCCTGGTGATCACCGCCGAGTTCGACGTTCTGCGTGACGAAGGGGAGCTCTACGCCCGCCGCCTGGCCAACGCGGGCGTGCCCGTGTGCGCGGTGCGCATGCTGGGCACCGTCCACGGATTCGCGGCCAACAACGCCCTGGCCCGCTCCCAGGCCACCGTGGCGGCGCTGGCCCTGGCCGGGGACGCCATTCGCAGGGCCTTGGCTTAGCCCGCGGCATCCTGACCCGACACGTTGGGCCAGAACGAAAACGGGCCGTGGAGCATGCTGCTCCACGGCCCGTTCCATATTCCCGGCCTGCCCCTTTCCGGGCTTTATCGCGCGATCATGGCCCGCAGCACGTCCGCAGAACCCTCGGCATTATGGCTCATGGCGTGCATGTGCTCAGCGAACTTGAGGAACTGGTAGACGTCGCGGAAGTCGCAGTCCGCATCGTATGCCTCGCGAATGAGCTTGCGCCAGGCCTTGGAGGCCTTGTGGTGCTGCAGGCGGATGTTGTGGAAGGTCTCCTTGACGGCCGAGCGGTCGTCAACCTTGCCGTACACCAGGTCGATGGTGGCCTCTATGGCGGGCTTGAGCAGCTCCACCGAATGACAGGACTCCTTGGTGGCGGCCTTGGCCGAGAGCAGCAGCTCGCAGGGCAGGCACATGGGGCGCATGCCCAGCCAGTTCAGGGCGTGCTGGGCCTCGTCCAGGATGTTGTCCTGGCTGCGGGTGTAGTTGAGGAACAGCGTCTTATCCACCTCCAGGAACATGGCCCTGGGCAGGTGGTTCCTGATCCGGCGCTTGATCTTGTCCGCCTGCCCCTCCAGGGTGTCGATCTGGGAGGAAAGGGTCTGGAAGGCCAGGCTGAAGCCTGTCTTAGAATATTCGCTCATGGCGGCCAGCACCACCACCACGCCCTTGGACACGGGCTCGTAGTGTTCGTAGAGCCCTTCCAGGCTCTTGCGGCCGGTGATCTTCACCAGCAGGCGGGAGAGTAACATGTCGGCTCCTGTTTCCACGCGCCGGATGCGCGAGGTGGACCACGCGGTCCGCTTTGTCACACGCTTGTGAAACCTGTAACAGCAACTTGCCAAACGTTACAAGAGGATATAGGAGCCATTCATACCCCACCAGAGGGTGATGCGCGCCTCAAGCCCGCCCCGCCCCACGTGAGCCCCATGCGAGAAGCACTCGACGCTCTTTACGGAAGCCTGCCTTTGGCAGTCGTGCTGGCCGACGACGACTACCGGGTTTTCTACGCCAATCCCGCCTTCTTCACACTGACGGAATGCACCCAGGACGACCTGCGGCTCATGGAATTCCGCGACGTGCTGAGCATGTACTGCCTCGGCCTGTGCGGAGACATCTCCGAACTGCTGGAGTCCTCAGGCGGCTGGCGCGACATCGAGAAGCCCGTGGCCATGAGCGACGGAGGCCTGGCCTGGGTCCGCGTCCGCACGGACCTGACCCCGCTGCCGTCCGGCGGCGTGGCCCACCGCCTGATGGTGGACAATATCACCCGCTACAAGGTGGCCATCGAAGGCCTGGTCAACCGCAAGAACCTCTATCAGTCCATCGTGGAGACCAGGCCGGACCTTATCTGCTGCTTCCTGCCCGACTGGAGCCTCACCTACGCCAACACAGCCGCGAGCCGCTACTTCGACATGGACCGCGAGTCCATCCTGGGCCAGCATTTCCTGCTGCTGCTCCCTTCGGAGGTGCGCGAACTCTTCGGCCAGGCCGTGGACACCATCACCGCTGACAACCCCATCGCCGAACTGGAGCTGCGGGTGGACGGCGACGAGGAAGGCCGTCCGCTCTGGCAGCGCTGGATCATCCAGGGCTTCTTCTACAGGACCGGCCACATCAAGGACTTCCAGGCAACCGGCCTGGACATCACGGACCAGAAAGTCACCGAGTCGCAGTTCATGCACGCGGACAGGCTGGTCTCCCTGGGCACGCTCGTCTCCGAGGTGGCGCACGAGATCAGCAACCCCAACAACTTCATCATGCTCAACGCCCCCCTGGTGCTGGACCTCTGGAACGCGGTGAGCCCCCGGCTGCGCGAGCTGGCCGACAAGGAGCCCGGCGCGGCCCTGGGCGGCATCCCCGTGGAGGACGTGACCGCCCACGTGCCCCAGCTGCTCGGCGGCATCATCGAGGGTTCGCGACGCATCCGCGACTTCGTGCGCGAGCTCAAGAACTTCGCCCGCCAGGATATTGAGAGCGGCTTCGAGATGCTCTCCGTCAACGACGTGGTCCAGACCGCCGTGCTGCTCATGAGCAAGACCATCGGCATGCACACCAGCCGCTTCTCGGTGCGCTACGGCGCGGGCCTGCCCCCGGTGCGCGGCCGCAGGCACCGCCTGGAGCAGATCGTGGTGAACCTGGTGCAGAACGCCTGCCATGCCCTGCGCTCCCCGGAGCAGGGCATCGAGATCGCGACCACCCACGACGAGGAGTCCGGCAGCGTGCGCATCAGCGTGATCGACCAGGGCGTGGGCATCCCCCCGCAGGACATCCCCCGCGTCACCGACCCCTACTACTCCACCAAGCGCGAGCAGGGCGGCACGGGCCTGGGCCTCTCCATCAGCCTCTCCATCGCCCGCGAGCACGGCGGCAGGCTGATCATCGAATCCGAACCCGGCGAGGGGACCACCGCCACCATTGCCCTCCCCGCCGCCATGCAGTAATCGCCAGGCCATGAGCGCCGCCCCCATCCCCAGGCACCCCATCCTGCTCGTGGACGACGAGGAGCAGGCCCTGCAGAGCTACGACCTCAACCTGCGCTACTCCGGGCTGACCAATACCATCCGCTGCTCGGACCCGCGCGAGGTCAAGAACATCCTGCGCGGCCAGACCGTCTCGCTCATCATGCTGGACCTGTGCATGCCGCACCTCAAGGGCGAGGAGCTGCTGGCCTTCATCAAGGACGAATTCCCCGAGATCCCGGTGATCATCGTCACGGGCTACAACGAGGTGGAGACCGCCGTGCGCTGCATGCGCGCCGGGTCCGTGGACTACCTGGTCAAGCCGGTGGACCGCGCGCACCTGCTCTCGGCCGTGCGGCACGCCCTGGAGCAGCGCCAGGATGCCGCCCCGCCGGTCCGCCTGGAGGCCGCGCCCGGGCAGGAAAAACCCTCCCCCACGGCGCGCATCGTCACGGAGAACCCACGCATGAAGGCCGTGGTGGCCTATGTCGAGGCCGTGGCCCCCTCCAGCGAGCCCGTGCTCATCGCGGGTGAGACGGGCGTCGGCAAGGAGCTGGTGGCCCGCGCCATACACGACGCCAGCGGCCTCTCCGGCAAGTTCGTGGGCGTCAACGTGGCGGGCCTGGACGACGCCATGTTCTCGGACACCCTGTTCGGCCACAAGAAAGGGGCCTTCACCGGGGCCTCCATCGGCCGCAGGGGGCTCATAGAGGAAGCCGCCGGGGGCAGCCTGTTCCTGGACGAGATCGGCGACCTGGGCAAGGCCTCGCAGCTCAAGCTGCTGCGCCTGATCCAGGAGCGCGAGTACTACCAACTGGGCTCCGACACCACCAAGCCCCTGGAGGCCCGGCTGATCGTGGCCTCCAACCAGCCGCTCGAAGCGCTCATCGAGCGCGACCTGTTCCGCAGCGACCTCTTCTTCCGGCTGCGCACGCACTACGTGGCCATCCCACCGCTGCGCGAGCGCATGGACGACTTGCCGCTGCTGGCCAGGCACTTCCTGGTCAAGGCGGCGGAGCGGCTGGGCAAGCCCGTGCCCGCCACGCCGCCGGAGTTCCTGCCGCTGCTGGCCGGGCACGGCTTCCCGGGCAACATCCGGGAGTTGGAGGCCATGATCTTCAACGCCGTGGCTCTGTGCGAGGGGGACAGCCTGCCCATGGAGCCGCTGCGGGCATGGATAGGCTCCGTGCGCAAGGGCGCGGGGCCGGAGCTGTTCCCGCCGGTGCTGGAGGAAGGCGGGCCGCAGCCCGTGCCCACCCTGAAACAAGCCGAGGAGCGAATCATCAAGGAGGCGCTGGAGCGCGCCGGGGGCAACCAGAGCGAGGCCGCGAAGATGCTTGGGATTACGCGGCAGGCGTTGAATAGGAGGTTGCTTACGAAGAAGAGGAAGGGGGAGGGATAAGGACGATTTGGTGTGGAAACCTCCGACCCCAACGTTTTATTCCGCTAATTAGACATGCTCCATAGCGGACGTGGGCTCATCCGTTCTTGAAATAATACTGCTTGATAAGCTCTTCATCAAATATTGCATGCAAATTGCCCCTGAGCCCAACCGGGATTTTGGTTTCATCAGGTTCAAGCATATACCATATCGTCCTATCCTCAAACCAATACCTTACAAAATCCCTATTGATCTCACGCAGCACAACGACATCCTGCATAAGGCAGATTTTGTGTACAACAGTATACAATGCATAAGATAAATGCACCAACAAGTTTGATATTTCAAACGGCCAAAATAATTCCGAACCTGACTCTTCAATATCATATAGCCCACGGATAGTTCCATGCATTTTGTCAAAATCAACATATTCTCTGTGTGAAGTATCAATACGCTCTGGCCACCTCATCAACACAAAATCATACAAATCATCAAACAGAAGGCTTTCAGAAGCTTTGGCTAGCGCAGCAGATTCTAAATCTGAAAGATTCCACATGTTACACCCCGGCGTACCGCAAGACATTCCGTGCAAAATATTCTGATTGTATACACACACATCACACTCATGCCAGTTAAACACACCTAAAGTTGTTAGTCGAGAGCTACCCCATGTCATCAAGCCATACTGGCACTCCCGCTATTACAAAGTACTACCCGGCCGCATACTTGGCATCGCTGCTAGGCATTATTCCATTCCCGCCTTCTTGATTCAACGACTGGCTGAAGACCACCAAGTTGAATGTTGAGGATTAAAAACAACGGGTCTGGACAATTCATGACTAGCGCAGACGAATATTTTCAACTTCACCCTTGCAATCCACGGCGTCTTTTATTTCATGATAATACAACACAACCGGGACATTAATTTTTCCTTTATTTGCAAATTTCTTAACCTTACCATAGACTTTGTCCATATATCGTTTATATTGATAGCCATTAAATAAGCAAAATACCCCGGATGTCGTCTCCAGCGAGAGGAGATAGGTATCACGTTCGACTCTTGTAAGATTCGTGTTTATTATTGAAGGCTTGTCCGCATAAATTACCATCATTGTTTTTTTGAACTTCGGAAAGTATTGTTCACCATTGAATGAAACACCAATTACTGTTTTTTTGTATATCCGCAACACAACTCTGCGACCTGAATATTGCTCCAGCTTGTCAGCGAGGACAGAACGTTGCTTATCTTCTATATCAACTGCTGAAGCAGAATGTGGCAGATAAAAAACTCCACCACTTGTAATTATATACCCCTCTTCTGTTGCTGCGACAACTTCTTTAATTACAACTGAAACTTTACTCACACCCGCGCATAACGCAACGCCACAGCACAGCAGCATGGCAATAAGCGCAAATAAACAAATGAATACGATACGGTTGATCCGCCTTGAGAGTCTATTCAGTGAATTCTCTGTTTGAATAATCAACACATTGAATTGTATAGTCAATTCAGTGACACGGGGCCACCCCCATCTCCTGAAGTAAAAGTATACATCAACAGAATAAACTCTGACGCAAACCAGGCTACCAGTAACCAGACAAGCTATGCACTTTTGCAAAAGCTATTACAGCCTGTCCAGAACCATCTCCCCCGTCCGTAAACTGAGCCGCAGCCGCCAGTCCCGCGCTGTCTCCAGCCGCGCCCGCAGTTCCCGCAAGAATTCCTGATGCCCGGGCCGTCCGCCCAGGACGGCGAAGCGCGACAGCCCCTTCGCCAGCCAGCGCAGCCCCTCTATCCGTTCCCTCCGGTCGATGACGGGAGCCTCCCAGGCCGGGCCGCGCCCGCAATCCTCCCCATGCGCCAGCTCCACCGCCCGCACACCCGCCCTGTGCCCGAACACCTGCGTGGCCAGCACCATGCCCCCGCCGATGCGGTTTGCCCCGTGCATCCCCGTGGCGCACTCCCCGCAGGCCAGCAGGCCCGGCACGCTGGTCTGCGCCCATTCGTCTATCACTGCCCCGCCGTTGCTGGCGTGGGCCATGGGCGCGACGCGCCCCTCTTCCAGCGGCACCGTGCCGTCCGGCTCCATCATCGCGGCCAGGGCCAAATCCACGGCCGAATCCTCCAGCCTGTAGCCGAACGGGCAATGCCCCCGCCGGGGCGCGGCCAGCGCCGGGTCCGCACCGCTCCAGTCCCCGGGCTGGAAGAAGCGCTTCCCCGGCACCGTGCCCCACATGAATTGCAGGTATCCGCAATTGGCCATGTCAGCCCCTGCGCTCGCCAGCAACCCGTGGCCATACCCGGGCACGCCCGGCCCTGCCATGGTGTGCCGGAACAGCCTCGCAGGCCCGCCCAGGGCCACGACCACGGCCCCCGCCCGCACCGGGATGGCCGCCCCGCCGCCCAGGGGCAGCAGCAACGCGCCGGGATCCGTCCCGCCCCGAATCGCAATAGGCTGGAAACCAGGGACGAACAGGCAGCCCAGGGCCTCCAGCCGCGAACGGAAGCAGCCCCAGGCGCGCTCCAGGCCCTTGAACACATACGCACGTCTGGAATCGGGGGAGAAGCAGGAGGAACGGGGGACCAGCCCGCCGCGTTCGTCGCGCTCGAAGGGCAGGCCCAGCTCGATCAGGTCGGCCAGCCGCGCCTCGCCCTCCTCCGCCTGGATGGCGAGCAGTCGCGGATCGAGAAAGGCCTGGCCCCGGTTCAGGGACTGTACCTCGCGCACGTACTGTTCGCGCTCGGAGTCGTTCAAGCAGACGTGGACGCCCAGGGCGTCGTTTCGGTTGGCGAAGGAGGAGCCGGAAGGGATTGAGGCGAGGGAGACGACCGCCACCCGCAGGCCGGGGGCGGCCTTCAGGCAGCTCAGCGCGGCGCGCAGCCCGGCCAGGCCGCCGCCGAGGATCAGCACGTCCACCCGTGCGGGCGGCACGGGCCCCTAGGCTCCCTTGCCCTGCTTGTTCAAGGCGAAGGAGAGCATCTTCTGGGCCTGCACGAACTCCGGGTCGAGCTTGAGCGCCAGCTTGGCGGCCTTCTCGGTCTTGTCCCAGCGTTCCCAGTCGATATAAAGGCGGCCCAGGTTGAAATAGAGGTTGGGGTCGTCCTTGGCGTAGTTCACGGCGCGCATGAAGTACTTCTCGCCCAGCTCGAACTGGCCGAGCTTGCGCAGCACGATGCCGATACGGTTGTAGAGCCTGAGCTGGTCGGGGCTTAAGCTGAGCGCTTCGTCCAGGAAGCCGAAGGCGTCCTGGAACATCTCGGCCTGGATGTATATCTCCGCGATTTCGGCGCGCAGCTCGGCGTCGTTGGGGAACTCCCGGCACAGGGAGGCGAAGGTCTTGCGGGCCTGGTCGAACTCCTTGGCCTCAAGCTGCTGCAGGCCCAGGGCGATGCCTTCGGCCCGGCGCTTGGAGCGGCCCTCCATCTGGTCCTTGGCTTCCTCAACCGTGTTGGCCTGCAGCGCGCGCAGCAGCTCCCGCAGGACTTCAAGGAGGCCCTTCTCGTCCCCGGCCACGTAGGGGATGATCAACGGATACAGCTTGCGCAGCGTCCGGTTGTTGTTGAGCTGGTACACGGCCTGTTCGATGAGCTTGCCGAACTCGTCGCGTTCGGCCTTCATCAAGGGGGCCTTGAGGATGGCGGATACAGCCTCGTACAGTGCGTTCACCGCTGGGAGCGGCTTCAACTGCTTGAGGTACGAGTTGACCTCGCTGATCTGTTTCCTGGCCTTGGTGAGTTCGGCGGACATGTCCCACCTTCCTGGCGGTGTTTAGCGTCCCAGCTCCCTGCGCAACATCTCCCTGTAACGGACGAAGAAGGACCGGCTGTCGTGAGGCCCGGGCCCGGCTTCGGGGTGGTACTGGATGGCGATGATGGGCTTCTTGGTGTGCGCGAAACCTTCCAGCGTGTTGTCGTTCAGGTTCACGTGGGTCATCTCCACGTTGTCCAGGCTGGCCAGGTCCACGCAGAAGCCGTGGTTCTGTGAAGATATCTCGATGTGCCCGGTGGCGATTTCCTTCACGGGGTGGTTCAGGCCGTGGTGGCCGAACTTGAGCTTGTAGGTCCTGCCGCCGAGGGCCAGGCCAAGCAGCTGGTGGCCCAGGCAGATGCCCGCCGTGGGGTAGTCGTTCACCAGCAGGCTGGTGGCGTGCACCATGTCGGTCAGGGCGGCCGGGTCGCCGGGGCCGCTGGAGAGGAAAATGGATTCGGGGTTCAGCTTGCGCACCTGTTCGGCGGTGAAGAAGGCGGGCACCACCAGCAGGTCGAGCCCCTGGGCAACCAGCAGGCGCAGGATGTTCCACTTGATGCCGCAGTCGAAAGCCACCACGCGCGGGCCGGAGCCGGGCCAGTCGTAGCTTCCGTCGGGCTTGAGGGTCACGGTGCGGGGCCTGCCGTTCTCCCAGACGTAGGGTTCCTTGGGAGTCACCGCGTCGGCGAGGTTCAGGCCTTCCATGGAGGGCAGTTCGCGGGTCTGGCGGACCAGATCCTGCGGATCGGTGCACTCGGTGGAGATGATGCCGCGCTGTGCGCCGTGCAGGCGCAGGTGGCGGGTCAGGGCGCGGGTGTCGATGCCCTCGATGCCCATGACGCCGTGTCGCTCCAGGTAGGCGGGCAGGCTCTCCTTGGCGCGCCAGTTGGAGGGGACCTTGCAGCACTCCTTGACGATGAACGATGCAACCCGGACGCGGTCGGACTCCACGTCCTCCAGGTTGACGCCGTAGTTGCCTATATGGGGGTAGGTCATGCACACCATCTGGCCGGTGTAGGAGGGGTCGGTGAGGACCTCCTGGTAGCCGGTCATTCCGGTGTTGAAGATGACTTCGCCGCCTGCGCGGCCCGAACCGGTGAAAGAGGCGCCTTCAAACCAGGTGCCGTCCTCAAGGGCAAGAAAAGCTCTCATT